>JBEKCU010000103.1:0-13160 GCA_050014735.1 Candidatus Acidiferrales bacterium | reverse complement strand
TTCAAAGCGATTTGCCGCAATGGTTCCTCGAGGGCGCGCTTGACGATGTTCACGCCGATGGCTTCATCGCCTTCGAGCTTGAGCTTGTCGAGCACTGCGATGCAGCGAATCAATGCCACGCCGCCGCCGGGGACGATACCTTCCTCGACTGCCGCGCGAGTGGCGTGCATGGCGTCTTCAACGCGAGCCTTCTTTTCCTTCAGCTCGGTTTCGGTCGCCGCGCCCACCTTGATTACTGCCACGCCGCCGACCAGCTTCGCAAGGCGCTCCTGCAGTTTTTCGCGGTCGTAGTCCGAGGTGGTTTCCTCGACCTGCGCGCGAATCTGCCGGACGCGTCCTTCGATTTCGCTGGACTTGCCCTTGCCTTCGATGATCGTGCAGTTGTCCTTGTCGATTGTGACTTTTTGGGCCCGGCCGAGATCTTCCATCTTCACGTTCTCGAGCTTGATGCCTAGGTCCTCGGTTACGGCCTTGCCGCCGGTCAGGGTTGCGATGTCTTCGAGCATGGCCTTGCGGCGATCGCCGAAGCCAGGCGCCTTGACGGCGGCGCACTGCAACGTGCCGCGCAGCTTGTTCACCACCAGGGTAGCCAGGGCTTCGCCTTCGACGTCCTCAGCAATGATCAATAGGGGCTTGTTCAGCTTGGCAATCTGTTCGAGAAGGGGAAGCAGGTCCTTCATCGAGCTGATTTTCTTTTCGTGGATCAGGATGCGCGGGTCTTCGATCACGCATTCCATCCGTTCCGGGTCGGTGACGAAGTACGGGGAGAGGTAGCCGCGGTCGAACTGCATTCCTTCGACCACTTCGAGCGTCGTTTCCATGGTCCGGGATTCCTCAACCGTGATGACGCCGTCCTTGCCTACCTTCTTCATGGCTTCGGCGATGATGCTGCCGATCTGGCGGTCGTTGTTCGCGCTGATCGTGCCGACCTGAGCGATCATATCGCCCTTGACGTCACGGTGCAGGCGCTTGATTTCTTCGACTGCGGCCGCAACGGCTCGCTCGATGCCGCGCTTGAGAGCGGTCGGGCTTGCGCCGGCTGCCACTGTCTTCACGCCTTCGCGGAAGATGGCTTGGGCCAGCACGGTCGCCGTTGTGGTGCCGTCACCCGCGACGTCGGAAGTCTTGGAAGCGACTTCGCGCACCATCTGGGCGCCCATGTTCTCGAGCGGGTCCTGGAGCTCGATTTCCTTTGCAACCGTCACGCCGTCCTTGGTGATGATCGGCGCGCCGAACTTCTTTTCGATCACGGCGTTACGGCCCTTGGGACCGAGCGTGATCTTTACAGCGTCGGCTAGAGCGTTGACGCCGCGTAAAATTGACTGGCGTGATGCCTCACCAGTCACGATTTGCTTTGCCATGTGTCGTTCTCCTCTTCGATAGTTTCAAAATTTCAAATTTGTGATACCACAATTGCGGCCCGTTGCCCTGAGCAGTTCATGCGAGGGGTGTGCCCTTCGCCCACGGCGCTCAGAGTAAAGGGAAAAGTTACTTTTTGCCGCCTGCAGCCTTGGCTGCGCCAGAAAGCTTCGCGAGGATTTCATCTTCCCGAAGGATCAGATAATCTTCGTCGTCCACCTTGATTTCGGTGCCGCTGTACTTGCCGAACAGCACGCGGTCGCCAACTTTTACATCGAGAGGAATGCGCTCGCCCTTCTCGATTTTGCCTGCGCCGGCAGCGATCACCTCGCCCTCTTGCGGCTTTTCTTTTGCCGTGTCGGGGATGATGATTCCGCCCTTGACCGATTCTTTTTCCTCAATCCGCTTGATCAGTACGCGATCGTGCAGCGGAGTTACATTGACTGACATCGTTTCGTGCCTCCGTTCGAGTTTTTTGCGGTGGGTCCCTTGGTTCGCTTGCCATTCAACGAAACAATGGCAGCGAAAGTATGAGCCCGCGCGCGCCTATCGGGGATATGCTGCCCTAGAAGAGTTGAGCAGATGATTAGCACTCCTCTCTGGCGAGTGCTAATATAGGCAATCCTCGCGACGATGTCAAGTAAACTCGTCCTACTTCATGTATTGTTACCAAATTTTAAAAATTGATATAAATCACTATAGGTCAATAATATACATGAATATTGTGTGGGCCGCATGGGTAGCGCAGGCCTGTGAGGTCTTGATTCACTCCAATTCACAAAAGCAGACAGGCTGAAGCCTGTCCTACTAATGACCTACCAAATGCACATTACCTGATAGGCTCCACGTAATCCTGCGTGCCCCGCGAAGTGCTAAAATAAAAGCTCGTGCTATGGATCCCGCAGCCCCCACTCCTACAGAAACCCTTCCGGGGCATCTCTCCGCCCTAAAACGCCATTTCGAGATTTCACTGTATTTTCTATTGCTCACGGGCGTGCTGACGTTGGTCTCGACCGGGAAACTGGACCCGATATCCATAGTTTTGCTCCCAGCCGCGCTGCTACTCAAGGGGTATCGCTGGTTGCGCGGGAAGGGTCCAGAGATATCGGATCGCGTTGCGACGTGGCTCACGGTGGCGTATTTCATCTTTTTTCCGTTCGACATGTGGATTGTCTCGCTCGTAATGGCCAGAGGCGCACAGAATCCGGGGCTCTACAGCGCATTGCTTGCGACAATTCACTTGATGCTTTTCGCCATTCTCGTGCGGCTTTTTAGCGCATCCACCACCCGCCATTTTTTGTTTCTGACCCTGATGGCCTTCACCTCAATGCTAGCCTCGGCCATTCTCACTGTCGACACCGTTTTTATCGTGTTCTTTTTCATTTTTCTTGTGCTGGCCGTCTCCACATTTGTGAGCCTGGAAATGTGGCGAAGCGCGGAAGGCGCGGTCACTCCGCCGATGGAGCGGGGCACGATCGCGGCTAAGCGTCTACACAACGCTCTGGGAATCACATCCGCCGGAATCGCTCTTGGATCGATCGCGGTAGGGGCCGTGATTTTTGTGGTGCTCCCCCGATTCAGCGGCGGATATATGTCGGGATTCAACCTGCAGCCTACTCTAATTTCCGGATTCAGCGATGACGTCGAACTCGGTGAAATCGGCGAGATTAAGAAAAGCAGTGTCGTCGTCATGCGCATCAGCGTCGAAGGAGGCCTGGATGCCGCGCGCGGTGTTCACTGGCGCGGGGTGGCGCTGACGCAATTCGACGGCAAGCGATGGTTCAACGAACCGCACGGGCCCACCACACTGACGGCAGGATCGGATGGCTGGATTCATCTGGGCACCGGCGAGGCGGGCACACAAACAGGGAACCTGCCCATACATTACACGGTATTGCTCGAGCCCATCGCGAGCACCGCGCTATTCTTTGCAAATGATGCACAAGGTGTGCGCGGTCGCTTTAACCCTGAATCCAGCGAGTCTCCTTTCGGCCAGCGCCGCGCCTATTTGCTGGAAGACCCCACAGGTTCCGTCTTCAATCCGTATCACAATTTTTCAAGGATGCAGTATGAGGCTCGTTCCGTGCTCCCGAAACCGCCTCCTTCGGCAGTGCGCAAGGCCGTTTCGTACTACTCGGACTCGATACGCGAAACGTACCTGCAACTGCCCCCGCTGGACCCTCGGATTCCGGAACTGGCCAAACAAATCACCGCACATGCCTCGAATCCCTACGACAAAGCGCAGGCGATCGAGGGATACCTGCGTTCGCATTACGGGTACACGCTCGATTTGACGGGGACGCAGCCTGCCGATCCGCTGGCCTACTTCCTTTTCGAGAAACGCGCGGGACATTGCGAGTATTTCGCCGCCGCGATGACGGTGATGCTCCGGACGCTGGGTATTCCCGCGCGGTATATCAATGGGTTCCAAACCGGAGAATATAACGACGTTGGCGGTGACTTTGTCGTGCGGGCCAGCGACGCGCACAGCTGGGTTGAAGTCTATTTTCCTTCCTTCGGCTGGCTGACGTTCGATCCCACTCCGCCTTCCGACGACGCGCCTTCGAGCTATTTCGCTCGCTTCGGGCACTACTGGGATTGGTTTGAGCTGCAATGGAGCGAGTGGGTCATTAACTACGACATCCTCCATCAATTCACGCTGGCGCAAAACCTGCACCGCGTTTCGCGCGATTGGGCCGAACGGGTGCGGACTTATTTTACTGACCAACGGCGCCGTGCCACTGACCGTTTGGAATTCTGGCAGATTCGGATCGCCCGGATGCCCTCGGTTCTTCCGGCGACATTCGCCATTCTTGTCTTTATATTTGCCGCGTTACTGCTGCTCCAACCCCGAGTGCGTCAGCGGCTTCGGACGTTGTGGCACCTGCGGGTGGCCCGCGGCGACGCCATGACTCCCCATTTAGCAACGATTCAGTACAACGAAATGTTGCGTCTGCTGGCGCGGCGGGGAATCCGCAAAGCACCGGCGCAAACGCCGTTCGAATTCGCCGCCAGCCTGCCGGATGGAAACCTTGCTGTTCCGGTGCGGGAACTGACCACGATGTATCAAGCCGCTCGTTTCGGCGGACAAGCCACGGACCTGCGGCAAGCTTCTTCACTTCTGAACCACATCCAATCCTTCCTGCGTTCGCGGTGAGGTAACACCAACGGCTTTGAATTTTGGGTGCCGCACCCTTGCGGGTTTCAAGGGTGCGGGTTTTCTCGCACGTACACTTGACTCCTCATCGTGACCGGGGAAAATCCGCACCCTTCACAAAAACGGGGAAGGGTGCGGCACCCGAATTAGTTCTTACTCGGAGGGCGCGGCCTTTGTGTTGGGCGCGCGCAACTCGGCAGCATGCTAGAATAACGAGTCGTTTCGCCTCCGTAAGGCGCATCGTCATGCCGAAAGCCGGATTCATCAGCCTGGGTTGCCCAAAGAACCTTGTCGATAGCGAGGTGATGATGGGTGTGCTCGCGCGAAACGGCTACGAGTTCACGCCGCGCGCGGAGGAAGCCGACGTTCTCGTCGTCAACACGTGCAGCTTTATCGCCCCGGCGCAGAAGGAATCCATCGACACGATTCTTGAGATGGCCGAGTACAAGAAATTCGGCGTGGCGAAAAAACTGATTGTTGCGGGATGTCTGGTGGAACGATTCCGCGAGCAAATCCTCGATCAGATTCCGGAAGTCGACGCCATCGTTGGGACAGGCGAGGTTGAAAACATTCTCGCGGCAGTCGAAGGCGAGTTGCGATCGGACGCGGGCAGCGCGACGGTCCTGCCGTCCTATCTTTATCACGATCTTACCCCCCGGATTCTCTCGACGCCGCGTCACGCCGCGTATATCAAGATTGCCGAGGGCTGCGATCATCCCTGCACGTTCTGCATCATTCCGCAGTTGCGCGGGAATTTCCGCAGCCGGCGATTTGAATCCGTGGTTCGCGAAGCGGAAAATCTGGCCGCAGCCGGCGTGCGGGAAGTGACTCTGATCGGCCAGGACACGACCTCCTACGGCGAAGATTTGGGATTGCGCGAGGGCTTGGCTGCATTGATGGAGCGGCTGGCGGGGGTTGACGGCCTGCAATGGGTGCGATTTTTGTATTGCTATCCGAACCGCGTGACCCAGCGATTGCTCGACACCATCGCCGAGCATCCACGGCTGGCCAAGTACATGGATATGCCGTTGCAGCACGCGAGCCGCAACGTCCTGGCGCGAATGAAGCGCGGATCGAATGGCGATGCGTTCCTGCAATTGCTAAAGCGCATTCGGGCGACAATTCCCGGCGTGGCGCTGCGGACGTCATTTATTGTGGGATTTCCCGGCGAAACGGAATCGGATTTCAGCGAGCTGTGCGATTTCGTCGAAGCAGCGGAATTCGATTGGATGGGCGTGTTTCCGTATTCCGACGTCGACAACGCTTCAAGTTTCGCGCTGGATGAAAAAGTGGACGAAGATACGATCAAGGCCCGCCAGAGCCGGTTGATGGAGCTTCAACAGAGGATTTCCTCACGCAAGCTGCGCCGCTTTCGTGGCCTGCACGCGACGGCTTTGGTCGAAGGGCCGTCCAAGGACACGCCGCTGGTGTGGGAAGCGCGACTGGAAGGCATGGCGCCTGAGATCGACGGCAAGCTGTATCTGAACGACATCGAGGTCGCGGGGACGACATTGTCCGCGCAAACGGGCGATGTAGTTTCGGTACAAATTACTGAGACGCACGAGTACGATCTGGTTGGGCGAGTGGTGGAAATATTGGATGTGTCGCGTGCGGCAACGGCGCAACACGCGGCGACCGCTCCGGTGCAGCGCGTGCTCACGACAGCGGCGCTGAGGATTTTGGGTTAAGTAGGACAGGCTTCAGCCTGTCTGGTTTAGATTTTTTTGGACTGGATTTGATGTTTAGGGAATGCAAAAGCAAACAGGCTGAAGAGCCTGTGTGAAAACATGCGAATTCTTGTGGGTCGTGGCTCTAGCGGCTACATTAGTCTAGCGAAATCGGTCCGGCTTCAGCCGCTGGGGTTTTAATTTCGCAGTTCCCACATAGGCTCTTCAGTCAGTGTGGTTTTGATTTTGTGTTTGGTCTTAAATTTAGGGAATTCAAAAGATAACAGGCTGAAGCCTGTTCTACTAAGTTCCATGAAACTGAAATGCCCCATCTGCAAGCAGCCCACCGATTCGGAAACGGCCGAGGAATTTCCCTTCTGCAGCGCGCGCTGCCGAGAGCGCGACCTGGGGAACTGGGCCATGGAAAAATACAAAGTCGCCGTGCCCATGATGGACGAGTCGGAACCGGAAGAAACCGAAACCAATGAGCCAGCCCAGCACGAATCTTCCGACAACGACGACGCCTAGTTCCTCGAACACGTCCTCGCGTGAGCGGCGCAAGCCGCGCATCTCGCTCGCGATCGCCACGGCGTTCGGTCTTGGCTATCTTCCGAAGGCACCGGGGACGTGGGGCTCTCTCGGCGGTGTGGCGATATCACTTGCACTGCACTGGTGGCTTTCTCAGAAGGCTCTGCAGGGTATCGTATGGCAGGTTCGAGGTAATTTTTGGACCATCCCGCTGTTCCCAGAATCCACGGAATATGTGATCGTCATTCTATTTGGTTTGTTAGGCGTTTATGTCGCAGATCGAGCAGCGAAGTATACAGGCAAGAAAGACCCTCAGTTTGTCGTAGTCGATGAAGTTTCGGGACAAATGATCACGTATTTCTCGCCCCTCAGCGTGTTGAACTGGAAAACTTGGCTGCTGGGCTTTATACTTTTTCGTGTCTTCGATATTTGGAAGCCGTTTCCCGCGAGGCAAGCCGAGTCGCTTCCCGGCGGCTGGGGAATCATGGCCGACGATTGGATCGCGGGAATTTATGCGGCCCTGGGAATGTGGGCTGTTCGGGCGCTGGGGCTTTAAGAATTCATGCAGAGGCTCGCTTCGAGAATAACCTTGGAATCTAACGGCATACCACGCATAGACCGCATCCAGCCGGGAGCCGGCATCCCCGGCGGGGATGTTGCGATTTACGGCGCTGGGTTCGTTCCTCGCCCAAACACGCGGCCGCGCGTGCGCTTTGGCGAAACCGAGGCAAGCGTGTTGCTGTCCGCGGAAAGCCACTTGATCGCGCGCGTACCTGACGGCGCGGTAGGCAGCATCGTGCGTGTGGAAACCTCGCGGGCGGAAAGCCAGCCCTTCGTATTTCATCTGGGCGTGCAGATCGCCGACAACCTTCATCCGGTGGCGAATCCAGCCGTGGACGCTGAAGGGAACATCTACGTCACCTACAGCGGGCAGCGCGGGCAGAAAGTTGCTGTCTCACTCTACAAAGTGACGCCGAACTACGCCGTAAAACCCTTCGTAACGGAATTGATAAATCCGACGGGCCTCGCGATCGATCGCGAAGGGTATCTCTACGTTTCCTGCCGCAACGACGGCACTGTGCATCGCGTTTCACCCGATGGCCGTTCGACTCTGTGGGTCGAGGGAATGGGCACCGCGACCGGAATCGCCTTCGATACCATCGGGAATTTGTTCGTGGGCGACCGCAGCGGCACGATTTTCAAAATCAGCCCCGACCGCCAGATTTTTGTATTTGCGACTCTCGAGCCCTCCGTGGCGGCGTATCACCTGGCGTTCAGTCCCACCGGCGAACTGTTCGTTACCGGGCCAACGACCTCCAGCTACGATCGCGTGTTTCGCATCAACCAGAAGGGCGAGATCAGCACATTTTTTCGCGGCCTTGGCCGTCCCCAGGGCATCGCTTTCGACCGCAGGGGAAATCTCTACGTCGCCGCCTCCCATGAAGGACGCCGCGGCATCGTGCGAATCTCTCCTGACGGCCGCGCGGAAGTTGTGCTCGGTGGCACCGGCCTGGTCGGACTCGCGTTGCTGCCCGGTCAGCGCGCTATCCTTGCCACTAGCGGCGCGCTCTTCAGCCTCGATTGGGATGTCGAAGGCCTGCCCCTCCCGCGCTGACCCACAATGAAGGCTGAAATCATCGCCGTTGGATCGGAACTGCTCACCCCGGACCGGGTGGACACTAATTCTCTTTTCCTTACGGCACATCTCAATCGACTTGGTGTGGAAGTCACGCGCAAGACCATCGTTGGCGATGAACTTGCCGCTTTGCGCAATGCCTTCAGTGAAGCGATGGATCGCGTCGAGCTTGTGATTGCGAGCGGCGGCCTCGGACCGACCGAGGACGACCGGACCCGCGAGGCCGTCGCCGATCTTCTGGAAAGAAAACTCGCGCGTGATCCAGCCGTTATGACCAGGATCGAAGCCCGCTTTCGCCAGCTCGGACGAACGATGTCCGAGGTCAACGCCCGGCAAGCGATGGTGCCGGAAGGCGCGACAGTTCTGGAAAACGATCGCGGCACCGCGCCTGGATTATGGCTGGAAGCGCGCGGAAAAATCGTCATTCTGCTTCCCGGTCCGCCTCACGAATTGAAAGCCATGTTCAGCGCACAGGTGGAACCGCGCCTGGAGCGGCTATCGACCGGAGTGCGCTTGGTGGCGCGAGAGCTACGCGTCGCGGGGATGGGAGAATCCGACGTCGACCAGCGCATCGCTCCGATCTACACGCGGCACAGCGATGTGCAAACGACGATCCTCGCCGCGCCGGGTGAAATTCAAATTCACCTGCGCGCGTGGACGGCGGATATACCGGCCGCCGAAAGCGTGCTTCAGCAAATTCAGGAAAGCATCGTTCTGGCTCTGGGAGAAGCCGTGTTTACGACGGCGGGCGAATCGATGGAAGAGGTCGTCGCGCGCGAACTGACCATGCGGCAGGCGACCATCGCAACAGCCGAAAGTTGCACGGGAGGCCTTCTCGCCGAGCGGCTCACGCGAATTTCAGGGAGTTCCGCATATTTTCTCGGCGGCGTCGTTTCCTACAGCAACACGCTGAAGTCCGCCTGGGTGGACGTACCCGCGGAGATCATCGAATCGCGCGGCGCGGTCAGCCCGGAAGTTGCGGTCGCCCTCGCTGATGGAATCCGCCGGCGTACAGGCGCGACGATTGGCGTCGGAATCACGGGAATTGCGGGTCCGACCGGAGGCACGCCGGAAAAGCCGGTCGGCACCGTGCATGTGGCCATTGCTGACGTGTCCGGCAGCAAGGAGCGAGGCGTGCGCTATCCCGGCGAGCGCGACCGCATCCGCTGGCAGGCCTCGCAAACGGCGCTCGATCTGGTGAGGCGATATTTCCTCTACGCGCCACAGCCCAAATCCGGCGCGTGATGTTTGCATTTTTTCTCCGGAGCTTTTTTCTTACTTCTTGGGTGGATATGAAGAACCTCACGGATATGTTGTGGGTTATAGCTCTTGGTGGCGCCGGCGTCCCGCCGGCGGTTTTTTACACTTCGATTCCGCCGCACAACCCGCCGGCGAGACGCCGGCGCCACGAAATGCGGACTGCCAGCATTCCTTGTTCAAGAAATTTTATTTCCAATCAAGAAGTGCGGGATTGAGCGCATGCGGCTGTTCGTCGCATTGGATGTCCCCGAAGATGTGCGCGCAGCGATCTCAGGACTCGTGGCGAAGCTGCGGCCCACGTGTCAAACCGCGCGCTGGGTGCGAATCGAAGGCGCTCACGTTACTTTGAAATTTATCGGTGAAGCCTCCTCGGAAAAGGCTGACGAAATCAAAGCTGCCCTTGCCAGTGTGCTATTTCCTGCTTCGGTTCCGATCCATTTCACGGGCGTGGGATTTTTCCCGAATGACCGCCGCCCTCGCGTGCTTTGGGCCGGAATCGAAGCCGGCCCGGAATTGTCCGCGCTTGCCGCTGCAGTCGACAAAGCGATGAGTTCCATCGGCATAGCCCCTGAGACGCGCGCATTCTCACCGCATTTGACTCTGGCGCGATTCGATCCTCATGGCGACAGGGGAATTCTCGACGCACTGCACTCGGCGATTGCGAAAGCCGTGCCGTTCGATTTCGGTGATGCCATTCAGAAGGAATTTCACCTGTATCTCAGCGTTCTGAAACGCGGCGGAGCGGAATATACTCGGCTGGCGACATTTTATTCCGAGGGGAGCAATCCGCGGTGAATCAGGAAATGACAGTGGGCGCTCCAGTCTTATGGGGACTGGTTCTGGCGGGTTATATACTCGGATCGATCCCGTTCGGCTATTTGCTGGTGCGGATTCAAAGCGGCGGCGATATTCGCTTCATGGGCAGTGGAAATATCGGCGCCACCAATGTGGCTCGCACATCGGGCTGGGCCGTGGGCGCGGCAACGCTGATTCTCGACGCGGCAAAGGGATACTTCGCCGTTTGGCTCATCGGCTATTTTTCCGGCGGCAACATTCGATTCATGATGTATGCAGGGCTCGCGGCAATCCTCGGACACGTGTTTCCTGTGTGGCTGAAATTTGAGGGCGGCAAGGGAGTAGCTACAGCCTTGGGAGTGTTCCTGGCAATTTGCTGGCAGGCTGTGGCGCTGGCTGTCGCGGTTTTTTTACTGGTCGTGATTTTTTGGAGATTTGTTTCGCTGGCCTCGATCTCGGCCGCTGCGGCGTTGCCCCTGCTGGTCTATTTGCTCTACGCGCCGCGGCACGCTCCTCCCACCTCGGTTTCGACGTGCACGCTGCTCGCCGCCGTCGTGGTCATCATCAAGCATCGCGCCAATATCGAGCGCCTCATGGCCGGCACGGAACCCCCGTTTGAGATGGGGCAAAAGAAATCGTGAAAAAAATTGCCATTATCGGCGGAGGGAGTTGGGGCACGGCGCTGGCCATCGCGCTCACGCAGTCTTCGCGGCCGCACCGGATTGCTCTCTGGGCGCACAGCGCGGACGTCGTGGAAATGCTGGGCACACGGCGAGTAAACCAAATCTATCTTCCCGGTTTTGAATTGCCCGCGTCCGTGGAAGTTACCGGCGAACTCAAGAAAGCGCTTGCCGGGGCCGACATTGTTCTCGGCGTGATGCCTGCAGCTCATGCGCGCGAGATCTACCGCGCCATGCGCCCTTACGTCGAGCTCAATTCGGTATTCGTCAGCGCAACCAAGGGACTTGAACCCGCGTCACATGCGCGTATTAGCGACATCATTGCGGAAGAAATCGCCGCAGAGACGACCGAGAAGATTAGTGGGGAAGGAGGCAGTCGCCATTCTCCGCGGATCGCAGTTCTTGCGGGACCGAGTTTTGCCGCCGAAGTCGCCTCGGGCGATCCCACGGTCGCCGTTCTCGCGTCGCGAGATACCTCACTTGCCTCGGAAGTGCAAGAGGAATTCTCCGGACCCAGGTTCCGGCTCTATACCAACGACGACGTAATCGGCACCGAAATCGCCGGAGCGGTGAAGAATGTCATTGCCATCGCCGCAGGCGCATCGGTCGGTCTTGGGCTTGGCACCAATACGATGGCGGCCCTGGTCACCCGCGGACTGGCGGAAATGACGCGCCTCGCCGTGGCGCTTGGCGGGCGTCGGGAGACGCTTGCTGGGTTGGCTGGCGTAGGCGACCTCATCCTCACAGCGACAGGCGCGCTCAGCCGAAATCGCTCCGTGGGCATCGAGCTTGGCAAGGGCCGCGAGCTTTGGGAAATCCTCGGCGCGACCCGGATGGTCGCGGAGGGCGTCGGAAGCACGGCAGCTACGCTGGAGTTGGCAAGGCGTGCAGGAGTCGAAATGCCGATTGCCGAGCAGGTCCATGCGGTCCTGGTAGCGGGCCGCGCCTCACGGGATGCCATCCGCGAATTGATGGAACGCCGCCTCAAACAGGAATAGTCGTAACCGTTACCCAGTAGCTAATTGGCACCAAGCCCGGTTTCCTTCCTTCTATCCGGACTGGCCGGATCGTAAAATTAGATGATTGCACGATGAGTCGCACGGGCCCGACCTTGGACCTTGAACACCTCAAATCGGTATTCTTCCGCCGGCCTAGAATCCTGTGGCTTGTGCTGGGCGCCATGCTGCTCGTCAGCGTGCTTCCCCTGGCCCTGTATCACCGGCAGGTTCTGCAACTTAGCCAGGCGAAGCTCACCGATACCGAAAGCGTTCAGCAGACCGAAGTGACACGGTCGGTTGCCGAAGAAATACAGCTATTCGACACCAACCTTTACCAGCAGCTAATCAGCGAACGGCAGATTCTGGCCCTCACTGGTCTCACGGACAAGGTGGATGACGCCCAACGAGCCCCTCAGGTGACCCGGATCCTTGAAAATTTCGTCGCCAGCAATCCCGATATTCTGTATTTGACCGCCGTCAGCATGGACGCCAAGGGCACGGGGGCGGGGAACTTCCAGGCCGACCAGGACCCGTTTGTCAGTAAGGCTCTCCAGCGCGCGTTCACCTCGACGATGCAGTCGCTGGTGTTCCGCAGCGATCCTTTAGCGATTGGCACGGAAAATCGGCCCGCCTTCATCATGGCCGTGCCGCTGGAAGTGAACGACCAGTTTTCGGGAATGCTGGCAGCCGTGGTATCGCTTGACGGAATCCTACGAAGGCTTCAGGAAACCAGCGTTCGCGGGCGTGTAGTGTTCGTGGTGGATCATGGCGGCCACATCGTGGCTCATCCGGATACCCGGCAGTTTGTGCCTGGCGCGGATACCCGGCAAAGCTCGGCGGTCGTCATTCAGGTCACCGAGCTGCCAAAGGGGCTTCGCACGACCCAGACGTTGCGCCGGTACATAACGCAGGAGAATGGCCATAAAGCGGAGATGGTCGGGACCTATAGCACGATCCCTGATCTCAACTGGGCCGTTGTGGCTCAGCGTAGCCTCGACCAGGCGCGAGAAGACGCAGGCGTCACGGAGTTGAATGCGCAGGCGTTAAAATTTGTGGTCGTCGTCACGTTCGCGGCGCTAA
>JBEKCU010000102.1:0-13207 GCA_050014735.1 Candidatus Acidiferrales bacterium | reverse complement strand
AATCGGTGGGCGCGATTGTCACGTTCGGTGACTCGATCACCGAGGGCGCGCGCTCGACTCCGGATACGAACAGCCGCTGGCCGGATGTCCTCGCCAAGCGGTTGATGGCGCAGCCGGGCAGCGTGAAACCAGCTGTTCTCAACGCCGGGATCGGTGGCAATCGCGTATTGACCGACGCATTATACAACTCAGGCGTGGATGCTCTCGCGCGTTTCGAGCGTGATGCCGTGGACCAGGCCGGCGTGGCGTACGTGATCGTTCTGGAAGCCATCAACGATATCGGCAACGCCCGGCAGAATCCGACGCCGACCGCCGAAGATCTCATCGCGGGCCACAAACAGCTCATCGAGGTGGCCCACACCAAGGGATTGAGAATTTACGGGGCGACCGTGACGCCGTTCGAGGCAGCCAACTATTTCACAAAGGAAGGCGAAGCCAAGCGCGAAGCCCTCAACCAGTGGATCAGAACAAGCAAGGCATACGACGGCGTGATCGATTTCGATCTCGCCACGCGCGATCCGGCCAACCCAACAAGATTGCTGCCGCTGTACGACTCCGGGGACCACCTGCACCCGAACGATGCTGGCTACAAGGCGATGGGCGATGCCATCGACCTCACGTTGTTCAAGGCTGCATCGGCCCCTGCGCGATCGATGGGCCAATAGGTTTACGCATGAGCTGATTTGAAGAGTTGAAGCAGGAAGTTCCTTACGGGAAGAGATGATGGCACTCACGACCGGCACAAAACTCGGCTCTTACGAAGTCGCTGCGCAGATCGGTGCGGGTGGCATGGGCGAGGTGTATCGAGCGCACGACACAAAGCTCGGGCGTGACGTGGCCATCAAAGTTCTACCCGAGGCGTTTGCCCACGATCCCGAGAGGCTTTCCCGTTTTCAGCGCGAAGCGAAAATGCTGGCGGCGCTGAATCATCCGAATATTGCTCACATTTATGGATTAGAAGAAAGCGCCAGCGCGGTTTACCTGGTGATGGAACTCGTCCCGGGCGACACATTGGCCGATCGCATCAGGCGCGACGGAGCGATTCCGGTTGAAGAAGCTGTAGCAATCGCGAAACAGATTGCCGAGGCGCTCGAATCTGCTCATGAGAAAGGAATCGTTCACCGCGATTTGAAGCCGGCCAATGTGAAGGTCACGCCGGAAGGCAAAGTGAAAGTTTTGGATTTCGGATTGGCGAAGGCGTTTGCGGGTGACGCAGCGAACGAAGATGTTTCTAATTCGCCGACGCTGAGCATGGCGGCGACCATGCAAGGTGTGATTCTTGGGACTGCCGCTTACATGAGCCCGGAACAAGCGCGCGGAAAACCAGTCGATCGGCGCGCGGACATCTGGTCGTTCGGCGTGGTCCTCTACGAGATGCTAACGGGCCAGCAGCTATTTGCGGGCGAGACCGTCACCGACACGCTGGCGCAGGTGATCACGAAGGAGCCGGATTGGGAGCGGATTCCAGCCCGGCTGCAACGCCTCCTCCGCTGGTGCCTTGAAAAGGATCCTAAGAAACGGCTGCGCGATATTACGGATGGCATGGTGCTCGTGGACGAAGGTCCCGAGCAGAACGTTGCGAACAGCGGAGCAAAAGCAGTCTCCATGTGGCCGTGGACCATTGCAGCGGCGGCTTGCCTGGTTGCTCTGGGCTTCGCTTGGATGCACTTCCATGAGAAACCGCCGGCTCCCCCTGCGGCATACCGTTTCACGATCAGGCTTCCCGAGAACGTTTCCTTTACCAGGAGCGCCCAAGTAGTGCTGTCGCCGGACGGGCGTCGCGTCGCTTTCCCGGCACTCGGTCCGGACGGCCGGACAACCGTATGGGTCCAGGACATGGACGGAGACGAAGCCCGGTCCCTCCCGGACACCGATCCACTGATCGATGCGCCGCCCTTTTTTTGGTCTCCTGACAGCCGGTACATTGTATTTTCCAACCCTGTAAAGATTCGGAAGGCGGATGTACTGAGTGGGTCGACTCAAGATATTTGCGACAGCCAGTTTGTAATGATCGGCGGTTCCTGGAGCCGCGACGGCGTCATCATTTTGGGTAGCGTCTCGACAGGATTGTGGCGCGTGCCAGCGGAAGGAGGAACGCCGGTCCCGCTAACCGTTCTCGATGCGTCACGGCACGAACACGAACATGAATTGCCATCGTTTCTTCCCGACGGCCGCCATTTTCTATATTTTCGCCGGTCGGACGATCCGGACGACAATGGCGTTTACATCGGATCGCTGGACGACCCCCCGGAACGTCAAAGCAAAACACGGCTCCTGGCCTCGCCGTTCGGAACCACGTACGTGCCCTCGGAGGGCGGGACTGGGCGTCTGCTTTATTTGCGCGACGGCGTATTGACGGCCCAGGAATTCGACCCGGCCAGGCTCGATCTTCTCGGACAGCCCGCTCTAGTTGCCGAACGAGTTGGCTCGGCGTTCGAAACGGGTCATTTTTCCGCAAATTCCAGCGTGCTGGTCTACAGGGGCCAGGGACCCCCGCGCCTGTTTCAGCTCACCTGGTTCGATCGTATGGGAAAAATCGTGGGGAAGGCTGGAGACCCCGGACCGATCGCTGCGGCACACATCTCGCCGGACGGAAACCGCGTGGCCTTTGTGAAGCAAGCGTCGGACACGACCGACGGCGACATTTGGCTGCTCGACCTAAAGACAAACGCAAGTACTCGGTTCACGTTCGGACCAAGCGCGAACCTAGGTCCCGTGTGGTCCCCCGATAGCAAGGAAATCGTGTTCTCCTCGAATCGCGACGGCGCCTATAACCTGTACAGGAAACCCGCCGACGGCTCCCGGGCGGAACAGCTTCTGCTCAAAACTCCCGAACAGAAACGGGCTTTGAGCTGGTCCCACGATGGAAGGTTCCTGCTTTACGGAGCCAGCAAGAACGCCGGTGACGAGAAAATGTGGGCGCTTCCGATGACAGGGGAACCCAATCCTGTCGCGTTGACGCACAGCAGCTTCGATGAAACCGATGGCCAGGTTTCCCCGGACGGTCGATGGATTGCCTATGAGTCCAAGGAATCCGGAAAGTACGAAGTCTATGTGCGCGAATTTAGCGCCTCCGGGGGCTTCAACGAAAGCGGCGGAAAATGGATGGTTTCCAAGGATGGCGGCCTCTTCCCAAGATGGAGCGCGGACGGAAAAGAGCTCGTTTATATTGGCACCGATTTAACGACCATCATGCACCTCAGCGTGAACGCGGAACGAACGTTTCAACCGGGGTCGCCGCAGCCGCTCCTCAAGATTCCGCCCGATCGCAGTTACGGCGAAGTAGCAGCGGCTCCCGATCTGAAGCGTTTCCTGCTGCCTGTCGCGGTGGATGCGAAAGTTCCACAATCGTTCACGGTAATGCTGAATTGGGACGCGGGATTGAAGAACTGACGCTCGCGTGCCAGTGGCGCGAGAATGTTCCGAATCACGGGGAGGAATTAAAGAACTAAAGGAGGATCGATGCTGAACATCCGATTCACGCGTTGGCGCTGTGGACTAATCGTACTCGAAGTTGGATTCCTCTGCCTGCTCGTGGCAGCACCTGGGCAAGCTCAGACAAATGCTGGGAGCACGTCAGCCGGCAAAACACCGGTTTCCGGCAAGGTAGTGCTCTACGCCGCTGTGGGACCTGAACTCACGCAGTATGACGTGGATGTCGATGGCGCGGCGCTGCTCAAGCGCGATTCGCTTGCTCTTCCGGCAAATGTGCAGGAAGCGACGCAACATCCGTCGAAGAAATATCTTTATGTCGCGTGGAGCAACGGCGGTCCTAGCAGTCTCCCTCCGGGCAGTCCCGCTCCCGCCGGTAGCCAGCACGGCCTGACGGCGTTTCGGTTCGATCCGATGTCCGGGAATTTGATTCCTCACGGGCAGCCCGCTTCGTTGCCGTCACGCCCGATTTATGTGACCACTGACATCCCCGGCACGCACATTCTGGCGGCATATAACGATCCCAGCGGTATAACTGTCCATCGCATCGAGCCAGACGGAACGATCGGTTCACAAGTAAAGCAGTCACCGAGGCTGGACGTGGGAATTTACGGGCATCAGGTGCGCGTTGATCCCTCAAACGATATGGTGATCCTCGTGACGCGGGGGAACGGTCCGACTGCGACGAAGCCGGAAGACCCGGGCGCGCTGAAATTATTCGACTACAAAGATGGTGTATTGTCGAACCGGCTTTCGATCGCTCCGGGAGGAGGATTCAATTTTCAAGTTCGTCATCTGGATTTTCATCCATCCCGGAGGTGGGTGTATGTTTCGCTGGAGCGGCAAAGCAAGCTTGAGGTTTACCAGAAACTAAAGGACGGAACCTTGGGCCGGGATCCTTTGTTTGTGAAAGACACCTTAGCCGATCCCGGCAACGTGCGGCCAGGGCAAGCCCTCGGGACAATCCACATGCATCCGAACGGCAGGTTCGTGTACCTGGCCAACCGAGCCAGCGGCACAGTGGATTTCAACGGGAAGCCTGTGTTTGCCGGGGGAGAGAACAACATTGCAGTTTTCTCAATCAATCAGGAGACTGGCGAGCCGACGCTGATCCAGAACATCGATACGCGAGGAATTCACACGCGCACGTTTGCCCTGGACCCAAGCGGCAGGATTCTCGTCGCGGCCAACATGATGCAGCTCCCGGTGCGCGACAAGGGCGGAGTGCGAGACGTTCCGGCCAGCTTAGCTGTGTTCCGCGTGCGCAGCGATGGGAAACTCGATTTCGCCCGCAAATACGACCTCAACGTAGGGAGCCGCAACTTGTTCTGGATGGGAATCTTCTCGCTGCCGTGAAGCAGCGGTCGATTCCTGTGAACTAGTCGTGGTGTTTCGAGCCGCACATTGCCGGCCTGCCCAACCGAATGAACATCCAGCCGCGGGCCGGCTCAATCCGCGGAAGCCGCCTTCGACATCGCGCTCACCGCATCGGCTTCGGTGTTCGAAACCTCGAAGATGGTGTAGAGCTTGGTGATCTGCAGCAACTCGTTAAACCTTGTCCCGAGATTGCAAAGGCGCAGCGAGGCTCCGGCCGTTTTCGCGCTCGAATACGCGGTGACCATTGCGCCCAGGCCCGAGCTATCGATCATCGTGACGTTTTTCAGGTCGAGTACGATCTTTTTCTTGCCCGCGCTGAGCAGGTTCTTCACGTGTTCTCGAAGCGAGCTGGTTTCCTCTCCGAGCACGATACGTCCGGCCAGCACCAGCACAGCCACGTCGTCCATTTCGCGGTTCGTTATTTTTAGTGACATATTTGTTCTCCACTCGATGGGAATTAGTTCAGCAGGGAACCTGGGATGAGCCCACAAAGCGTGTCAGCCTTAAATTTCATATAAAGGCCTAACGCGGCTCGGAGTATATATCAATTTCCGCTTAGTCAATAGATTCGCCTCAATTGTTCCAAAGGGGCGAAGATTCTTGTCATCCCGCGGCTCTGTTGGCATCCTGTGAGATGTCGCTACTCTTTCTTTGCGGCGGAGTCACTGCTGTAGCTCGCCCCTTCAGAGGCGAGGGTTTTCCGCTGGATCACGCGATAAATCCCCGCGTCTGAAGGCGCGGCCTACAGGAATTGACATTCGTACAATAGGATTCCAACAGAGCGCCGTCCCGTCGTCAGTCGTGGACATCGATGCGAACGCTTGCGCTCCGCGCTCCGTGTATGCTCTCCTTCGTTTATGCATAAGACCATCATCGAGCCGTTTCGGATTAAGAGCGTTGAACCGCTTCGCCGCACCACGCCCGAAGAACGCCGCCGTTTGCTCGAGCAGGCCGGTTACAACTTATTCTCTATCTCGTCGGATGCAATTCTGATCGACCTGCTTACCGATTCCGGCACGGCCGCGATGTCCACCGAGCAGTGGGCCGCTATGATGCGCGGCGATGAATCCTACGCCGGATCGCCGAGCTTTGAGCGGTTCCGCGCTTCTGTGCATGCCATTTTCAGTTTTCGTCATGTCATCCCTACGCATCAGGGACGCGCCGCTGAACACATCCTGTTCACGGTGATGTGCCGGAAGGGCAGCATCGTCCCGAACAATACGCATTTCGATACGACGCGGGCGAACTGCGAATTTAGCGGTGCCGAAGCGGTCGACCTGCCAATTCCGGAGGCGCGTGAGCCTTCGCTTGTGCATCCGTTCAAGGGCAACATGGATACCGAGCGCCTTGCGGCGTTGATCGAACGCGAAGGGCGCGAGCGCGTTCCTCTGGTGATGCTGACGATTACGAACAACTCCGGCGGCGGACAACCCGTCTCGATGGCGAACATCCGGGCAGTCAAAGCAATTTGCGCGAAGCATTCGATTCCTCTTTATATCGACGCCTGCCGGTTTGCCGAGAACGCCTATTTCATCAAACTGCGCGAACCGGGCTACGCGAACAAAACTCCGCGCGAGATTGCCCAGGAGATATTCAGCCATGCGGATGGATGTACGATGTCGGCAAAAAAAGATGGACTCGCGAACATCGGAGGTTTTCTCGGCACGAACGACGATTTAATCGCGCAACAACAAAAAGACCTGCTGATCCTCACCGAAGGTTTTCCCACTTACGGAGGGCTTGCCGGCCGAGACCTCGAAGCGATCGCGGTCGGATTGAACGAGGCGCTCGACGAAGATTACCTGAGCTACCGCATCGCTTCGACAGCCTATTTGGCGGAGCACGTCTCCCGCGAGGGCGTGCCGGTGATGCAACCGCCGGGAGGCCATGCGGTCTATATCGACGCCCGGGCTTTCCTTCCGCACATTCCGCCCGCCCAGTTTCCCGGTGTGGCGCTTGCAGATGCGCTTTATGTCGAGGGTGGAATCCGCTCCGTGGAAATCGGGACGCTGATGTTCGGCGAGCACGCCACGATGGATTTGGTGCGCCTGGCAATTCCGCGCCGGGTTTACACTCAGAGCCACATTGACTACGTTGTCGAAGTGATTCTCGATGCGTGGGCTCGCCGCGCGGAAATCCGCGGTCTGGAAATCACGTTCGAGGCGCCCTTCCTGCGCCACTTCACCGCGCGATTCCGGCCTGCTTCCTCCTGATGCTCAAGCGTGCTTGCCCGATCGCTTCTTGAGCTGTGCTAAAAACTCTTCCACCTCTGAACGAAGCGCGAAATTGCGGGGAGCGATAGCCAGGACCAGGCCGTCCGCCCATTCGAGGTCTTGGTCACGCGGTTTGACGTATCCATTGTGTATGGAGTTCGCGGGCGCTTCGGTTCCCAGGTGGCGCAATCGAATATCGCATTTGGCCTGAACAGCGCCAAGCGCGAGACTCAGGGCAAGCTTTTCGCCTTCGGCGTCTTCGGAGTGGAAGATCACAAGGATGTTCATAGGTGACATTCATCCATTCGGGGCTGATGTGTTTATAGGCCTCGATAGCACGGTATATGATATAGGAGCTTTATGATTCGCGGATGTAACGGGTATCCAGGGAGAGGATGAGTCATGATTACAGTTCGCCGAAGCGAGGAACGGGGCCATGCAAATCATGGATGGCTCGATTCGCACCACACTTTTTCCTTTGCCAACTACTATGACCCGGAACACATGGGATTTCGCAGCCTGCGGGTAATTAACGAGGATCGCGTCGCTCCCGGCAAGGGGTTTGGCGCGCATGCGCATCGCGATATGGAAATCCTCAGCTATGTGCTCGAGGGAAAACTCGCGCACAAAGACAGCATGGGGCATGTGGAACAACTGAGCCCGAATGAAATCCAGAGCATGTCAGCGGGCAGCGGAATCATTCACAGCGAATTTAATGGCTCGGCGACGGAACCGGTGCATTTTCTCCAGATATGGATTGAACCGAAATCGAACGGTGGCGCCCCCGTATACGCGCAACTTCGACTGGACCCCGCAGCAAAGCGTGACAAGCTTGTGCTCATTGCCGGACCGGACCGCGTCGACGGAGCAGTCCAAATTAATCAAGACGCGAGCGTGTTTATCACCGAGGTTGCTCCGGGCCACACGGTATTGCACGAATTGGGAAAGGGCCGATACGCGTGGGTTCATGTTGTGCGCGGGGCGGCTAACGTAAATGGCGCCAGTGTGGCAACCGGCGACGCGGTAGCCCTCAGCAAGGAAGAGAAACTTACAATTGCCGGTGAAGGCTCCCAGCCGACTGAACTATTGGTTTTCGATTTGAACTAGCAACGTCGCTTTCAAGATCACCAAATCAGAGTGGGGCGTGAAGCGGAATCGGTTCTGTAACGCTGCTATGTTCGACTTGCCGAAGGGTTGTTTTGGATGCGTTGCCATGGCGCCGGTAAATCCGTGACTAATCCAATTTGCCCAAAAGCACCCTTTTTAGGAGTACAGTGTTGACACAAATATTCTTCGACCCTCGCTGGTAAAGAAGGAGCACAGCAATGCAAAAAACGTGGATGCAACGAGTCACGACATTCATGGTGGTGACATTTTCCCTGGTCATGGCGGCTGCGATGGTCCAAACCCATGCGGGCCAGCAGCAATCAGGCGCGGCGGCTCGTCAGGCCGCGGACCAGGTTTCCATCGATTCAACTGATATCGGGGGCGTAGTGACAAGTTCAAAGGGTCCCGAAGCAGGCGTATGGGTGATTGCGGAGACTCACGAATTGCCGACGACGTTTCGCAAGATCGTGGTCACTGACGAGCGAGGCCGGTTCCTGCTGCCTGAGTTGCCGAAAGCGAATTATAAAGTCTGGGTGCGTGGATACGGACTGGTGGATTCGGGAACCGTCAATGCGACTCCGGGGCAGCATCTAGCGTTGATGGCTGTGGTGGCGCCGGACGCAAAAGCTGCCGCGCAAATTTATCCCGCCAATTACTGGCTCTCTCTGCTGCAGGTGCCGCCCAAGAGCGCCTTTCCGATGACCGTGACCATCCCGTCCAATGAAGATTTCCGGCGGACGATGACGATGGAAGACCCGACCGAGGCAGCGGATGGAAAGAAGTCGATTGTTGTCCAGAATCAGGCCAACTGGGTTGCAACGGTGAAAGATTGCGAAATTTGCCATCAATTGGGAAGCAAAATTACCCGCGAGATCAGCCCGCAAATGGGTGCTTTCGATTCGAGCGCCGAAGCGTGGGATCACCGCATTCGAATGGGACAAGTCGGAAACGACATGCTTGGAATGGTGAATCCAATCGGACGGCAGCAGGCCGACGCAATTCTCGGCGACTGGACGGATCGAATTGCGAAGGGCGAGGTTCCGGCGGCGCCTCCGCGGCCGGCCGGAGTCGAGCGGAATTTAGTGATCACGATGTGGGATATGGGAAAGCCCATCTCGTTTTCCCACGACCTTTACACGACGGACAAACGTCATCCGGATTCTAATCCGTACGGGCCGGTCTATATGGGCGATTTCAACACTGGCGAGTTGCACGTTCTAGATCCGAAGCGGCACACGACCGTTTCGGTGACGCTGCCGACGCGCGATCCCTACGACAAGCTTGCGCCAAGCCTCCGTGCGCCGCTTACGATGGAGTACCCCTCGCTCTATTGGGGCGATGAATTAATTTATACGGAGAAACAGCGCACGGAAGTGAAAAACGTGGACACGAAGGGCAGGCTTTGGATGGCCACGGTGTTCCGGGCGCTTCCCAATCCGGATTGGTGCAAGCAGGGATCGAGCAATAAGTTTGCACAGTACTTCCCGCTGAATACGAGCACGCGTCAAGTGGCCTATTACGACGGAAAAACGAAAAAGGAAACGTGGGTGGACACGTGCTTCGGCACGCATCACGCTGCATTTGCCGAGGACAAGAATGAAACCATGTATTGGTCGGGGACTGCCTCGACACTCGGGTGGATCGATCCAAGCGTCCTCGACAATGGCGGCACGGTGGAGCAAGCACAAGGTTGGTGCCCTGCCTTTTACGATGTCAACGGAGACGGGAAGTATGAAAAGGGCGTGGACAAGCTGATTCCGGGAACCGGGTACTACATTGCGTACAACCCAGTCGATAAGAGTCTCTGGTACACGGTCAACATCACACCAGGATTGATCGTCCGAGTTGACCCAGGGTCGAATCCTCCCGAGACCTGCCATTCCGAAGCGTATCAACCTCCATTCAATAACGCGCGTGCGCCCGGCAAACTCGGGTATTTGCCTCGGGGTATCGACATCGATCGCAACGGAGTGGTGTGGACAGGACTTGCCGGGAGCGGCCAGATGGCGACCTTCGATCGCGGTAAGTGCAAAGTGATGACCGGTCCAGCGTCCTTCGATCCGCAGCATTGCCCGGAAGGGTGGACGATGTATGACGTGCCCGGTCCGCAGATGAAGGGCATTCCCGACGGAGGCAGTGCGGACTTTCTGTACGGCACTTGGGTCGATCAATATAACACCTTGGGACTCGGCGCGAACGTCCCTATGGCGACGGGCACGGGATCGGACTCGTTGATCGCGCTAATGCCGGACACGCACAAATGGGTCGTGCTTCGAGTTCCGTATCCGCTGGGCTTTTACACACGGAATTTGGCGGGTCGAATCGACGACGCCAGCGCAGGATGGAAGGGCCGAGGCCTATGGGCCGGAAACGAGGCCCGGAACCCGTGGCATCAAGAAGGCGGAAGAGGCATGACGCCGGAGGGTGTCCATTTCCAAATGAGGCCCGACCCACTCGCGAAGTAGAAGTCACTGTTTCGGAAAAATGATCGTTGAGAATGCGTTTTGTTCGTTCGGGCCGGAGCGCATGCTGATTTTTCGCTCGTCCGTCGCGACTGAGGGTTTAGATGAAGATTGCAACGAAAGCATGGTGCGCACGACACGGATAGGGATTTGCGATTGAGGAGAGCGAAACCGTGGACAATTACTCGCAACGTGATTTCTATACTCATTTCTTGAGCGACGATGCGATCGTAGGGCCCTTTCTGTTGGTTGCGCGCCTGCTCACAACAGTGCTGTTTGTCTTCTATATCGTTACGGAAATTTTCGGTGATCCGCTGGTGCGCGCCTCGATGGATAGTGATCATGTGCCCAGCGGCGGAATCGTTTACCTGGTTCTGGCGATCCAGATTGCAGGCGTTGTCATGGTCGCGCTCGGTTACAAGACACGATTCGCGGCCCTCCTGCTGTCCGCATTCACCTTCACCACATGCGTGCTTTTCGATCACACTCTAAAAATTGACTTACTGAAGGACTTTGCAATCGCGGGTGGATTTTTTTCCATGTTTGCCGTGGGTCCCGGGCCTCTGTCACTGGACGCGCGCCAGGAGCGGCTCAAGCGGGTAGGAGCGAAAAGCAATTCGGATTCAGGTTTCTTGGCCCCCATTTTGGGCAACAATGCCTTGATGGGGCCGCTGATTCTGATCGGGCGCATCTTCGCTGGTTCGATATTCCTTCAGTTCGGTCAAAATAAAGTTTTTCACACCGCAAAAATGCAGGCCTACATGGTCCAGCACAATCCCACTTTCGGCGCGATGAACCAGATACTCACCGTTCTGATATATCCCGCCATGTGGCTGCAGGTAATTGGGGGCTTCTTGCTCGTGCTCGGTTATAAGACGAGGCACGCGCTGATCGCGCTGGCGGGGTTCACCATCATTGCGGGCAATATGTTCCATCATCAGTTCTACATCGCGGCTGAAAAGATTCAATTTTTCAAGGATTACACGCTCACCGGCATGCTTCTCTTTATGTTCACGTATGGAGCGGGTTCACTCTCGCTGGATGCGCTCCTCAGCCGCGCCAGGCCGGCAAGGCAGAATGTGCGGGCCGAGTCGCCAAACGCGTGATGATCTTTCGCGCAGCCTCCCGAATCGCTTCGGAACAGGGCGGAGAAAGATGACGCCAGGGCGAGGCATGAAGTAATCGCTGAAGGTGAGGCTCGAGTTGGCTCAGATCATCCGTCGCCGATAGAAGGCCAGCTTCCAACGACAGGTTTAGCGAGGAATTCACGAGAAATTGAGTAACTTTCGCGCATTTCCCGATAGAATCATCTGCTTTTCCTGCGCTGAGAGTTGCGAGTTCCGCACGATTTGCAGGTTTAGAGACGGCGCGCTATCGGATCCAACCAGTAACCGTTCCGCCCCAAAACGCTTCACGAAGGTCTCGATGGTTCGCTCGCCGTTATACACACACGCTCCGGTGTCGCATAGAATATTTTTCCGCCTGCCCAATATCTGCGCCATGTGTTCGCGGTCTTCCCCGTTCGTAAAGGTGTCCAAAGCCACAAACGTCATGTCCGGAAATTCCTCCGCCAGTATCTCCAGTCTCCATACCGATTCGTGCTCCGGCTGGCGGCAATGGAAGAGCGGGACTAGCTTCATTTCCCGGGCCTGTTTTAGCAGTGGGCGCATGAACGGGTGATCAATGTTGAATCCAGTAAACCCATGGTGCCAGATTACTCCTTTAAACTTCAGGTCCTTGGCCATGCGCTCCAGTTCCTTGAGAGAAGCTTCGCCATCGGTTAACTGAACAGTTCCAATGCCAACGGGAAACCGGTCGGAATGTTTCGCGACGTAGGTGGCCACCAAGTCATTCATCTTCCGGGTGTTCACAATGCCCTCGGTTCGCCGATATTGGAAACCCGTCGTGAGGACGGACTGATCGATGCCATTGCGATCCAGGTATTTCACGCGCTGGCTGTAGTCTTTGGCAATCACGTCTTCGGCAGGGCCGAAGTCGGAAAAGTTCTCCGCCGGGGGATCGATATGTGCATGAATATCAAAGACTTTGTCGGATGCGGCGTGGGCTACGGAATCTTGCCCCGCGGCGGCAGGCAACGCCATGCCCGCTGCGGCCAAGCCCACCCCCACAACGTTTTCCATCATCTGACGGCGAGTGATTTCGTTGCTCATATCCTGCCTCCTGTAAGCAAGACAAATTCATCGCGTATTCTTTCGCGGATCAAGTCACCTAGCTGTGGCATCAACAATAGCCGGATCTCCATGCTTTTATCGCGGAGGAAGCAACGGCTTTTGTCCCGACGGCAAGTGCTGATCGAAAGCAACCAACTCGGCTGCGTCCGCGGAATAATTCGCCATCACCCAGACCACATCCACCGTGCCTTTACGGTCAAATAAGCGCAGCACGTCGGCAAAAGTCTCGGACGAAACTTTTCTCGGTCCAAGCATCTCGCGTCCGAGTTTAATAACGGCGGTTTCCTTTTCGCCGAGACCTACCACCGGCTTGTCGTACTTGATGATGTCGATGATGGCAGGTTCGATATGGCGCGGATCGTTCGGGTCCCGCCCGTACTTTTCCCATTCGGTCCAGAGAACCTCGGAGTCCATCTCGCGCGCC
>JBEKCU010000101.1:0-13266 GCA_050014735.1 Candidatus Acidiferrales bacterium | reverse complement strand
TTCCTCCCGCCACCATGAGCCATTCGCCGAAAATCCGGAAAAGCAGGTGTCCGCCCTCGTGGATGGGGATGAACACGAGATCGAACCAGTTAAACAAGTGACCGCCGAAGAGCGCGTTTCCGACCATGATGATGTAGAAAACCATCCAGCCAATGAAAACGGGGCGCGAAACCGTTTCCCAATCCTGTTCCAACACATCGAGAAATGGAAACCGGTCGCTCAGCGATGCTGGGATATCCATCTGGTTTCAATTCTCCGTGCGCGGCGCGTTCGCCGGTTTGCCGAGCGTCGCCGTGATCCACGAATCGATGCCACGCGCCGCCGCCATTCCTTCGGCGACAGCATCCACGACTTCGCTTCCGCCATTCACGCAATCGCCCGCGGCAAAATATTTTGGATTCCCGGTCTGGCACGTTTCATTCGCAACCACCACCGTTCCATTCTTCCGCAGCTCAATTCCCTGCACTGCGCGCAGAAATTCGGTGGCTGGTTTCTGACCCACCGCTCGGACAACCATGTCGACTTCGATCGAGAAGTTACTGCCAGGAACGATCTCGGCGATTCGCCGGCCCCGCTGATCCGGCTCGCCAACGCGCGTGCGCACGCATTCCAGTCCAGTGACTTGGCCATCCGACCCAAGCACGCGCACAGGCTGTGTCCGAAAAAGAAAATTCACGCCATCTTTTTTTGCCAGTTCGTATTCATAGCGGAACGCGGACATTTCGTGTTCGCTCCGGCGATAAACCAAATAGACCGCCTCCGAGCCGAGCCGGCGCGCAGCGGTGACAACGTCAATCGCGGTGTTTCCCGCGCCGATGCAGGCAACGCGCCGCCCAATAGAGACCTGCTCGAACGGCAATATTTTCGTCTGCTCGATAAACTCAATCGCGCCGCAAACGCCATCCAACTTCTCGCCGGGAATGTTCATCGCCCAGGTTTCTCCCAGCCCGACGCCGATGAAAACGGCGTCGAAATCCTGTTCAAGCTGGGCAAAACTGATGTCGCGTCCAACTTCCGTTTTCTGGCGGAACTCGACACCAAGCGATTTCACCATTTCCACCTCGCGCAACGAATCGCTGACGCGCGTCTTGTACGCGGCGATTCCGTACGTGCTCAATCCCCCCGGAAGCTCGCCGCGATCGAATACAGTCACCGCGTAGCCCTGCCGCGCCAATCCCGCAGCGCAAGCAAGCGACGCGGGCCCCGATCCAATGCAGACCACGCGGCGACCGTTCGACTCGCCAGCCTGAAATAACCGAATGTCCCGGTCGAGCACATGATCGACCGCGTATCTCTGGAGCCGGCCGATTTCAATCGCTTCCTCGCCCTTCTCGTGCATCACGCACGCGCCTTCGCACAGCACTTCGGTAGGACACACACGCCCGCAACTTTCGCCCAGGATATTCGCTTCCAGAATCACTCGCGCCGCTCCGCGCACGTTGTGCGTCATGATGCGCTTGATAAATCCGGGAACATCGATATGCGTTGGACATGCAATCGTGCAAGGGGCGTCAAAACAATACAGGCAGCGCGCCGCTTCGATGGCCGCCTGCCGCGCGTTCATGGGCGGGGTGATATCGGAAAAATTCCGTTCGTACTGTTCGGGAGTCAACTTCGGCGGTGTCTCACGAAGGGGCATTCGCTCACCTCACGGACGGTCACTCCCCTGAAAACGCGCAACCCGGTGGATTGATGATCCCACCGGGCGTCAGGGCCAGCTTGCTCGCGCCATTCTAGCATTGCCTGTCCGAAGCAATCTCCGGCGAATTTACGCGAATGCGGCAAAAGCCGCATCCCCGCTGCCAGGTCAGATCGACAGCTGTTATCTAGCGCTCGACAATACACGATCAGGCACCACTTGCTGAGATTTCACCGCATGGCCTAAGATGCGACTTTGTCTTTCATCCGCCACTTGGGGGACCCATGGGATTCGACACAATCATACGCAACGGCACGATTGTCACCGCGGCGGATACATACGCAGCCGACGTGGCAATCAGCGACGGCAAGATCGCGGCGATCGGCAGGGACCTGCCCATCGACAACGCCACGAAAATCCTCGATGCGAAGGATTGTATCGTCATCCCCGGCGGCATCGACGTGCATACGCATCTGGACATGCCGTTCGGCGGCACCACCAGCGCCGACGATTTTGAAACCGGCACGCGCGCCGCTGCGTTTGGCGGCACCACCACGCTCATCGACTTCGCGATTCAATACAAAGGCCAGACGTTGCGCCACGCGTTCGATACCTGGATGAAGAAAGCGGACGGCAAAGCCGTGGCCGATTACGCCTTCCACTGCATCATTACGGACCTTGGCGAATCGCAACTCGGGGAAATGGGAGCGCTGGTCCGCGAGGGCGTGTCATCGTTCAAATTGTTCATGGCGTATCCGGGCATATTCATGCTCGACGACGCCACGATTTTCCGCGCGATGCTGCAAGCGGCCAAGCACGGCGGCATGATCTGCATGCACGCCGAAAATGGCGGCGCAATCGATGTCCTCGTGCAACGAGCTCTGGCCGAAGGAAAAACAGCGCCGAAGTACCACGCCTTGACTCGGCCCACGACGGCCGAGGGCGAAGCCACATCCCGCGCGATTGCCCTCGCGGAAATGGCCGGTGCGCCCGTCTATATCGTGCACCTCTCGTGTAACGATGCGCTCGAAAAGGTGCGCGAGGCGCGCGACCGCGGCCTGCCCGCATACGCGGAAACGTGCCCGCAATATCTCCATCTCTCTCTTGAAAACATGGATGTACCCGGCTTCGAAGGCGCGAAATATGTGTTCACGCCGCCTCTGCGGGAAAAGTGGAATCAGGAAAAACTATGGCAGGGCCTCGCCCGCGACACACTGCAAGTGGTCTCGACCGATCATTGTCCCTTCTGCTTCAAAGAACAAAAGGAACTGGGCAAGAACGACTTTACCAAAATTCCAAATGGCGGGCCTGGTGTCGAGCACCGGCTCAGTCTGATTTATTCCGGCGGCGTCCATGGCGGAAAATTCTCCGCGAACCGCTTCGTGCAACTGGTTTCGACCGCACCGGCCAAGCTGTTCGGCCTGTATCCGCGCAAAGGCACAATCGCAATCGGCTCGGATGCGGATATTGTGATTTTCGATCCCAATGCCGAACAGACGATCAGCGCCAAAACGCACCACATGCGCGTCGATTATTCGATGTTCGAGGGATTTCGCGTGAAAGGCGTAACGAAGACAGTGCTTTCTCGCGGCCGCATAATCATTGACGATGGCAAGTTCACCGGCCGGCCCGGCGCCGGAGAGTTTCTTCGCCGTAAGACATATTCAGGCGCCCACTAAAGAGGTTGTGTGGCGGCAGAACTCTAAGAATATGGAACACCTATAAAACGTGTCATTCCTCGGGACGCTGCGTGTCCAGGAATTTCTCTCTTCCTCGTTTAAAACACAGAAAGATTCCTCACTTCATTCGGAATGACAACCAAGGGCATGCTCATTGTAGCTATTAAGCTGAGGGCGTGCGGAATATTCAGTTGCCGCGCGAATTCTGAAGCGCGCGCGAGTCTCACCGGAAATCCCTTACTGTCGAAACACGCCGTAGATCCAGGGAACTCCCAATGCGCCCTTCTGCGCCTGGATGATTATGTCGTCTCCCCTTTGGAAACGATCGAAATCGTTCTGATCCACCGCGATTCGCTCGATCCGACGGCCGCCGCGCCAGGACGTAACCACCAGCCGCCGGCTTCGTGGTAGCCCGCCCGTCGAAAATTTCCCCACGACAGTGGCCGGTACTCGAATGGGGGTCGAAGTGTCCAATTTCCCATTCAGAAAAAGCAGCGCCGCGAAAATCCACGGCACCGGAATCATTCCGAAGTAGATTCGCTTCATGGCCTCAATTTCCAGATGCTTGCGGGCGCGAAAGTCAATCCAGTAACCGAGCGCGAGGGAACAGAAGAACACCAGTCCCCCGAAAATTAAAATTGCATCCAGTTCGAGGGCGGGAAATACCTGGCTGGCGGCGACGAATGCAATGATGCCAACGAGAAAAATACTCGTTCGCCGCACCAGCCGCCGCCGCACCACCAGCTCCGCCGCCGCCGAGGTCAACCCGCATGAAGGGCACTGATCGGTCGTACGCTCAGAGCCGCAATCGAGGCACCGTGTCATACTTGAGGCAAGGTCGCCAAAAGCGCTTCGAGCTGGGCCTTGCCACGCTCCTCTACGACATCGAATGTAACGGCGACTCCCCTGCCCGGTTCAGCTCTGCGCACAACACAATCCAACCGGAGGGCGGGGCTTATTAGGATGCGAGCCAGGAACCTCGCTCCCACCCAGAGAGGCGGCATTAATTCAATGAATAAGCCGTTCACGCCGATATCGCGCGCAGTCCCCGTTAAAGTAGCCGACCCCCACTCAATTTCAATTTTTCCTCGAAATTTCCGGCGCTGAGACTTCCGTCGCTCGGCTCCGAACGACACTTTCTCCGACGACTCGGTTTTCATCCTTTGGACCCTTGCAGGATGCTAAGTGGCACCGACGGAGTGTGTCAAGTTTCGATTCCGCTTCCTATTGCCTTAATTTTCTGAAATTTCGAGTTCGACGAGGGGCGGCCTGGTGGTGCCGGCGTCCCGTTTGTCCCGATTCGAGGGGCCGCCGGTTTAACTTCGTCGTACAACGCAAGAGCGCCTGCGAGACGGCGCCACAGTAAGAGCGAATGCCAAATCAGAATAATAATTTGACACCAAGTTGGAGAATACGGGGAGGTGCCGCGCTCACAACCTGTCCAAAATTGCTGCTGCTAATATTACCGTTCACGGATGTGGGCCCGTAAAACTGCGCGTGGTTGAAAACATTGAAGGCTTCGAGACGAAATTGCAGCGACTTTGCTTCCGTCAGCGTGACATACTTCAGCAGCGCCATATCGAAATTGCTGATTCCCGGACCGTAAAACATACGCCGTGAGGCATTTCCCACCTGGCCCAAATCGGGAACGCTGAAGAGCGAAGAGTTGAATTCAGGTTTGCCGTTGCGAGGGTTGGTATTGATCTCCAGAGGACCCGGCGCAACGTTCGGCGTGTCCACACCGTTGTTGTTCACACCGTTCGGAGAAGTGCCAAGAAGCGACGTATCCAGATTGTTGATCAAAGTGACGGGAAGACCCGTACTGAATCGCGTGGTGCCGGAAAGGCTCCAACCATCGGTGACCTGATTCCTGCGGCCGACAAGATGCGCGAGCGGCAGATCGTAGCGGTAACTGGCAACGAAATTATGCCGCATATCGAACGCAGAGATGGATCTGCTAAGTTCGGGATTGATCGGGTTGACCTGTTCGCCCAGGTTTGACGAAAGATCAATCGACTTACTATATGTGTAGCCGATCAGGAACTCCTGGTGCGCGCTGGAATGGCGCAAATTCAACTGCAGCGCGTTGTAGGCGGAATTGCCGATCGTCTTCTGGTACGAGTCGCTACCGAAGGCCGGACCTAACGGCCCGCGAGTCCCATTAATCGTCTGGCCGGAAGCAGTAATGTAGACTCCGCTCTCCCCTCCGGGCCCACAAGTAGAGGTACCAGGCATCACTTGGCTTTGCTGACTGACACTTAAGCAAAGCGCGGGATTGCCGGGATTGGCCTCCTCAATCACCAATAAGTGGTGCGCCTGAGTTCCCACGTAACTGGCGCTAAACACGGTCTTCGACCCGATCTGACGCTCGATCGAAAACATATAACTTTCGGTATATGGGACGCGGTTATTCTGTGAGAAAGCCGGAAGGCCGCTGATAGGCTCCAGAGCCGCCCAGTCGGCAGCCGTAATCGAGGTGTCCGGATTGCTGGCCGACGCGCCAAACGCAGGAAACGTCAGTGGAAATTTCTGGCCGATGTTCGCGCCGCTCGAAGCAGTTATGAATGGCTCGGTAAAAAGCGGAGGCGCGGGACTCGTGTATGACAGCCCGTAAGGAGGCTGGCCGTACAGGATGCCGGCGGAAAGTCCCTCGAACGCGGTGTAGAACATGCCGAATCCCGCGCGAATGCTCGTCTTTCCGGCGTCGCCGAAAACCCTCTTCAAAAACTCTTGCGAAAAATTAGGGGAATAAGCCAGACCCAGTCGCGGAGCAAAGTTGAGGTCTCTCGCCGGCCCAATGGTTCGGGAAATTCCGGGATCACCTGGAAATAACAAGCCCTTCGGCGCATATGGATATACGACGGATTGGGCGCCGGGCACTAGCGCTTGTAACTGATTGTTCTTTTCGGACCAGGGAGAGATTCGGTCCCACCGCACTCCATAATTCAGCGTGAGGGTACTATTCGCCCGCCAGCTGTCTTGCGCGAAAAATCCAACGTATTTATTCCTGGTGTAAAATGTCGTGCCTTGTCCCTGCGTGTAGTTGTACGGCAGGCCGAGCAGAAAATCCGCGAAGTCAGAACCGGTTGAGCCCAACTGTGACCCGTTGAATGAAAACGTTCCATTATTCGTCGCGTCAGGATTGGTGTTGATCTGATCGAAGTGGAATCCGCCGCCAATTTTGATGGTGTGAGTCCCCACCACCCTCGTGAAGGTATCCGTCCACTGAAACGTATTGTTGCGTTGGACGAGTCCCGTGATGTCAACCCCAATCGTGTAGTTATTGAAAACAACGTTTTCGATCCCTTCGATACTGGGATTCAGCGGCACGATTCCTGGAGTTCCAACTCCGGTAACGAAACCCTGGGATGCGAGGCTCGGCCCTACTCCGCCCTGTGGCAGGCCGACCGTGTTCGCATCGCGCATGTAGCTGAAATGAAATTCATTGATGGAATTCGACCCGAACGTCCTCATGTCACTCAGACTTATCAGCTGTGCGCGTCCGAAGGAAATTGCGTTGAATCCCGGTACGCTCGCTCCGCCTTGGCCTTGTGGGTAAGGGTTATTGAGCCAGTAGTCGTCCGCGAAATAATAGGCGGATAGGGTTCCCCATCGGCTCGTGTTGGCGTCCGCTCTAATGGCGCCTTTGTCGTCGCGCACGACTTCATTGACATTGGACGTATCGAACTGATTGCCGTTGATATTGGGTGCAGGAATGTACTGCAGCAAGTTTCTGCTGGGAGCGGACCAATGGCTCGTAGACCATGTGCCTTGTGGGATGCTGGCATTCGGTAGAACGCATTGCGAAGACCTGGTACACCCTTGCGCATAAAATGCCTCACCCACAGAAACGGGCTCGCCCAGTTCCTGACTGAGAACGCTAGCTTCGTTTTGGCCATTCACCGTCCCAGTTAAGGAACTCGCCATGTCGGAAAGGTTTCCAGACCGGTCCAGTTGGGTCGGAACGGAGATGAGGCCTGTATCGACGCCTTCGGCGGTACGGGAACCCTGATAGTCGGCAAAGAAGAAGACCTTGTTGGATTTGATCGGGCCTCCTACGGTGCCCCCGAATTGATTGCGATCGAATTCCGCTCGTTGAGGAGAAAACGGGTTCCTCGCATCGAAAGCGGTATTGCGCAGAAACTCAAAAACGTCGCCATGAAATTGATTGGTGCCGGACTTGGTAACGACAATTACCTGCCCGCCGCTGAAATTGCCATATTCAGCATCGAAATTGTTGGTGAGGACGCGAAACTCGCTGATCGAATCGAGATTGGGCAAAATCGCGGTGCCCATATTTAAGTCTTCTTCCACGTCACTGCCGTTGACGCTGAAGCCATTGGCCGTTTCCCGCTGCCCACTAATCGACGTATTTCCTGGATTCTGATCGCCAGATGGAGGAAAGGTGGCCACGCCGGACATAATGATCGCGTTCGGCGCCTGAGAACTGACAGGCGTGACGCCGGGCTGGAGGTCCATCAGATCCGTAAAGCTGCGGCCATTTAAGGGGATGGAAGTCATTTTGGACGTGCCCATCACCTCGCCCATCTGAGTGCTCTCGGTCTCTACGTGAATTCCGCTGTCGGTAACCGTGACTTGCTCCGACTCTTCGCCCATCTCCATCGTCAGGTCGAGTTGAATGGTCGTGCCAACGTCGATCGCCAAGCCGGTGCGCTTATAAGGTTTGAACCCTGGGCGAAATGCTTCGATTTCGTAGTGCCCTACGGGCAGCGTGGTGAAATTATAATAGCCTTCCGAATTCGTGTTGACGGTCTGTTGCGCTCCCGTCTCCACATTACGGACAACAACTGCTATGTCTGGAATTACCTCTCCAGTCGGGTCTTTCACGGTTCCGGAGATGCTTCCTGCTGTTTGGGCCCGGATGGCTCCACAGGAGAAGAAAACCAAAAGCAGCGTCACAGCGGCGTTCCGCACAACCATATGCATTGGGATTCCCCCCTCCAAACTATCCGCGCAAAAGCTCTAAGACGCCCCGCGGCCCAACTTTTGACCGCCGGGCGTAACAAGATATTCGAGCCACATGATGCGCTCGCCCTTCTTGCCAGGACGACCGACCACGGTCACTTGATCGCCCGGTTTAATGCTATCGGCAGTCCATCCGGCTTGCTCCATCAGGGACGGGGGCAGCACCTCGGCATGCCAGCCCTGGTCGACGCCGTTTTGATCCTTCACTGTAAAAGAGATAATTACGTGAGGATTGTTCCAATCGAACTGCGTCACCTTGGCCTGCAGTGTCACACTCTTGTTTTCGTACTCCACACGCCCGTGGTGCGCGAATGCCGATCCTAAAACCACAAAAAGACCCGCAACGAAGGCGAAAACGATCAGTCGTCCATTTCTCACGCAACACCTCCAAGCTTTATCTTCGGCTCTTCTCGCAAAAAGTACAATGAAACAAGGCTATTACTCGTCTGGGGTGTCTGCAAGTAAAGATACGTAGAAGTCTGGTCGATGGATGTGATCTAGGTCACCCTGAGGTTGAGACCGGCCAGCAAGTTCATATACTCTTCCGGATGGCGTTTTGGCCCGACACCAGCGAGGGTCACAGTTGATGTTCCGACCAGCTGCCGTCATTCAGAGAACCGTCCGGATAATCGAAAACTGACATATCCCCTTGCTCGCCCTTTGCAGATGCCAGTTCTACGCAGATGGTCGCTTCTTGTTCCCGGCGACTAGCGTTAGGATCCCTCCCGGCGGCCCAACTCTTGGCGAAGAAAGGCGCGCACACTTCCAGCAAGGCCAGAAATCTGAAGCAAGTCTTCGATATCCCGTCGTGGCAGGTCCAGCACAAGCGCGGGCGTACATTCCGCAGGCGAGTTTGCATGACGCAGGACAGCGACGCGTATATTCACCGACCTGGACCACTTCTGATGCTTCGCAACGGCAGCAACAATTCGGGCCGCCACGGATTGCTTGGCCAAAGCCTTCAGTAGCTGCGATTCGGTCAGATACGCATTGTCGAGGGCAATTCGCACTACGTTTTCCGGCCCGTGCGCGATCAATCCGGCCGCAACGCGCGACGAACCGCGCCTTGCCAGCATAAGTCGCTGTCCCACCGGCAATTGGGGCACTTGCGCGAGCACGCGCTCCTCCGCCAAGCGGCGGAGTTCCCCTGCCGTGGCGGCCAACAGACTGATTCGAACCAAATCCATCAAATGCAAGTCTCGCAATAAGCGCATGGCAATCAGGCGAGGTGTGTGCGGATGAGCCGCCAGCGCTAGCCGGACCCGGTAGCTGGCACGCCACGATTTTCGCTTCGCGATTTCATCGAGCAACGTGCCTGGCAGATCTCTCCGTTCCAGCAAGAGGCACACGTGCGTTTCGTCGAAAGCTGGATTGTCGATTAACGAGAAAAGTATATCCTCATTGCCGGATGCGACCATGGCGGGAATCTCTTCGGGCGCCAACGCACGGGAAGCTCCTGTGCCGGGACGGTCTTTAGTTACCATGAATCGCAGCTTGCGAAGGAGATTCAGCGAGCCGCGCGGCCATCCGGGCCGCCCCCAAGGCAGGGGAAACCTCCAATCGGGAAATTTTTGCCTTTAAAGCTCCGCTGACGAGCACAGAATCCAGCAAAGCGTCCAGCATCGTGCTTCGTCCGAACACTCCACCGCATTTCACGAGCGGAAATTCCTGCTCTTTCAATCCCAAACGCCTGACGACAACCATTGCGATGTTCCCCAACCCGATCGCCGCCGTGAACAGAATTTCCTTCGCCGTGCTGTCGTCGGCATTTGCGGCTTCAGCCACGACCGGAAACACCTTCGGAAAAACATCGTCGGGATTTTTCATAATTCGCTGCATCAGATCGTCCCAGTCGGGACAACCGAGAACCGAAGAGATCATTTCCGCCAGCAGCGTCACCGGCGCATCGTGATCGCGAGTTCGCGCCACGGCGGCTACCGCTCGCCGCCCGATTTCAAACGCGCTGCCTTCATCTCCAATCCACGGCCCATATCCCCCAGCACGCGCGGTTTGCCCTCCTGCGTTGCGTCCGTACGCAACGGAACCTGTTCCCGCAACGAGTATGACACCGGGACCAGATCCCGCAGCCGTCTCCAATGCAATTTCGTAGTCAGTGGCGACCCTCGCAATCGCCCGTGGAAATTCATGCGTGAGGAAGACCATCGTGCGGCGGACCGTGCTGCGCTGTCCTGCTCCGGCGATCCCCGCGCACACGCTGGTCACATCGCCAGTGCGCAAGTGGGAACTCTTAAGTGCTTTCGCGGCGGCTTCGCTGATCGAACCAAATGCGGCCTCGTATCCAACGCGCAAAGGATTCGCAGGGCCGCCGCGGCCTTCCCCGACAACCGCTCCATCTGCATTGAGCAAAACACAATCTGTCTTCGTGCCGCCGCCGTCGATTCCTATCGAGTAGCCCATTCCGCCCCTCTGTTCATGCCGCTGGTTCCATCGATCTCTCAAAAACCTCGATGTATTAACGAACTAAGCTAATCGTGTGACGCTCTTGACGTCTTAAATGGACGCCCATATGATCGCGACGCCGCGACATGCGCCTGAGTTCCCTCGACCTCACCGTTATCGCCTTCTACCTGATTGGCGTCACCTTGTTCGGCATCGCCCTTCGCCGTGGACAGACAACCGCCCGCGACTACTTCCTCGCCGGCCGCGCCGCGCCGTGGTGGGCGCTGGCGCTTTCGATCGTCGCAACGGAAACTTCGACGCTCACCATTATCGGCACACCGGCCCTCGCCTTCGCGGGAGACCTTACATTCCTGCAGTTGGTGCTTGGCTATCTCGCGGGCCGCGTGGTGATCGTCCTGGTTTTTCTGCCTCACTACTTCCGTGGAGAATATTACACGGCGTATCAGGCGATAGAAAGGCGGTTTGGCGCAAAGGTAAAGGCGGTCGCGGCCTCCACGTTTCTTGTTACTCGTGCGCTAGCCGAAGGAGTGCGCATCGCCGCCATCGCGATTGTCATCGGGGCTGCCTTCGGAACCGGACAACGCACTTCCGTCCTTGTCATCATGGCGTTGGTTCTAGCTTATACATTTGAAGGCGGAATGAAAGCCGTCATCTGGACCGACGTGATCCAATTCATCCTGTATTTTTCCGGTTCGCTGGCCGGATTTTTTCTCCTCCTCCACAAAATTCCGGGCGGATGGGAAACCGTTGCGCATGCCGCTGCCGCGACGAACAAATTCCGGGTCTTCGATTTCTCATTTAGCCTTGTGAATCCCGCAAAGACCTTCACGTTTTGGTCCGGCGTGATCGGCGGCGGATTCCTCACAATGGCGAGCCACGGCACCGATCAAACAATTGTCCAGCGCCTTCTGGCGGCAAAGTCCGAGCGCGAAAGCAAGATCGCGCTGCTGGCAAGTGGAGCAGTTATATTTTTCCAGTTCGCGTTGTTCCTGGTGTTGGGCGTGATGCTCTATGCTTGGCACGGAGCGCCCACGATTCAACTGGGACAAAGTTACGATTCCATATTCCCGGATTTCATTGTCACCGCGATGCCCTCGGGCTTCCGAGGAGTCATGATTGCGGCCATCCTCGCTGTCGCGATGTCGAACGCCAGTGGATCGCTTAATTCTCTGGCTGCATCCACAGTGATGGACTTCCACGAACTGCGCAGCGATGCCGTCCCCGGGAGCCACGATCCAACAAAGTTTTTTGAACTCTCGCGATGGATGACGCTGGCCTGGGGCGCGGTCTTGGCAGTCCTGGGAACATTTCACTGGGGACCGCTGCTGGTAGCGGGTCTGACGATCGCATCGATCACGTTCGGCAGCCTGCTGGGACTTTTCCTGCTGGCATTTCTGCTGAAGCGCGCAACGCCAGTCGCGGCATTAACTGGAATGTTCGTTGGATTAGCAGGCATGGCCTGCATTTACTTCGGCACGCATCTGCTATGGACGTGGTACGTCCTGGCAGGCACAGCAATTACATTCCTGGCGGGTATGCTTGCGAGCTACGCGACAGGTCCTTCGCAAAATAAATAGCACGGACTTCACAGGTTGCGACCCGCCCTGCCGCGTGTCATTCCGAGCGAAGCGGGGAATCTCTCTTCGGTTTAAACCGCAGAAAAATAGAGATTCCTCACAAGCAGGAACGGGTTCGGAATGACAATTCGTAAGTTTTCCGCAAACTATTCCGACTGGGTGGTTCTTGTGTTTGTAAAATCCAAACCCAAACGGCCCAAATCCTATCTCGCGTTTCTTGCACTGAACGTAATCCTAACGAAAATTGCCGCGTCATATCCAGCCTACAACGAGGCCGCAACCGCGATGCGGGAGAGAAATGGCTGAACGGCGTTAAGGCTGCTTCGCTCCTGCTTCCCCGCATGGATCGCGTAAGCCAGAATCTGGATGCCCCGTGCCAGCCGTGGTCCGGGGCGCGAGAAATATCCGGATGCTTCGACCACAAATATTCGATCGTCCCGCACCGCAGGCAGATTATTCCAACCGTCAGGCCGCTCCACCTTTCGAAATTCCGCCTCGGCCCTTTCAAGACTGTACCCGCATGGCATAATCACAATCACTTCGGGCCTCGCGGCGGTCACTTCCTCCCACTTGACACGAACTGAAGGCTCGCCTGCAGTGCCCATCGCATCGATGCCGCCCGCGCGCTCCACCATTTCCGGGACCCAATGCCCCGCCACGTACGGAGGATCGAGCCATTCGAGGCAAACAACGCGCGGCCTTGGGCGTCCCATCGCAGCGACCTCTACATCCGCCACGTCTGCTTCGAACGCCGCCACCACGGCGTCTGCCTGTGCGAGCTTCCCCGTTACTTCCCCCACCGCACGGATATCCGCGCAAACATCCGCCAGCGAATGTGGATTCAGAGTCACGATTCGAGGCTGCCGCGGGAGGTGCGCGAGCGCCGCGGCCAAATCGTCCGGCGTGGCAGCGCAGACATGGCAAAGGTCCTGCGTGACGATCAAATCCGGCTGGATCGCCGCTA
>JBEKCU010000100.1:0-24994 GCA_050014735.1 Candidatus Acidiferrales bacterium | reverse complement strand
ACGCGTCAGGGGCGAAAGCCCGGTTTTTCTCGGCATTCCACTATGCGCGGCTGAAGCCGCGACCCACAAAGCCTATTTTTGACACGGCTTGCAGCGTGAAAGAGGCTGGATTTTCCGCGTTTCTGCAGCATGATCCTGAGGCATAATCCGAGGTATGCTTTTGGTGGCGCGGACGCTAAAAGAGCCGTACTCACATTCAAACTTTGTGGAACATGAGTCACTGCGCGCGCTCGAAATCGTTTGCAATTATCTTGGCACGAATAAGCTTATACACAGGAGAAATCATAAACATGCAGAGCAAGCTACTGGCGCTCATCTGTCTGTCGCTATCTCTCGGTGCGGCGAGCTATGGCGCTACCGTCTCGGGAACCGTGAAAGGTCCGGACGGCGCTCCTTTTGAGGGCGCTTTCGTGCAGGCGCAGAACACCAAGACAAAAATGACGTTCATGGCGCTGTCCGATAGGCAGGGACACTACCGTGTCGCAAACGTGCCGGCCGGCGATTATCGGGTGCAGATTAAAGCCACCGGTTTCACCGCCATCCCGCAGAATGCCGTTTCGCTGCAAGCGGACCAAAACGCGTCCTACGATTTCGCATTGCAAAAGGGAACTGTGCGCTGGAACGAAATTTCCATCTACCAGGCCGGGAAACTGTGGCCCGAAGGCAAGGGCAAGGACACGATTTTTGCGCGCTGCTTCATCTGCCACGGATTCCAGACGCGCATGGCTTCGGTACACCGCGACGCCGATGGCTGGCATGACCGGGTGCAGTTCATGCGCGACGCGATGTATTTCAGTTTGTCATGGCGATTTAACGACCAGGACGAAGAAACCGTTGCGTCCTACCTGAACAGCCTGTATGGCCAGGATTCCACATTCGCGAAATCGCCCGCCGACTTGCCGCAATACAAAGACACATTGCGCCCGTTCACCGATGAAGCCATGAACATCAACTATGTCGAATACGACATGCCGCGCCCCAGCAGCATGCCCTTCAGCGCCGCTCCTGCAAAAGATGGCTATCTGTGGATTCCGGAATTCGGTATCGCCAACCGTATTGCCAGGCTCGATCCCAAGACGGGCGTCATACAGGAATTTCCGGTCCCGAATGTCGGAACCGCCGGAGTTCACTCGGCCATGCCGATGGCGGACGGCTCCGTCTGGATCGCCGAACAGGGATCGAACAAGCTTGGACGCTGGGATCCCACGACGCAAAAAATCACCGAGTATCAGGACCCGTACCTGCCCGGGAAAGAGGGACAGGAAGAAGGCGGTTCGCGGCACACCGTTCGCATGGACCCGAAGGGAGCGATCTGGTCGTCCGGCTACCCGTTGGTGCGCTTCGATCCTGAAACCAAGAAATTCATGGATTTCAAGGACGCGGCGCACACCTACAGTCTCGATTTCGATAAGGACGGCAACGTCTGGTACACCGATCCCGGAACCGGCATGCTCGGAAAAGTGGACGCCAAAACTTTCAAAATCCAAGAGTGGAATCCGCCGACGCACGACACCTACGAGCGCAGAATCCAGGTGGATACCGACAGCACCGTCTGGTTCGGCGAATTCCGGGCAGGGAAGATCGGCAGGTTCGATCCCAAGACACAAACGTTCAAGGAATACGATTTGCCGGGCGGGAATCAGGTATTTCCGTACGCGGTAGCCATCGGCCCGGATCACAACATCTGGTATTCGTCCTACTACATGGATGTCCTCGGGCGGCTCGATCCGCAAACCGGCAAGGTGGTCGAGTATCCGTTCCCGCATTCGGAAAATACGATTCGGGAATTCTTTCTCGATTCGGACGGACGCATGTGGTACGGGACGCCCTCGAATAATAAGGTGGGGTATTTTTATTTGACGAAGAAGTAATATTGGAGCGTTGGATCTACCATTTGCCTTATACAGCTATAGGACGGCATGCGGGGCAAACGAGCAGGTGAGAGGGTGCGACTGTAAAGCAGAGGCAGAAAATATGTTATGGTCCGACCTGCTATGCTTCCCCGAGGACTTATAAAGTTTCTCAATATTGGCCTAGTTGCCGTCGTCATCGGCCTTTTGGTTGCGGCGTTCCCCAATTTGGGATTCACTAGCATTCGCACCGGGTATTCATTGCTCGGAATCGCCTTGGTTATCGGATCAGTTCTTATTTGGGCAGGCATTCCGAAGGAAGGTTTCCCGGATTTTGGCAGGTTGAAGAAGGTAATAAGCACGATGGTTCTTATGGCAATAATCGTTGTTCTCGGTGTAGTGGGCCGTCGTAACGTTCTAGAAGAACAGCAATCGGATGTAAGCAATAACTTAAAATTCGCGGCGATGTCATCAGCCGATGAATTGAACACGACCGTAATCACTGTGACCAACGGGGGCCATACAAATATCCAATACCGTTTTGTCTGTCATGTGACGGAACTGGTCGCGAATCACGGTGGCCTTCATATTAAAGATTCTGGCTTCCGCGACCACGAAAGACAGGGAGTGTTGGATTCGGGTGAAGACTCCCAAGCAGACGACTGTTTATCGGGGTTAATAATCTCTCCCCAAATTCTCGATTGTGTAGATATAAACGTCAGATTCTTTTATTCGCTAACTACCCAGCCTCGGAGATCTGTAGAAAAAGACCACGGATTTGTAGCCCGAAAGAGGGCTGGTCATTTCGAATGGGAAGATCGTGCAGTTGAGCAGGAGAAAAGTGATTGCGCCGCATTTGCTGTTCTGCCGCAAAGGCCTGCTCTTGACGAGCGTTTAGCAGTCGAAGCCAGCACTATCGAAGCCCAAGATGCAAAAATTCTTCAATCGCACGCTCCGGCATTTGCAAAGAAACTCGCAGCTCGCTTATCTTCTGACATTCTTGAGTTTGGAGTCAACGAAAAACCAAACATGCGCAAATCTTCATCCCAAGACGTCGAAAAAGATGGATTTCCAATAACGTCAGAATCCCAACAGCAATTTGGTGCTTGGGCGGGAGCCAGTTCGCTAGAATTTCACTCAATGTTCGATTCCAGACTTAAGCAAACATTCCAATTTGCCGGCACAGCGCATATTAATGTGGACGGAATTCAGCAGAATTGCTCAGTTATTTCAATGTGGTATCCCCCTACCATATTCCAAACCAGGCTATGCGGAATAGGAATTGGCGAACTTGCTGCCAAACTGCCAGAGGATTAGTACTTCGGCCTCTCAATTCGCCGGGTGCCCCACCCTTTGTGGGGTTTCGAAGGGTGGGGGGTTAGATTCCTGAAATGACGGGCTGTGACGAGATAACCAACAATTTATCCACGAGAATCCCCACGCTTGCAAATCCCGCAAGAATGGGGCACCTGGCTAACCCCGCAGGGACGATGCACCCGCCGATACGAATTATGTATCGAATTCACCAGGAAGGAGAACTCTTGTTTTCAGGCGTGCCTGCGGAAAGTCCCTGGGATTGAGGGTAATCAGGAAATCCGCCTTGCCGGATTCGGCGCAGAGGCAAAACGCGTCGTCCTTGGGATCGGGAGAAATTTGGGAGGGGGCGCGAACCTTCACCTCCTCGGTCCGTTCGCGTACCAGGTTGACGACTCTTCCGATGAGATTCGGACGAACGCTGAGGCGCTTCAGAACTTCCTTGTATTCTTCCAAAATATCTTCCGTGACGTGCCAGACGAAATTACGCCGTTCGGCCCACTTGTGGATCACGTCCGCGCTTGGATTCCTGCCAGGAACAAACGGCTCTCGGAAGCCCGATATGCCTGCCACAAGAACACTTGTGTCAATAACAGCGCGTGGCTTGCGTTTCCTAACTTTCCGCGGCAACGGTGATCTCTGGCGCATGCCTCTTTTTACGATGGCCGCGGACCGCGCGCAAGATCTCCTCTTCGGAAACCTCGCCGATGTCCTTTGCCGCCTCGGTTAGCGACTCCAGAAATTCCTTCTTCCAGCCCCTGCGTTTTCTCCCGCGCGGCATGTCCTTATAGAGATCGGCTCTGCCCATTCGCTGCTTAATCTGTTCCCCAAAGGTTCGGAATGGCACTCCCAGTTTGATGGGCTGTTGCTCCTCCGCGAGCCTGCAACTGAAAATGATGTACTCTGGATTTTCCGACTTGAGCTTCTCTTCACAAGCGCTGAACGCCTCCATCAGCTTGGAAAGCACACTCGTGCGCGTGCCAAACGACTCTTTTAAGTAACCGGCGACCTTGGCTACCAAAAGGGCGTTCGTGTCGAAGAAGTACGTTCCCGCTGACCGTTTAGGTTTCACGACGCCGAATTGCACGAGGTTCTGCAATTCCTTCGGCTGAATCCGTAGGACCGCGCTTGCCTGCTTTAGCTTTAGCCCCTGCGTTGGCATAGTGCCTCCCAATTAGCATCTAAATATTAGTCTCTAATTAGAAGTCTGTCAAGAATCGGCAGGGTGTGTGTGCCTGTCAGCAGCGAACCGGCTTAAGCTGGGTGCCGCATCCTTTGTGGAGATTCAAAGCGTGGGGGTTTAGATTTCTGAAATGACGGAGAGTGAGGAGACGATTGGGAATTCAAGCCCGAGAATCCCCACCCATGCATACCCCGCCCGGATAGGTCACCCCCACGGTCGCTTCCGGGAGATTTCACCGTTGCTCAACAACCCACGATTCAATTAGACCGCTCCGAAGGTGGAAAAGGCGATTCCGGGCGGGATAAGTTGATAGTAGCAACGTGAATTGTCTTTTTGGAGTCATCGAGAGCTCCCGTAACTGTGACCCTCGCCCCGGCGAATTTCGCGAGCTTGCTTTGATCGTCGAGTTGATAGGCGATTTTGGTGATTGCATTGAACAAAACGAATTTGCCTCCTTCTTTCACGCAGACCAGAGTGCACTCCTCCGCAGTGTTAATGTTTCCGTGCGACATCATCATCTCTGCGTGACCGTTCATTTTGGCGCATTGGCTATCCATGATCTCCCCGGTAAACGTCTCGTTTTTTGGAGAAGCCCAGGCTACGGCCAAAAACGCGATTATTGCGGCGAATCCGAGCGCAAGTCGCTTCATTTCAGTATCCCCCTTTGATCACAGTTTCTTTTACCCGTTGGCATTACACTTGTCTGCTCAATTCAGCACATGGGTCTAATGCCCGCCAACACTTTGATTGTTAATTAATGATTCTGTCAGAGTCTGTGACATCCGTCACAGGAAGGGTGGCCCCCCACACTTTCACGTTTTTTCTATTGAGGCAAGGTTCGCTCAGTTCGCTCTCACACATAGGCGGCTAAGCGCCGCCTTGGCTTTTCCGGGCCGACCCTTTCGGTGTTAAGAGACTTAGACTCAATAGCGACTCTTCGCTGTGCTAATGCAGGACAATCTCACCGGCCCCTGGCGGCTTTTCGAAAAATTCGGCACTGTCGATAACGCCCAGCAACTGACGTTTGGAATTGTCGTCTCGGTCGTCCCTCCCTATGTCCCAGATGATGACGCCTCCAAGCCCATTCTCCCGCACATAGCGAAGCTTGGCTTCTATTCCGCGACTATCTTCATAGGAGAGGAACTGGTTCATTTGCGGGATACTCATATACGGAACTTTCGCCTGCTCGTCCCACTGAGTTGAATTATTTCTAGAATATTTCAGGACTTCGCCATAGGTTAATTCCACCACCTTGGGGGGATGTTTCCACAGTCGTCCGAGAGTACTGACGTCCTCGGGGCTAATTCCTTGCCAAAGATATCCATACAGATCGATTCCGATTCCCAATTTGTCGGGTGGGAATCCGGCAGCGAAGAATTCCCGAATCGCGCCATCCGCGCTCGGTGTCCGAAATCCATCAACTGGGGAAGCGCCGGGATAAAGCGCGGCATTGTGCCATACGAAGGGCAAGCTAGTTGGATTGGCCATCGCATAAGTCATCAGGTTGATTCGATCGAACTTCTCATCCAGTTTGTGCAAAGTTCCGAGAAGGGAGGCCATGTAATCTTTGTCGTTCAGATTGACCTCAATCTCCGTTGTCAATTCGAGTTTCGGTTTCCGGTATCGGAGGGACGTCTGATCCAGGCCCTTTCTCAAACTCTCGATGAACGTGCTGTAAAGCTCCGCATCCTCCGGGACCAGCGGTTCCCAATCGACGTCTATTCCGTCATATCCATACTGCTCAATGAGAGAAAGAATCGACTTCACCGTTTTCTGCAAATGCTCCGGTGTAGCGGCGATACACAGACCGGGCTCGGATCCGTCGCCACCCACGACAAGCAAGGCCCGTTTGCCTGTTCCGTGAGCGGCCTTTACCAGCGCTCGCATCTTTGCTGGGGTCAGTTCGTTTGTCTTTAGGTCCAGGTTGCCGTTCCTAGGACGCAGATAGACGGCAAAATGCAAGAAATGCGTGATCGCATCGAGCAGATGGTCGTTTCTTGGATCGAGAGGCTCTTGATTCCAGCCTGGAACATACGCGCCAACCCACAGACGCTCTGGATTGGCGTTTCTTAAAGCGCGTTCAGACTGAGCGGCCCGGGTGCCGGTTTGGAGAACAGCGAAGATGGCGAAGAGTATTGTCCCGGGCAAAAAAAGCCTTATCAGAAACGCTGCGCTGCGCCGATTCGCCGTATGTCTTATTCCAAGAAACATTTCACCGTATCTTATCTGGATTTTCTCGTTTGAGCCTTGTACAAAGTGAACGATGGCGACGGCCTTGGTTTCAACGACCGATTCAATCGCCAGCTCGCCACCCGAAATCAGTACCGTGATCGGCATCCGTTTACTTGTGAACATCCATACCGATATACTTCGTGCTATCCATAAACAGGGTGCTCCGTTCCGGAGAGATCGAGCCGAATACGCAAAATCTACTTCAGAGGAGACGCCCCTTTACATTGCATCCGCTTATATGAATGTGTCAGTGAGGCTAGGCTGGTGGATTCCCACCTTTCGGCAATCTCGGAAACAATTTTGCTGGCAAAGCCATCGATGGATTCACACTTGCAAGCGCGGAAGGCCAACATGAAAATTCTGGATGAGTCGAGAAAAGTCAGAGAAGATACGACGATGGCAAATTACGCGACCAAGCTTGGCGTGGCGCTTTTCCTTTTTTTCAGCGTTTGGGGGGTAGGCGCGTTTGCACAAAACAGGACGGATGAGATTGACGCTCATTTGGTCGCGGCCAGAAACGCCGCCGAGTTCGATTTTACCGGTGCCCTGGCCCGCTTGTGCGTTGCGCCGGCAGCCGTCCCGAACACCGTGCGAGACGTAGCGCCCGGCCCCGCTCCCTCTCGGGATACGTGGTTCATCGAGCCGGCCAAAGTCTTCGATAACCTCTATTTCGTCGGCTCGAAAATCCATAATTCCTGGGCGCTGACATCGAGCGAGGGAATCATCCTTGTCGACACGCTGTTTACCTACAATTCGGAGGAGGAAATTGTGGGTGGCTTGAAAAAGCTGGGCCTCGACCCCGCAAAGGTCAAGTACGTCATCGTCAGCCACGCGCATTCCGATCACGTAGGCGGAGCAAAACTCATGCAGGACCGGTATGGCTCCCGCATTGTCATGGGCGGTCCGGATTGGGATTCCATAGAAAAATCCGTAAACGGGTATCCGGCAGGAAAACCGAAGCGCGACATCGTCGCCGACGATGGACAGAAAATCACGCTCGGGGACACGGCAGTGACCATCATCGCCACGCCAGGCCATACGCCGGGGACGCTTTCAATGATTTTCACGGTGAAGGATAACGGCAAGCCGCTCACCGTGGCATATTCGGGGGGCACGGCGTTCAATTTCCCCAGCACGGCCGCAAATTTCGATACCTACATCAAGTCCCAGAACAAGATGGCCGCTGCTGCAGCGTCAGCGAACGCGACGGTCCTGCTATCGAACCATTCGGAATTCGATGCAGCGACTACCAAGATCAGGATGCTCGCCTCGCGCAAGCCGGGGGAGCCGAATCCCTTCGAGATCGGGAAAGAGGCGGTGGCGCGCTATTTCATCGTTACTGAAGAATGCGCTCAAGCGGCACGTCTCAAGCTGACGCAGTAGCGGAAATAATTGCCCGACCGCGCCTAGCGTTAAATTAATTCCGAAAAAAGCGCAATTTAAGACTGCCTGCGATATCGATAGATCACGTTGGCCTCGGCGGGGACTATCTTGGGTACGATTGCTCACATGTGTTCAGGCGGCGTGGAACGATCTCGGTGAACTCCAATATGGTTACCAACTTGGAAACGTATTCTCGGATCCCGCCTCCGCGTTGGAATCTGGCTATACCTTGTGAAGTCATATCGGCTTGTATCGTGCGATTTATCCTGGATTTCCGATTTGAAAACAGACAATAAAGGTGTAGAAGATACTTATCCACCTGCGAACACGGATAAAAGAGGCGCAAACAAGTTTTCTGAAACTGGATTCCCAGTGGTGCAGGTTTGGATTCAGCGTTTGCAGCGCTCATGCAACGCTTCCTTGAGGTTTTTAATTCCGAGGCCGGCGGTGCGTGATATACAGGTTGAGTAGGCAAACTAGAAATCTCTGCCACTTTGGATCGATTTGACGAGCCAGACTGTTCTCGGATTCTGGATACAGGCTACGAAAAAATTCGCTGACATCGAAAAAGGAGCAACACAATGCGGAAAATGTGGACGCAACGCATGCTGACGGGAATCATGGCGGCGAGCGGCTTGATGATAGTGACAGCCACACTTTTCCGGACCGAGGCGCGTCCGCACCCTGGCGCAACAGCGAACCCGCAGGCGCGACCGAATAATACGGCAGGCGGAGCCGATTACATCGGCGGCGTGGTGACCAGCCCAAATGGGCCGGAAGCCGGTGTATGGGTGATTGCGGAAACGGCGGACTTGCCAACTAAATTTCGCAAGATTGTCGTGACCGACGATGCCGGGCGGTACATGCTGCCCGAACTTCCTAAAGCGAACTACAAAATTTGGGTCAGAGGATACGGCCTGGTGGACTCGAAGGCCGTCGAAGCAACACCGGGTAAAACGCTGGCACTGACTGCGGTAATTGCCCACACGCCCAAGGATGCCGCGCAATACTATCCGGGCGATTACTGGTTCTCACTGATTAAGATGCCGCCCAAGAGCGACTTTCCGATGAAACTCCGCGCCAACGACGGCGGGCTAGCGGGAGAGGAAGGTGGCAGCGCGCCGGTGAATTTCGCTCCGACACGAGATACGGAAGTTGCCACGCAAGCCCAATGGTCATTTCTTCTGAAGAGAGGCTGTGAAGTCTGCCATCAGATGGGCGATAAGGCGACGCGCGAAATTGAGCCGGGGCTGGGAGCGTTCGATAAGCCCGAGCAGGCGTGGGAGCGGCGCCTGATGTCCGGCCAGGTGGGCCCGCAAATGACGAACGCGCTGAACAGTTTCGGGCATGACCGCGGCCTGGCGATGTTCGCGGATTGGAGCACGCGAATTGCCGCGGGCGAAGTTCCGCCGGCGCCGCCGCGTCCGCAGGGCATCGAGCGAAATGTGGTGATCAGCTTGTGGGAATTCGGTACGAACAAATCATTTTTCCACGACATTGGCAGCAGCGACGATAGGCACCCAACGGCGAATGCGAATGGACCGATCTACGGCACCGACTTCTCGGGGAATGCGATCGCAGTCCTCGATCCTTCGACGGGCAAGAACTCCATGATCGGAATCACCTTGCGCAACGAGCATGACCGGGCTCTCTTGCAGCCGTTTACTCCGCAGACCGTGGGAGCTCCTTCTCCGTACTGGGGCGATGAGCTTATCTGGAACGATCGAGTCACCTCGGCGCAGCCGCGTTTGGATAGCAAGGGGCGATTCTGGTTTCACTCGCAGACTCGCGCCGATCTGCCCGACTGGTGTAAGGCCAGCTCGAATAATCCCTACGCCAAAATCTTTCCGATACCGGATGGTACGGTAGCCAGGGGAGGCACGTTCTACGATCCCAAGTCCGGCAAATTCGGGTCGGTCGATACCTGCTTGCCATCCGGCCACATGGTCTTTGCCGATGACAAAGACGAAACTCTGTATTACGCCAGCACGCCGGGCGTTGGCCCGGACCATCGAGGGGGAATTGGCTGGATCAAGACGCGCGTCTGGGACGAGACGCACGACTCGGAGAAAGCTGTTGGATGGTGCCTTGCTGTGATCGACTACAACGGGGACGGCAAGACGGGCGCCTTTACGCGTCCGAATGAGACGGCCGATCCGAAGTTGGATCGTGAGGTTCGATGGTCGAACGGTTATGGAGTCGCTGTCAATCCAGTGGACGGAAGCGTCTGGTATGCGGGCTTGGGCAATCCCGTTCCCGGTAGAATCTTCCGCATGGTGACCGGCACGAACCCGCCGGAGACGTGCAAGACGGAAGTGTACGAACCGCCCTTCGATAATCCAAAACGGCCGGGCGTCGAGGCCTACTCCACGTTAGGGCTTGCAATCGATAGCAACGGTTTAGTCTGGACGGCGCTCGCCGGGAGCAACGATCTGGCCAGCTTCGACCGGAGCAAGTGCGCGGGTCCTCTGAACGGCCCGACCGCGACGGGCCAGCATTGTCCCGAGGGGTGGACTCTCTATCCTGTGCCGGGTCCAAAGTTCAAGGGCAGCGATGTTTTGGCCGACTCGTTCTACCACAACTGGGTGGACCGCTTCGATACGCTTGGCTTGGGCAAAGACGTGCCGATCGTGACGGGAACAGGATCGGATTCGCTGATCGCTTTTCTCCCGCAGACAAAGAAATTTGTTACATTGCGCGTGCCGTATCCGATGAGCTTCTACACGCGCCTGATGGACGGCCGCATCGACGATCCAAGTGCCGGCTGGAAGGGACGCGGAGTGTGGACAGCAAACGAGACGCGGGTTGTCTGGCACGTCGAAGGGGGCAAGGGCACCAGGAGTTCCGTCGCGCACTTTCAGATCCGGCCCGATCCTCTGGCGAAGTGAATTGACGTGCGCGCCATGTCTCCCAGCCTTGCGGAAACCGCAAGGATAGGGTGCCCGGCTATGGAGGGACAACGTGGGCCTGGAAGAGACGACCCTAAATCTGATCGAGTTGATTTACGACGCCGCAATCGATCCAAAATTGTGGAATATGTTTTTGGATCGGTTTACCGCGGCCATTCGTGGAACGCAGTCCGCGATTATGTTGCTGGATCAAGAACGGCCAAGCTGCAATGTCGGCGTAACGTTCGGAATGAATCCCGAAGCGCTGCGAGTCTATGGAGAGCACTTCTGGAAGATCGACGAATGGTCTAAACGTGGGCAGGTGATTGCTCGTTCTGGATTGGTCGGCGATGGCAGGATGCTGTGCACGGAGGAAGAACTGCTGCGGTCCGAATTTTATAATGACTATCTTCGAAAGTTCGATCAGCGTCATGAAATATTCGGGGTCATCGAGCAAAAAGGGCCCTCAACAGCGGTCGTTACGGTATTGCGTCCCCAAAGGTCGCAAGTGTTTGACAATTCTTCGATCGAAGTCGTACAGCATTTAATGCCCCATCTTCAGCGGGCCGTCCAACTCCATCGCCGGAATATCGCCCTTGAGACGGAAGCTCGGACCGCCACGAGCACGCTAGAACATCTCTACATTGGACTAATTCGATTGGACCGGGATGCGAGAGTTCTGGCCATGAATCGGGCGGCGGAGAGGATTGTTGCGCAGCGGGATGGCCTGACGGTCACACGCGCTGGATTAGAGGCCGCAAGAGCCGAGGAGACTCGCCAACTTCGGGCTCTCATCTCCGATGCTTCGCTGGGGAGGCAGGGAATTACTTTTGGGGCAGGTGGGGCGATTCCCATCTCGCGGCCTTCTTTCAAAAGGCCGCTTTCTGTCGTCGTCTCGCCCGCTCCAGCTGGGGGTTTCCAATTCCCCGGTGTCCAGGGCGGCGCGATCCTGTTCGTCACGGATACTGAAGCGGCGATCGAGAGTGACGAGGAAATCCTGAAACGATTGTTCGGACTGACGGCCACCGAAGCTCGCATCGCCGGACTGTTGGTGCAAGGCCGCGATCTGAACGGAGTCTGCGAAGAGCTATCGATTCGCAGGACCACGGCGCGTAGCCACCTACGTCATGTATTTGAGAAGCTTGGAGTTCGCCGCCAGGGTGAGCTCATATCTCTTCTTTTGCGGACCGTCGGAGCCGTTCGTGTGATCCAGCCGCCCCAGTAGAGCCTCTCTGAAAACTTTTGAAATCTCATCCATTTGGACGATGCGCGCCCGGCAAGAATGGGCTAACGTCGCCGACGAGTTCGCATTTGCCAAGATTAGCGTATCCATGCGGATTGCAGTCAGAAGTCGTCCAGGCGACTCCTCCTGACTCGCTCTATATTCAGACGGCAGGGATATTGCTCGCTCTGATGCTTCGCTTGGAAAGCACAACGGTGATGGCTTCACCCGGAGAATTTAGCGGTTGTTAGCATGGGTTTTAGTCCTAAGTGTTTCGACTGTTTTGGACGGATAAGTGTGACGGTTGAAGGCATTCATCGCGCGGCCGGGACTTCGAGGTTTCGTTTCGAGGATGTACCTCCCGACATCCGGAACGAAGTGCGCGCATTGCATCGAGTGCGCCCGTGGGCGAACCTTATCGTGTTCTTGTATCCGGCTCTATGGATTTGTTCGGTCGGACTTATGAAAAGATGGCCGACCGCGCCTACCCGAATCGCGGGCGTTTTGATCATCGGCGTCTCGATACAGGCGATGGCGATTGTGATGCACGAGGCTCTTCACGGCAACTTGTTTCGCCATTCTGCATTAGATCGATGGGTGGGATTCGCGTTAGCCGTACCCGCATTCTTCTCTATTTCAGCGTATAAGGTCGCCCATCTGAATCATCACCGCTGTACACGAAGCGAAAACGATCAGGACGATATTTCTAATTTTTGTCGCACGCAGAAACAATACATTGCTCTTTTTTATTCATGGTTTATTATAGGAACGGTTATTTATATGGTCATCATACCGTGGAAAGCGATTGCGATCGCCTCTCGGCGTGATCGGCGTCGAATCGTTATCGAGTATTCGCTCATGTTCTTAATCTATGCGGTGGCAGTTGGCCTTGCCATCGATACGAGGCATGCGGGACGGCTTCTCTTGTATTGGCTAATCCCGGCTGAAGTGGCCGTTCTGTTGTCGAACGTCCGGGGCTTGGCAGAGCATGAGGTTGTCGGCGATGCGCGTGAATGATGGCGGATGGGAGCAAGGCTCTGATGCCTCAAAATATGCGCGTCAAGATAGCGATGACCGTAGCAATGGGAACTACGAGGCGACTGTCGCGCTGACGCCAGAGGCGCGAGCGGCTGCATATCACGTGCGATACAGGGTCTACATCATTGAGCAGCACAAGGCCTATCCAGAGGCTGACCATGAGCGAAGCTGGCTCACCGATAAGCTCGACGCGAATGCGGCGATAATAATCGCGTCGGGGACCGAGGGCCCGTGCGGGACGGTGCGGGCGAACTTTGCGGATTTTAAAAACGTTAAGGAGACGTACGAAGAACAGTTTGAGTTGGACCGATTTCAGCACGTTCCGAATCGAGCGATTGCGATCTGTTCAAGACTCGCGGTCGTTCGAAAATATCGGGCAACTCCAGTAAGCCGCATTCTGTTTAGAGAAATATACCGGTATGGAATCGGGCGAGGCACTCGACTTACGTTCCAATCATGTACTCCTTCCTTGCGGCCCCTTTTCTTTCGGTATGGATTTCGTGAATACTTGTCTCCATTTCTCGATCCGGTTGTTGGCCCTTTGCACAGGATGCTGCTCGTGCTGGACGACTTGCTCTATCTCGCCAAGCTAAGATCGCCATTTCTATCCATAGCGGAACAACTCGGAGTCACTAGCGTGAAGCGCCCTTGGCTCGATGAGATGTTTGAAGCTCATGAGGGGCGAGATCAGTTGGCTTGAGAACGTGTTTGTCCGAAGGTGGATATTGTCTTCTATTTTGATTGCTGGTCACGTATGGTGCGTGGCCTGCTTCGCTAGCTATACGTGGGCCACCGTTTGGCTTTTCCAGTATCCCAAAGGCCAGCCTATGCAAATGAAGTTGATCGGCGCAATGGGCGTCATGTTCTTCATAGCGCAGCTTTTTGCAATTGTGCGAACGACACCATCGGGATGCGTGGCGGACTTGGGACTTTTTCTTTACGCGCTCGCCTTTTTCATTTTTTGGTGGGCCGTTCCTTATGCGCGACGTGCAATGCTAAATGTTGCCTTCACAGCTACTCAGCCTGCAAGGTTACTGACTGATGGACCTTACCGGTATATCCGTCACCCTTTCTATGCCTCTTACTTCGCTTTTTGGATCGCAGGTGTGCTGGTGTCTTTGCGACCCTGGCTATTGCTATCGGTAGTATGCATGGGAAGCTTTTATTCATTAGCGATCCGTCAGGAAGAGACGGAGTTCCGGCAAGGACCACTGCGGGACGCCTATAAGGCCTATGAGCTGGCGACCGGAAAGCTGCTCCCCCGCTTGATCCGCTCACGCGATAGTGTGGGAGCTATCTTCTTTGCACTGGCTCTTTTGGGAAAGCGTTAGATATCGGAAATGGACGATAAGAAAGGGAAATGCAATGGCCGAACAGGCTCTGTCTGTCGATCACAAAGAAGCCGTGGCCAAACGGATCGTTGCGGCGCTGGACCAGCGGATTGATTGCATCGTTAAGGAGTTCCGGCTCTCACCCATCGGTCACCTCGTAGAGACGCCTGATTCTCCGATCGGTCTTATTGTCGCCACCATGAGGGAAATCTATTGGGAAATTCACTGTTACCAGCCTTTTACTACTAAAGCCGGCTTCGCCATGATTGGAGCCACAAATGCCGAAGACGGGAAAGTGATGCGAACTCTCCTTCTACATAAGTGGGAAGAAGTCGAACATCGCGTGTGGGCGTTAGAAGGATATAAGGCCCTCGGAGGGGATCAGTCCCGGATCGGCAAAGAGGCCGAGTTTTTCTCTCCAGGGGCGTTTGCGGTGGCGGCGGTTTGGGAACACCTGGCGCAGCGAGTTCACCCACTGGCCTATCTGGGAGCAGAATACTTATTTGAAGATCTTACCGCTCGTTTATCAAAACTGATCACTGCGAATTTATCTAAGCGAGGTATCTCACGGCAAGGGATGTGCTTCGTCGTGGATCACGCCACTGAAGACGAGAAAAACTCGCAATTGTTAAGAAGACTAATCGAGGAGGTTGGCCATCGCCATCCTGATCTGATGCCTCAAGTACTGTTCGCTTTCGATTGTTTTCATCAGGTCTACCCTATGCCTCTTTGGTTAGGATCGTATACTCGGGCGGAAGGATCGCAATAGGCCTTTTCCGGACTAGAGCATCTCACCCTTGTGCAGTCGAGTATTAAGTTTAGCCCGATGGTAGCAGATTGATTCTCTCTCACTCTCGCTGCCGCGTGTCCCTCCTCTTCAGGGCTTCAGAGTCGGGGAGCATCAGACTTGTGACCACTCATCTTCTCATGGTAATGTCCCGGCGACATGGATTCGCGGAGGACAGCCGAGACTATTTTCGAGGGACTTTCTTATACTCGCAATGGAGAGTATTTGAAAGCGATAGATCTGTACACCCAGGCAATCGAGGAAGTTCCGTGGCCTCGTTTCGGCCATGCACTGGAGCAGGGGTGACGCCTACGCAGCGCTCGGTCGATATGAAGAGGCCATTGCTGACTACGAGGTGCCGTGGGCAAATGATGACGTAGGTGAAGAATCCGAAGGCGCCAGGCGCTCGAGGCTCGCTGGTCTGTTTCGGGAGGCGCGCCAGCCGGAAAGAGCAGTTCGCGTCTTGCGAGAACTCGTTGAGTACTGCACTTTTAGGTTCAAATCGTTCCCCGGCGGGGTTCGTTATTATTACGAGCGGGCCCGGGCGTTGGCGGAGTTGAAGGAATACTCAGAAGCCGCCTCGGATTGCCGCCGAGCGCTTGACCTCCTGGCCCAGACAAACGGGGAAAGAAGAAAGCCATTGACCATAAAACCTTACGAGGCTGACATTAGCAGGCTACTGGAAACGATTCTGGCTGAGAGTAAATGTTTGGCCCCGCCGCCTCAAGATTAAAATCGGGCAAGGCGCGAGAGGCAATCAACAATGTGTCGTTAACCTCGCGGTGAAACGGGTACGACTTCGGGCAGGTTCCGATAAATCCACTCATCAGGGCTTCTGAATAGCGATGCCGGATTTCACTTGTACGATAATCGCGTGACACGTTCAAATGGGCTGTTTTCGAGTGCTCTCTCGTCGGTTACAAGCTGCCGACCGACAAGGTGTGCAGTGATGAGAAATGTGGCAGACTTTCAGGCATGGGCGCTCATGAGGCTCGCGTCTTAATCGAACACTCGCCGAGGAATCGGTCTGGCGTCGAGAGCCGCATCGACTGATGCGCGAATTTCTCGAACTGCTTCGCCACAATCGCAATTATCGCTACACCTGGATGGGTCAGGTGGTCAGCGAAATCGGTGACAATTTCAACAATATCGCAGTGTTCGCGCTGGCGATGGCGCTGACGCATTCCGGGTTGGTCATCATGGGCGTCATGCTGTCACGCGCGATTCCGGCTATCGCCATCGGGCCCCTGGCGGGTGTGCTGCTCGACAGGTTTGACCGGAAGCGAATCATGATTGCCAGCGACCTGGTGCGGGCGGTTGTGGCGCTGGGATTCATATTGGCTTTTCGGGAGCGTCAAGTGTGGCTGCTGTATACCTTCAGCGCGCTGCTGATGATTGCCTCGCCGTTTTTTACGGCCGGGCGCTCCGCAATTCTGCCAACCATCGCGGACAAGGACGAGATTCACACCGCGAATTCGCTGACGCAGACGACCCAATGGACCAATCTGACAATTGGGACATTTTTAGGCGCAACGATTGTTGGCATTGGCTACGAGTGGGCGTTCATATTCAATGCGCTTTCGTTCGTATTCTCGGCGTGGGCGATCTGGCATTTGAGGCCGCCGCCAGGCAAACAGTTCCGGGCCGAAAACAGGGATCTGAACGAGACCGAGGTCATCCGGCCGTGGCATGAGTATGGCGAAGGACTGCGGTATATGCGTTCGGTTCCGCTCGTTCTCGCGATTGCGCTGCTGGCGGTGGGATGGGCCACGGGTGGAGGAGCGGCACAGATTCTGTTTACTCTCTTTGGCGAAGTTGTATTTAATCGCGGTGCCGCCGGCATTGGCACGATTTGGGGATGCGCCGGGATCGGCCTTCTTCTCGGCGCCGCGCTTGCGCACTGGATGGGCAAATGGCTGTCTTTTGAGGATTACAAGCTGGTGATCTTTATCGACTACGTCGTGCACGGCGGGGCGTACGTGCTGTTCAGCCGGATGCAGCGGTTCGAGCTGGCCCTGTTATTTATCCTCGTGTCGCGCGCCGCAATTGCCGTGAATTCGATCCTGAATTATTCGTACATTCTGAAGACGGTTTCGGACCAGTATCGAGGGCGCGTCTTTTCAACGATCGAAACGCTAACGTGGACAATGATGATGCTGTCGATGATGGGAGCGGGAATTGCTTCCACTCACTACAGCCCTCGAACCATCGGCGTTGTAGCAGGCTTGCTGAGTTCGTCCACCGCCATCTTCTGGGGATGGGCGAACTGGACCGGGCGGCTGCCGTTGCCGGAGGCCTGCGGCGTGGATATGCAAGAAGTGGAGATACACGGCGACCCGGTGGCGTGACCGACGAACGGTATGACCTCGATTATGGAATTCCTAGGATCTCCAGTTACTGGGAATCCTAATTTCTGCGTTTTTCCCCGGTCTACAACACTCCAGTCAAATTTCGTCCCCGGGAGATATGACTGAAAACCAGGATTTGCCTTGTTTGGCGCACACCCCCGTCGCGAACTGATTAAACAATTGAACTGTGGATGTGCAATTGCGAATCGTCGATTGTTTCGCAAATGGAAAAAATCGACCTGTCGACGGGCAGTTTCCTCAACTCGACACGGGCGTCGTCCGTGATCGACTAAAGCTCGTAATGCTTCAAGTTCCGATTCGGTAGCGACTTGCACTTCGGTTCAATCCCCCGAGGGAGGAAGTGTAGTGTCCGTTTTCTAGCCCTTCGAACAGTAGTTCTTGACGGGCGCTCCAACAGAAGATGGGACGTTCTACAAATTTGGACGCTCACACTTCACCCTCGAGGAGAACATGAACTCTCACAAACGAGCATTTCTGATCGTTGCCCTGGCCATGGTAATCTTCGGCACCCTAGCTTTCGGTCCACTATCCACAAGGAATGTCACCGCCGTACAAGCGGCACCCGAACCCCCTGCCACGATAATTGTTCTCTGTACGACTGTGGCGCAACTCCCTGCTCCCACACAATTCATCCCACCCGTCGCGGAGAGGGTGCAGGATTCTGACCCAACCGACACATGGGTAAATGCGATCCCCACTGGTTCCGCTACTTCGTCATGCGCCTATGCACTTCAAAATGTATTCGACCACGGGTTCAGAATGCTTGGCTCGGCAGCAGGCGGATCCACCAACGATTCATACAGAACGGCTGGCTTCACCGACCAGCTCGTGCACACTACCCAATACACCCTCGTCCGCGGCGGCTTCTGGGCGGTCCAATAATCAGACAGTATCACGGCGGTTGCTCGAAACGATGGGACATCGCCAGACAGACATATTCACTCTTCACTCATGATCCGCGAAGTAGAACCGGGGTTGGTGTTGGTCACGCGGAGGTTTACGGACCTAGGGAACTGGTACGGCATCGGGAACGCCCAATTACGGTCACTTCCCGCACACTATTAAGCCACGACGAATTTGAGAGCAAAATGCGCCGCAGGAGAGAGTCCTGCGGCGCATTTTGCTCATGACGACGGGGAACCCATCCTCGATATGCTCTCCAACTTGACCGTCCACGAGGTTGGCTAGTGGGAAGCCGTCTTTTTACGAGTTCCGCCCGCTGCTTCGCTACCGATCAGCGCGAATTTTTGAACTCGCTTTCCGTCACTGACTTCAGCGGTGAACACATTGCCTTTCGAATCCACGACAAGGCCATGAAGGTTATGGAATTCGCCGGCGCTGTGGCCCAGTTGCCCAAACGATCCAAGAATCTCGAATGAATTGTGTTGCAGTATCCAGATTTTCTGGTTCGCACCGTCGGCTATATACACGTACTTCTGGTCGGGGCTGAAGGCGAGGTCGAAGGTTGTCCCGCCTGCAAACGTCTGGGGCGACACAAAAAATTCCTTCACAAACGTTCCGTCCGGATGGAAGATTTGAACCCGGTCGGCATTACGATCGCAGACATAAACGAGTCCGTCATTCGCCATTCGCACGCAGTGGACGCCTGCGGAGAACGATCTTGAGGGCGGCACGTTCGAATCGTATTTTGCCGCCGGTCCTTCCGCGGGCTTTTCACCGTAAGCGCCCCAAATTCGCCGGAACGCGCCCGTTTCAGCGTCGAAAACAATCAAGCGTCTGTCCCCTCCGTCACCATCGGCGACGTAGAGGTCGTCGGTTTTGGGGTCGACGTACATATCCGCGGGTTGGTTTCCCATGTTGACAGTGCTGTTGTTGCTTGGCTTTTCGTCGGGTCCCAATGGTTTGCCGATGGAGAGTAAAAACTTGCCGTCGGCGGTAAATTTTAAAATTCGCCCCCAGCCTTTCCCCGCATTGCCTCCGATCCAGACATTGCCTTTGTAGTCCACGAACAGCCCGTGTTCGAACAGCGGCCAATCATATCCTTCGCCAGGTCCACCCCATGCGCGCACAACCTTGCCTGTGGCGTCGAACTCGATGACCGGTGGCGCGGCGACACAACATTCAGCTCCGGGCGGAGTCTTGGCCGCGAATAGTTCATCCTTGTCCAGCGTGGATGGACGGTGAAGAATCCAAACATGGTCTTGCGCGCCTAGGGCAATCCCGGAAACCTGACCGATGGCCCACTTATTCGGCAATGGCTGCGGCCAGGATGCGTCCACTGCAAACTTTGGCGCGTCGTCGGCCGCACGGCATATCTCGCCGGTTCCGTAGGCGCAGAGCGCACAAGCGATCGCGATTGCGCTTACGATAGTTCGATTGAGCAGGGAACTGGTTCGATTATTCATTTTGAATTTCCGATTGGACCTTTCGTCCGCACATCGTACGCTTCTCCCGGCGTCGATACAATGAGTTTGCAAATTAATCGGATTCGTTCGGGTAGGCTGAAGTTTAGCGCGAACTGTTTTGAATTCTGTAGGACAGGCTTCAGCCCGTCTGGGTTTGAGCTTGCAACTACTCAGTTCAAACTCAGACGGGCTGAAGCCTGTCCTGCCAAAACCGGCGAGACGCCGGCGCTGCGATTTCAGGATACACTCGGATGTCTAAATTGCTTGGAACCATAGTTAAACTCCAATGAATCACAGAGACTCAATTCCCACAACATACCTGAGAGCCGTTCTCGTCGCGTTTGCGTTGATGATGAGTTCGTGCCGTCCCCAGCCCCAAGCACAGCCCAAACACACTGAATTAGGATGGCGTCCCATAGCATCATGGGCGGGTCACGGTAATACGCAGACCGATTCCTTCAATATCGGCAGCGGGCAGTGGCGCATCAAGTGGGAAGCAAGCAATGAACAAGCCCCGGGAAAAGGGACGTTTGTACTTAAGGTTCACAGCCTCGTCAGCGGACGGTTTGTAGAGACCGCTGTGGATCACCAAGGCGTTGGGCGCGGAGTGGAGTATGTGGCCGAGGAACCACGTGCGTTTTTTCTGGTCATCGAATCGCGCGACATCGATTGGACAGTCTCAGTGGAAGAGGGGGTCGTTGGGGAGCAGGAAGATTCACGCTAGAATTCGTCCTCCTGCGAAATAAAATCTATCGCGGTGGGAGTAACGGTTTTTGTCCTTCCCACAACTGCTGGTCGAAAGCAGTGAGCTCCAGGGCGGTCTGAGTATAGAGGGCCATCAGATTCGTCAAGTCCACCATCCCGCGTGGACCGAACAGACGCAGACCTTGAGCGAACGTCTCGGAGGAAACTTTCCTCTGTCCGATAAGCTCGCGTCCGAAGGTAATAATTACGGCGTCCTTCTCGGGGAGACCTGTCACGGGTTTATTGTACTTGATGATATCGACGGTGCTCTGATCGACGTGGAAGGAACCTGGTTTACGCCCGCGTAGTTCCCATTGAGTCCATTCAAACTGGCTATTCAGTTCGCGCGCCGTAACCAGGACGGCGATCTCGGTCAACCGGTCTCCCAATCCAGACTCATACTTGAGGTAGTGATGGGCATCGCTCATGGGTTTGGCGAGTGGGGGGCTAAAGAGCCGGACGGGCGCCTTCGCGCCGTCTGGCAATCTGTCTCCGGTGGTCAATTCATCGAACACTTTCTTGTCGGCGTCGCTCATGTCTTCGCGTTTCGGCAATGGGAGACGATTTCGGGAGTCGGCATAGACGTCTTTGGGGAGCGCAGCTGTTGAGTCGGCAGCCGCCGGGTTCTGTGCGTGGGTTCTCGCGCCGACCAGCATGCTAATCGCACCCGCAAGCAAAATTACTCCGACGCTCTTAGAAACGTCCATGATGATCTCCTTAAGTTAAGTTAAACGGCTTCGGCACGAACGCATTGATTCCCACTGGATGAGCACACTTATACACCCAACATCCTGCCCGGCGCATCAAATTGTTCTCGAAGGATCACAAACTTTTTGTACCTCGGATTTTCTACAAGCGATCCGTACTTCACCACGAGTTTGGATAAATCTTTCGACGTGATCCGTTGTTGCACAGCGACAATTCTCGCCGGTTGCTCGCTTTCACAAAATCTCGATTGACACGCGGCCCAGAAATGTTATATGTCACAAGTTACGAGCGAGTTCGGTTGGTTCCCGCATGCCTGATAGAGGTGATCGAATGGCTGATATTCATGATCCGCAAGGCAGTACCAGCAAACTAAGTCGAAGGGACCTGATCAAGACAGTGATTGCCGCGGGCGCGGTGTGCTCGACGGGCTACATCTTGCGCAGTGTCGTTCATCAGACCCTGGCCGCGGGTCCCGGCTCGGTCGAGCGCTTGATCACGCTGGATGTGAACGGACGGCAACGAGCCGTCGACGTCATGAAGCAAGAGACGCTGGCGATGACGCTGCGTTACAAGCTGGGCCTTACAGGCACGAAGCTTGCTTGCGACCGCGCCGAATGCGGCTCCTGCACGGTGCTCATCGACGACGTTCCTCATTACTCCTGCTCGGTGCTGACGCATACGACTCGAGGCAAGAAAATCCAAACCATCGAAGGTCTCGCCAAGGAGGATGGCACGCTCCATCCCGTGCAGCAGGGAGTTGTTGAAGAACAGGGCTTCCAGTGCGCGTTCTGCATGTCCGGCTTTATTATGTCCACCGTTGGATTCCTGAAAATCAATCCGAACCCGACGCGCGCCGAACTCGCGCAAGGCGTTTCAGGCAATCTTTGCCGATGCCAGGATTACGACAAGATTTTGACTTCGTTGATGCGTGGCGCTGAACTCTCGCGGGGAGTGAAAAATGTCTAGCTCAACAAACGTGCCCAAGGATAGTGCAAATAACGTTCCGCTGGTGACTGCCAAAACCCCACCCAATAAGGCGAAACTGGTCGGCGAGAATTACATTGGCCCGGACATGGTCGCCAAGGTCACGGGAAAAGCGAAATATGCGGAAGATTTCCGGGCGGACGGCATGGTCTTCGCGAAGCTGCTGCTCAGCCCATACCCGCACGCCCGCATCAAGCGCATCGATGCGGCCGAAGCCCTCGCCATGCCGGGCGTCAAGGGCATCATCACGATGGATGACCTGCCGGCACCGGCTGATTCGTACACCGATCTTGGCGCAGTGATCAAGGCGGACCCTCGGGGTGAACGCGGCCTCGCGATGGAGCCCGTATACCAGGGTGAGCCGATCCTCGCCGTTGCTGCGGTTGACGAACTCACGGCGGCCGATGCCATTGAAAAGATCAAAGTCACCTACGAGCAGCTTCCTCACGTGGTCGATCCGTTCGTCAGCTTGCGGCCTGGCGGCCCGAACGCGCGCGTCGGCGGGAATACCTGGATGCGTAAGCCGGCTCCTCCGCCTCCTGCCGCTGCACCAGGCACAACTCCGCGACCGGTTGCGCCGCCTCCACTGGACGTCGTTGAGATTAAGTGGACCGAGGAAGATTTCAAGGACTATGCCGAAGGCAAAATGCCCATGGGCAAGCCCGCAGACGAATGGAGCTATGGCGATCTGGAGGCCGGCTTCAAGGCGGCCGATCTCATTCTCGACGAAACGTTTGTCACCCCGAATACCAGCAATCAGACCCTCGAGCCGCGCTCGACCATGGCGTACTGGCAAAACGGGAAGGTCTACGTGCACTCGGGCAGCCAGAGCACGATCCAAACAGTCCCCGCGATCGCCCGCTGGATGAATATGAACGCCGATGACGTCGTCTTCATCAGCGAATATACCGGTGGGGGTTTCGGCAGCAAAGTCACGGCTTCGATTCACGTGATTATCCCGGCTATTTTGTCGAAGAAAATCGGCGCGCCTGTGATGATGCGCATTACCCGCGAGGAGGAACACTACATTGGCCGGGGCCGGCCGAGCCTCACGGGCCGCATCAAAGCCGGATTTACCAAGGACGGCCGCATCACCGCTCTGGACATGTATGCGGTTGGCGACAATGGACCGTACAATCTGGCGGGAGACTACAACCAGGCAGGACGCATTGTTTCGATTCTGTACCAGCCGCCCGCTATGCGCTGGAGGGGCGTCAGCGTACTCACGAATACGATCCCTCGCGGCGCCCAAAGCTCGCCCGGCGGCATGCAGGGCATCACTCTTTTCGAGCCGCTGCTCGCCAAAGCCGCGCGAAAGTTAAACGTCGATCAGGTTGAAATCCGCAGGATTAACGCGCCCGAAGGCAAGGCGCCATTTGGCCCTCCGAATAACGGGAAGCGGCCTTACTGCACCAGCGCCTTCCTGAAAAATGCGCTCGAACGGGGCGCCGAAAAGTTTAACTGGTCGGAACGCGTCGCTTCGACCGACCGGCGCACGGGCACTAAGATTCGAGGCTTGGGAGTCTCGAGCAGCACGTTCGTGGGCGGCTCCAAAGGCTACGACGGGCTATTCATCGTCAAACCCGATGGCAAGATGTACATCCACTCCGGTGTTGGCAACCTCGGTTGCGGCACCTACAGCGACGTGAGCCGCGTCGCCGCCGAAATCATGGGTGTGCCCTGGGAGAAGGTCGAAATGACCTGGGGAGACACCTCGAAAAACCTCCCGTGGAGTTGTTCCTCGGGCGGCAGCCAAACGACGCATGCAATGACTCGGGCCGCTCACGCGTCTGCCATGGACGGCAAGAGAAAGCTGCAGGAAATTGCCGCAAAAGACCATGGCGGCAAGCCGGAAGACTACGAAGTCGGACATGAGCGCGTTTACCACAAAGGTGGGGGCGCGAGCATGACGCTGGCGCAAGCCGCGCAACGCGCCATCGCCCTCGGGGGTGTTTACGACGGCCACGAACTTCCGGCCGACATCAACAAAATGACGAAGGCGTCCGCAACGGCCCTGGCAGGGCAGGGTCTCATGGGTGTTGCTCGCGACAACTACGGGCAGGATGGACAGGCGTTTTCGTTCGTTGCCTCGTTTGCGGAAGTTGAGATCGACACCGAAACTGGAAGCTTCAAGATTTTGGACTTCCTGGCTGTCGCGGACGTCGGCACTGTGATCAATCCTCGCGCTGTCGGCGGCCAGATTCTAGGCCGCTCGATGCTTGGAATCGGTCACGCGCTCGGACAGAAGTGGGTCTACGATCAGCACCTGGGGCTCCCCTTGAATAAGCGCTTGTACGAGAACAAACCTCCCACGATCCTAGATGTACCGGCCAATTTCGAGTGGGCCGCGCTCAACATTCCCGATCCGGAAACTCCGGTTGGCGCACGCGGTATTGGGGAACCACCGGTAGGCGGAGGATGCTGCGCGATTCTCAACGCCATCTCCGACGCCCTCGGAGACGAGATTTTCCGGCGCGCTCCGGTTATGGCTGACATTATTTTGACGTCGCTCGAATACGGTCACCCAGTAACTGAAGTTCTAACGGCCCATATTTAGTTCTCCCGTATTTGGCGCGCAGGTGTTCGTGCGTGCGT
>JBEKCU010000099.1:0-21502 GCA_050014735.1 Candidatus Acidiferrales bacterium | reverse complement strand
CTCGTATATCTCGAGGGTAACGCCGCGCAACGCCTGAACTTGAACTTCGCCCAAGTCGTACGTTTTATAAACGCTCTCCAAACGGATGACCGGCTTGGCATCCGCGCGCGGTTGGAGACGTTCCGACGCAGGCTCAGTTTGTTCGGTCATATTGTTGTCCCGCCTATCGGAATTCAAATTAGAACCTGCGTGGAATGCCTCCGGCACCGCCTGGCCCGCCGGGGCCTCCGGGACCGCCCAGCGGACTGCGCACCTGGTTCTGGGCACTCGCCGTCGACGTGGCCTCGCCGATGACCAGTTCATCGCCCGGCTTCAAATTTCCTTTCATCATCGCTGTAAACGTAAAGTCCGTGACACCGAGATTCACTTGAACCGGTTCGAGAGTCTTGTCTGGATGTAGCTTCCAGACGATGCCGGTGTCCTGGCGCTGGCTATTGGCGCCACGGCCCTGGCCACCCCCACCACCGCCTCCTCCGGGACGGCGGTTACCTCCCCCTCCCTGCCCACCCGCGCCTGCACCGCCTTGGCTCGGCCCAGGGTTTCCAACTCCGGCGGGAGGGGCCGCATTCCCCCCTTGACCACCAGCGCTCGCAGCAGCTGCCCCGCCAGCAGCCACTCGGGCCGCCGCAGGCGCAGTCTCGGTTATGTTGTACTTCGCATAGAGCGCCTGGCGCTGACTGTCGGTCAAATCTGGTTTAAATCGCAGGGCTCCATTGGGAATCTTCACGACATTCCTGGCGGTGGCTACGGGAATGGAGGCGTACGCAGTCATTCCTGGAAATAGCCTAAGGTCGGGATTGTCGAACGCGATGGTCGTATTGTAGGTGACGACATTCTGAATCGTGGTTGCATTCATACGCTGCTGATCGACGCGTCCGTTAAACGTCTCCCGGGGAAAAGTGTCCACGCGGAAGGAAGCCGCTGCGCCCGGTCGGATGCGCCCAACGTCAGCCTCGTCTGTATTTGAATAAACCAACATATGTGTAAGATCTTGCCCAATACTAAACAGGTTCGGAGCTTGCAAGCTGGCTGCGACCGGCTGGCCGAGAGTGACTGTGCGATTGACAACTGTACCGTCGATGGGCGCACGGATCGTGCAATAGCTTAACTGCAACTTAGCCGCGTCCACCGAGGCCTTCTGCATGAGCACCTGCGCTTTGGCTTGGTCCCGCTGGGCCGTCGTGGAATCGAGCTGCGCTTCGGCCTGCTTTTCCTGCGCGACAGAAGCGTTCTCGGTTGCGACGGCTGCATCGTAGTTGGCCTGCGCGTCGTCCTTTTGCTGAGCGGACAACACGCCTTGGTCGGCTAAGACCTTTGTGCGCCGGAGTTGCGTGTCCATATCGACGGATGTGGCGTGCGCCTTGGCAATATTGGATTTCATCACCGCGACGTTGGCGGCCGCTGTTTGGATCTGCGCCTCCAGGTTTGCTACGTTTGCCACGGCATTTTGGTAGGCCGCTTGCGCCTGAGCCAGTGCCGCCTGGAAGGGGACCGGATCGATCTGCGCGAGGATGTCACCTTTCTTCACCTGCGAGTTAAAGTCGACATTGATTGCAACGATGTTACCTGACACGACCGACCCGACCGGCACAGTATTATAGGGGTTGATGGTTCCCGTGGTTTGCACGACTTGGGAGATATCGCCCTGGTCAACCTTCGCTGTGAAATATTGAGCGCTGGATCGCGTTCCCACCGAGATGTAGCCAGCCCAGAGAATCAACGCGACCGGCGGCGCCACAAGCATCGCGCGGTGCATCATCGAACGTTCCCACAAGTTTTTCAGGATCGCGGTGAAACGCCCCATTTCACATTCCCCGTTCTGCGCTCTTCCACACAGCGCGTGCAGATGCAAGCTCGTTTGTACTTTAATTCACAAAAAAACAGGCTGAAACGGTTGCGAGAGTACCCCGTTGGTGTATTATTCCGTCCGAAACGATGGAACTCGCTCCGATTGGAAATCCAACAAAGATTCCTCGGCGGGCTGCCCGCTTCGGAATGGCACGCCTTGGGTCTTTCCGCAAACTATTTAGCCCAGTGACGCCGGAGGCGTCAAGACCTCTGTCGAAACAATACTTTTGGTCGAGTAAACCCGGCCTGCTAACAAACCGCGCCACACCAACAGATTCAAAACGGAATAGAGACTTCGGCCGTCAGCGACCTTGTCCCTCGGCTTGCCGCTTTCTGCGATCTTCATCAATTTGTCGCAGCACTTCTTCGAACTTGGGCCGCTGATCCGCGGTCAACAATTCGCGGATACGCTCACGCCCTTCCTGCCGAACCTTTTCGTATTCAGGATCTACCTCTTGGTGGATCGCATCGTAGCGCGAGCGCGTGTCGTTGAGGATTCCCAGGATCTGCCTTTGTTGGTCGGGATTTAGGTTCAAGTCTCGCGTAAGAGTGGCGACGGTATTCGCCGCAGTATGAACTTCGACAGCCTGCGGGCGCGCGGCTAGTACGCGCGTGGTGACCATGTAGGTGCCAAGCGCACCCAGCGCGATGCCGAGCACGAATACGACGAACACCAGCAGAATCGCCTTGCGATTGCCCTGGCTAGCGTCCATTGTTCCTCTCTGCGAGTGACTGCAGAACCTCCTCGTTGCTTATCGGATCCCCGGGTGGCTGTGGAAAATCACTGGCCGTTAGCTGGGGCTGCGTCGGGAGTCCGTGAGGGGTCCGTCGCGGTGCAAATCCCACAACGTAGGCGGACAATGCGAGCAGCAACATAGCGGCGGTCAGCGACAACCGCGAGGCCAGGAATTCCAGCGGACGCCAGAAAGCCCCAGGTGACTCTGTTCGCGCCTTCTCCAATTGAATCCTTGCCATGACGCCGGAGACAAATGCCGGGCGAGGTTTGTCCGCCGGGTCCCACGCTTGACGTAGCAGCTTGCCGGCGAGCCGTGAGTCTTCCAGCGCAGAGCGGCATTTCGCGCACTCCGACACGTGATGAAGTAGCTCGGGGTCCGTCGCCCCTTCAAGAAAATCCTCAAAACGCGCTTCAAACTTCCGGCATTGCATCGGAACGATCAATTTATTAAACACCTTTTTCGCTCCTTCCCTGCCTGAGCCCCTCTCGAAGAGCCGAACGCTTCTGCATCCGCTTTCGGTAGGTTTCCACTAGACGACCCCGCGCTCGAAACAACCGAACCTTGACCGTATTCACGTTCAGGCCCAGCACTTCCCCGATTTCTTCCACTGAAAAACCTTCCACTTCCTTCATCACCAGCATCAGTTGATCTTTTTCATCGAGCTGGCCCAGCAGCCGCTCGACCAATTGGCGCTGTTCGGCCTTGCGTCCGGCATCTTCACGATGCGAGGCGCCGCTAAAGCCATGTTCCGGTGCCGAGTCCAACTTTCGTATCTGTTCTTCACTCAAATCCGCTTCATACACGAGACGCCGCACTTTCTTCTTCCTCAGATAGTCCCAGCACTCATTCACGGCAATCTTGTAGAGCCACGTGCCGAATGCCGACCGCATGTCAAAGCGCCGTATCGAGAAATACGCCTTCGCCAGGGCTTGCTGCGCCACGTCTTCTACGTCCTCACTGCCCCGCAAGATGCCTCCAATTACGCTCAGAACCCGGTGCTGATGAATCCTTACCAATTCCTCATAGGCAACAACATCTCCATCCTGCGCCCTGCGAACAAGCTTTCGTTCCTCGTCCGCAGGCGTCAGTGGCTGACTCTCCTTCGCCAACTGCGGCTCGTGCGGAATGTCTGAATTTGTGACGTTTGCCATCGGTTCCCGGTTTCACGACGTCCAAGTCTAGGGCGTTATTGATATAACAACTTTTCCCCTTGCAGCCATTATAACATTATGGAACAATACCGACATGATTATCGGCGACCGTCTTCGCGCACTGCGCGAAGAAAAGAAGTTTTCCCAAGGGGACATCGAAAAGCGCACCGGATTGCTCCGCTGCTATATCTCCCGCGTCGAAAATGGCCATACGGTTCCGGCCATCGAAACGCTCGAGAAAATGGCACGCGCTTTGGAAGTCCCTCTCTATCAACTCTTCTATGACGGAGAAGAACCTCCTGAACTCCCCAATTTGCCGAAGCGAAAGAGCGCTGACGACATCGTATGGGGCAGTTCGGGAAAAGAAGCTCGTCTACTGAACAAGTTTCGCAGGCTGATGGGTCGCATTGAAGAACCCGACCGTCGACTCCTGCTTTACATGGCTCAGAAGATGGCAACCCGCTAATTTCAGCGGTTTCCCTAGAGATGGGGGAAGCTTTCTTCGGCATACAGGCATATCGGCCCGGGCATCGCCAGCCCCGTCCCCTGCGGCGAATTTCATTTTACCCGGGCCAAAGCCACCTTTCCAGATTTCCTTCTGTTCCATTTTGGTACAGGCCGATCGGCCCCTCGTGCTGTTTTTCCGCTTATTCCCACTCGATTGTGCTCGGCGGCTTTGAGCTAATGTCATAAACTACTCGGTTAATGCCGCTGACCTCGTTTACGATCCGCGTGGAAATGCGTTCCAAAATTTCCCCTGGAAGCCGCGTCCAATCGGCCGTCATGGCGTCTTCGGACTCCACCACGCGCACGGCGATCGTGAAACCATAGCTTCGCTCATCGCCCATTACGCCTACGCTTCGCACCGGAAGCAGCACCGCAAACGCTTGCCACACCTTTTCGTAGAGTCCAGCACGGCGAATTTCCTCCACCACGATTGCGTCAGCGTCCCTAAGCGGCGCAAGACGTTCCTCAGTTACTTCGCCCAACAATCGTACCGCAAGACCCGGGCCCGGAAACGGATGTTTCGTCAGCATCTCTTCCGGAAGCCCCAATTCGCGCCCGATATTCCGCACTTCGTCTTTGAATAGCTCTCTAAGAGGCTCAATCAGTGCGAACGGCAAGTCATCGGGAAGCCCGCCCACGTTATGGTGCGTCTTGATCGTCTGCGAGGGTCCCCGAACCGCGACGGATTCGATCACATCCGGGTAAAGCGTTCCCTGGACCAAAAAAGCCGCCCTCTCGGGTCCGATCGCCAACTGACGGGCCTGGTCGTCAAAAACCGCGATAAACTCCCCGCCGATTCGCTTGCGCTTTGTCTCCGGGTCCGTCACTCCTTTTAGACGCGCCAGGAAGCGGTCTCTCGCATCGACCCCGATGACTTTTAAACCCATCCGATCGCGAAGCAATTCCAGAGTATCGTGGAATTCGTTCTTTCGGAGCAGCCCGTTGTCGACGAAAATGTTTGTGAGACGGCTTCCGATGGCGCGGTGGACCAGTACGGCCGCGACTGCGGAATCCACTCCCCCGCTCAACGCGCAAATGGCCCTGGAATCTCCCACCTGCCGACGGATCGATTCCACTGTCTCGGCGATAAACGCAGCGCCGCTCCACAGCCGCTTCGCATGGCAGATTTCAAACACAAAATTGCGGAGCATATCGGAGCCACGATCCGTGTGGCGAACTTCGGGATGAAATTGCACGGCGTAAAGTTTTCTGGCTGGATCTTCGGCAGCGGATACGGCGTTTCCGGTTTCCCCGGTCACGTGAAATCCGGCCGGCAGCGACATGACGTGATCGCCGTGGCTATTCCAGATGCGCAGTTTCTGCGGCAGCCCCGCGAATAGAGCCGAGCCATTTTTCACAATTAGCTCGGTGCGGCCATACTCCCGGCGGTCCGCGCGTTCGACTCGCCCGCCCAGGGTGTGCGTCATCCATTGCAACCCATAACAGATTCCGAGCACTGGCACGCCCAGCGACAACACGCTGGAATCGCACGGCGGCGCATCCTTGTCATAAACCGAATTCGGCCCGCCTGAGAGCACGATTCCAGCGGGCTCGTAATTGCGGATTTGTTCGACACTCGCGGTACACGGCAGGATCGCGCTAAAAACCTGCTGTTCCCGGATTCGACGCGCGATCAACTGCGTGTACTGCCCGCCGAAATCCAGCACTACGATGCCGCCGCGCTCGCTCATCGTTTCCTCATCGGTTGGTGAATCGTTAGCCGATCATTTTTGAATCGGGCGCCCATCGGAATGCAATCGCTGGGCACTATGAGCACGCGCGCGGCAAGCAACATGAAATCATTATGCTACAACCACATTCACGAGCTTGTCCGGCACGACCACGACCTTGATTACGCGCTGCCCGTCGACCAGGTTCGCTATCTTCGGTTCCCCCAGAACTCGCTTCTCAAGCTGTTCTTTGTCGAGTCCGGCTTCGACCGCAAGCTTGCCCTTCACTCTGCCGTTCACTTGCACAACAATTTCTACCTGATCTTCCGCAGCGAGTTCAGGCACAAACTTCGGCCAGGGAGCATGCGCAAGCGTGGTCGGAGTGTGGCCCAGGATCTCCCACAACTCCTCGGCGAGATGCGGCACCATGGGCGCCAGCATCAGCGTCAGTAAATCGAACACTTCCTTGGCCACTTCCGGACGCACTCCCCCATCGAGAGGCTCTTGCGCCTGAATCTCGTTCACCAGTTCCATCAGGAGTGCAATCGCGCTATTAAAGTGCCAGCGCGACTCAAAATCGTGAGTCACACGCCGCAGAACCTGGTGGGCCTTGCGTAACAGCACTTTTTCCTTCGGAGTCGCGGAATCCAGAGAAATGTCATCGACGCTCGCTGTCTGCACGCCGCTCAACCGTTCGGCATGTTTGGACACCAATCTGTACACTCGCTGCAAAAACCTCGCGCAACCCTCAATCGCCTGCTCGCTCCATTCCAAGTCTTTTTCGGGAGGGGCAGCGAAGAGCGTGTAGAGGCGGCCGGTATCGCAACCGTACTTGTCCGCCATCTCTTCCGCGCCGACAACCTTCCCTTTGGATTTCGACATGGCTGCGCCACCCTTGAGCACCATGCCTTGCGTGAACAGCTTCGATACAGGCTCGTTGTGGTTCACGAGTCCCAGGTCGCGCATGAACTTACAGAAAAATCTCGTGTAGAGCAGGTGCAGGATGGCGTGCTCGATGCCGCCGATGTACTGGTCCACGGGAAGCCAGTACCGTACCAGAGCGGGATCGAACGGCATTTTATCGTTGTGCGGGTCCGCGTAACGGTAGAAATACCAGGACGAATCGATGAAGGTGTCCATCGTGTCCGTTTCGCGCCGCGCCGCGCCACCACATTTCGGGCATTTCACGTTCACGAATTCCGGCACACTCGCCAGCGGCGATTGTCCCATCCCGGAAAATTTCGCCATTGGCGGCAACACCACCGGCAGATCCTGGTCAGGGACGGGCACCATTCCGCATTTGTCGCAGTACAGCACGGGGATCGGCGTGCCCCAATAACGCTGCCGCGATATGCCCCAATCCTTCAACCGAAAGACAATTTCGCCCTTGCCAAATCCGCATGCCTCGGCATCGGAAGTCATTCTTTCGATTGCCTCGTCCGTCGCCCGCCCCGAGTACGGCCCCGAACCCACGGAAATGCCGTAGTCGGTGAACGCGGCGTCAAACGCTTCAGGATCCAGCTCTGGGCCATCGCTCGGTTCCACTACGATCGAAATTTCAAGATCGTATTTGGTCGCAAATTCGAAGTCGCGCTGGTCGTGTGCCGGCACGCACATCACCGCGCCCGTACCGTATTCCATCAAAACGAAATTCCCGACCCAAATAGGAATCTCCTTGCCGCTAAAAGGATTGATCGCTTTCCGTCCAGTAAAGAATCCTTCTTTCTCGGCCGTGGCGATGTCGGCCGCGCGCGTCGGGCGGCGGCGCAGCCTCTGAATATTTTCCTCGATTTCGGATTGGCCATCGACGCCGACCAACAGCGTCGCAAGGAGGGGATGCTCAGGCGCAAGAATCAGAGCTGACGCACCGTAAATCGTGTCCACGCGAGTCGTGAAGACTTCGATAAATGAATTCGGCACCCCCTGGACGGTAAATTGCACACGCGTGCCGCGCGATTTCCCGATCCAGTTGCGTTGCATCGCCAGTACGCGTTCGGGCCAGTCACCTTCCAGTTGCCTCAGCGATTCGAGCAATTCCTCAGCGTACTGCGTGATTCGCAGGAACCATTGCTCGATCTCTTTCGGCTCCACGAGCGTAGTATCGTGGCGCCAGCAGCAGCCATCGACGACCTGCTCGTTCGCAAGCACCGTCTGGCACTTCGGACACCAGTTCACACGGCTACGCTTCTTGTAAGCGACGCCTCGTTCCAGCAGTTGGTGCGAATCCAATCGCTCGGAAGCACCCCCTGCTGGATCGCAGCGTTCTCCGCCGGCAGGCCAAAGGCATCCCAGCCCATCGGGTGGATCACGTTAAAGCCGCGCATGCGCTTGAATCGCGCTGCTACGTCCCCAATCGTGTAGTTGCGCATGTGGCCCATGTGCAATGTCCCCGATGGATAGGGCAACATTTCAAGCATGTAGAACTTCGGCTTCGAGGGATCGGCATCCGCCTCGAAGGCGTGGTCCGCGTTCCAGCGCGCCTGCCATTTCTTCTCAATCGCTTGTGGATCGTATTCCGCCACGGTCGCTGTCCCACCTCTATTCGATTCGTTTCTTGCCCGCCTTCGTTCTCTTTCCAATCTTTTTCTTGCTCAGTGTGCTCTGTGCCCTTTGTGTATTCTGCGTTAAAGCCTTTTTCTTCGCTTTCAACATCGAGAATCCATTTTCCGCTTTCGGCGCCTGTTTAGTGGAAATGCCCACCAATCCCCACAGTGCCCGAACGTTGCGACGGTCGTCGCCAGGCCGATCGATTGGAGTCTCAAGGATGAACGCGCGACCGGCAAGACCTTCCGATCCCGGTCCAAGCCTTGGATGGTTCAAAATTCTGCTGAACGCTTTAAGACCGATCTTCCCGCGTCCGATATGCTCGTGCCGGTCGACACGAGAGCCGAGCGGCGTCTTCGAATCGTTCACATGCAGGACGTACACGCGAGAGAGACCGACCGTTCGATCCACCGCAGCGAGCGTCTTCTCAAGTCCTTCGTCGGTCGTAATGTCGTAGCCTGCTTCAAACGTGTGGGCCGTATCCAAACAGACGCCCATCGGTAAATCGGTGGTTTGATCCAGAATGGCCCTGATCTCTTCGAAATGAGCACCCACTGCCGATCCCATTCCCGACGTGTTCTCGACCAAAATACGCAAACCCCCGAGTTTCAGTCCGCGAGCAGCCTGGCGCATTCCGTCGGCGATTTCGGAAATGGCCTGAAACGTCTCCGTCCCCAGGGCAGAGCCCGGATGAGCGACCAGAAAATCAGCGCCGAGCGATACCGCTCGCACCAGTTCGTCATGAAATGCCTGGATCGAGCGCGTCCGCATCACGCGGTCGGGACATGCGAGATTAATCAGATAATTATCGTGAATGACGAGCGGACCCAGACCGAGAGCCTCGCGGCGTGCCCGAAACCTGGCGGCGTCCGCGTCCGCAATACGTGTGACTCCCCTTGGCCACGTCCTCGGAGTGGCGGAAAAGATCTGCAGCGCATTTGCACCAAGTTTCGCGGCCGAGTCGAGCGCCCCCGTAATGTCTCCAGCAATCGAAGTGTGGATGCCAATGCGGAAACTGCCGTCCAGCCAAGGCGGCGGCTCGGGGATGGGAGGTGGCTCGGGACGATATTCGTCGTCAACGTCGTAGCCGGGTTCCGCGCCAATCAATGGGTCAGCCATCCCCTCAGTAAAACTCTTAGATGCGATTGGGTAAATGCTAAGCACACCATTCTAGCGGATGCGAAGCGTAGCGGCAAACACATCCAAGTGGGTCGGCGTCTAGCTAGCGGTTTGAGCGTTTCCAGGTGAACTAATCTGCAGCAACCGCGCGAACTTCGTCGGTATGCACAATGAACTGCCGGAGGTTGGCAGCTCCAAAGGATGTCGTAATTGCCACGTCCGATGCATCGCGCCCCACGGCCATCAGCACTCGTCCAATCCGGGGTTGGTTGTGCCGCGCATCGAATGTCCACCAACGGCCTTCCAGGTACACTTCAAACCACGCACTGAAGTCCATGGGAACGTCACTGGGCGGAACTCCTATATCGCCGAGATAACCGGTTGCGTATCGGGCAGGTATATTCAACGCCCGGCACATTGTCAGCGCCAGATGTTGAAAGTCTCTGCACACGCCGCAGTGATCGGTATACACATCGAACGCCGTCTTCGTCGGATTCGCGAATTGATATCCAAATGTCACCCAGTCGTGCACCCAGGAACATACCGCCTGAACACGGTTCCATCCTGGTTCAATGCCACCGAATAACTGCGCGGCTATGTTCGACATCCGATCCACTTCACAATATCGGCTACTCAGCAAATAGAGAAGTACTTCGTGAGGCAAAGCTTCTACCGGAATTTCGCGTGCCGAAGGCGAAACTGGATCGGGTTGACCGTTGTCACGAATGGTCACCCGGTTGCTCAGGCGAAGCTGTCCCGGCCGAGCCAGGAAACGGCAGCTGCGGTTGCCAAAGCTATCGATAAAACTCTCGACAGGAGTTCGGGGTTCCACTTTTACAATGTCGGGCTGGCAGAGATCGGCTTCTCGCAATGGATGGACGTTCAGGAGCGCCACTATAGGCACTTGGCGCGGAACTTCGAAAATAATGTCGTACCCCAGTTGAATCATCATTGCATTGCTCTTTCACCGAGATTTGGTATAAGTCCATCGAATGTGACAACATTATGATGACGCAGTGAGTCGATTTGCGCCATACCATTTTCAGGGTAGAAAGTGCGTGAAATGTCGCGGAGCCACCGAGTTCGCGTATTGTGCGCGAGTGCTTGAAAGCGTATATTCCGACAGAGTCAGATATAAAGGGGTTTGAAGGGATCTCTCAGATGAATCGAACCGTTTGGATTGTAGGGCTTCTCGTGGCGGGACTCTGGCCCGCAGCCGCTTCGGTAAATGCGCAAACGAGCGAAGGGATTCGCCTTTTTGAAATGCATTGCGCTACCTGCCACGGGAATCCGAAAAGCGCTGTCGCGGCACCCGACGTGTTGTCGTTGTGGAAGATGACCCCGGAAGCAATCTACGCGGCGCTCGACAAAGCTCCGCACACGACTTTGCAAGGCCCGACAGATAAAGACAAGCGCGAAATCGCCTTCAATCTCGGCGGGCGCAGGGTGGATGTGACTCGCTTGACGGACGCGAAACTGATGCCGAACAAGTGCTCGAGTAACACCCCGGTTGGGGATATTGCGCTTAAGCCTTCCTGGAACGGCTGGGGCAACGACATTTCCAACGCGCGCTACCAAACTGCTAAGGCTGTTGGGCTTACGGCCGATCAAGTGCCGCAGCTGAAGTTGAAATGGGCGTTCGGTTTTCCGGGTGCGGAAGAAGTCTATGGACAACCTACGGTCGCCTCAGGCCGTGTGTTCCTGGGCGTCGACACTGGCGCTGTTTATTCGATCGACGCCGAGACTGGGTGCGTGTATTGGTCGTTTCAAGCTGATGGAGGCGTGCGCAGCGCGATCAGCTACGGGCCAATTAAAGGACACGGCTCCGCTAAGTATGGCGTCTACTTTGGAGATATCCGGGCCAACGTCTACATGCTCGACGCGGCGACGGGGAATCTTCTATGGAAGGTGAAAGCTGACGATTATCCTGTCGCACGGATTACCGGCGCGCCCACATTGTATGAAGGCCGTTTATATGTTCCTGTTTCCTCGCTTAGCGAGCGCGCTTCAGGTTACAGCACGATATTCCCGTGCTGCCAGTTTCGGGGCAGCGTCGTCGCGTTGGATGCCAATACCGGCCGCACGATTTGGAAAACATACACCGTTCAGGATCCACCGAAACCCTGGCAAAAGACTTCCAAAGGCGTACAGCAGTACAACTCAAACGGCGGTGCAGTGTGGAACGCGCCCACGATCGATCCCAAAAATCACGCGATTTATATCGGCACCGGCGACGCTTACCTTCCTCCGGCAGCAAAGACGACTGACGCCGTCATGGCCTTGGACATAAACACGGGAAAGATCATGTGGTCCATCCAGGACACCGAAAACGACGCGTGGGTCGCGGGATGCGGTCCGGGAAATCCCTCGGAAAACTGCATAAAGGATATTGGCCCAGACTATGATTTCGGATCTTCGCCTATTTTGCGGACGCTGCCGAACGGCCACAGAATGCTGGTGGCCGGGCAAAAAAGCGGAATGGTTTGGGGCCACGATCCCGATCGCGAAGGCACCCTGGTTTGGAAGGCTCAACTCGTAAAGAAACTCGCCCTGGGCATGATTACCTTCGGCGGCGCGGCGGACGAGCAAAATGCGTACTTTGGCGTGCGAACGGGCGGTATCGCGGCCGTGCAACTGGATACCGGCGAACAGAAATGGTTCACTCCCATACCGACCACGCCACTAGGCGAAACCGCGGCGATCACGGCCATTCCCGGCGCCGTGTTTTCAGGCGGCTGGGACGGCACACTGCGTGCTTTCTCGACGGCCGATGGACATCTCCTCTGGCAATTCGATACCGTTCGTGACTTCGAGACTGTGAATCATGTGCCGGCCAAAGGCGGCTCATTTGGCGCCCCAGGAGTAACCGTAGCGGGAGGCATGCTGTTTGCCGGGTCTGGGTATGTATTCACAGTTGGCACTCCCGGCAATGTGCTTCTCGCCTTCTCTGTCCAATAGAGGTCCGATGGAACACACTCCAGTAGGACAGGCTTCAGCCTGTCTGGTTTTGACTTCGTCAACTTGACGAAAATCAGAAGCTAACAGGCTTGAAGTCAGTTCTACCTATCCCGAACAGCGCAGTTTCATATCCTCACGATAGAAAACTTGAAACGGATTTCCGGCGGTTGGCACTGATTGCTCCTGTATAATTTCGCTGGAATCAGTGTTGCACGATTTCAGCCGTGCAGGGACAAGACTGTCAAAATTCAACGGCATAAGCCCCAATGAGCATACGAGTTGCACTGAATCACAAGACGCGTTATCGCTACACCAAGCCTGTGTGGCTTTCGCCGCACGTAGTGCGACTACGGCCCGCCCCACACTGCAGGACGCCGATTCTCAGTTATTCGCTCAAGATTGTTCCGGCTGAGCACTTCATAAACTGGCAGCAGGATCCGTACAGCAACCTGCTCGCGCGCCTCGTCTTCCCAAAAAAGACGCGGGACTTTTCCGTGGAAGTCGATCTAGTGGCGGATATGACCGTCATCAATCCATTCGATTTCTTTTTGGAAAAATATGCTGAGGAATGTCCCTTCGAGTACGACGCCGTGTTGCGTAGGGAACTCTCTCCCTACCTCAGAAAACGCGCCGCGGGACCGAAACTTCGGGCTTTGATTAAAGAATCGTGCACGACAGACAAAAAGATTCGGACGAACGATTTCCTCGTCGAGTTGAATCAGCGAATTCAAAAGCAGATCAAATATTTGATTCGGATGGAGCCAGGCGTTCAGTCCCCGGAGAAAACGCTCACTCTGGGAAGCGGTTCGTGCCGGGACAGCGCGTGGCTGCTAGTGCAATTGCTGAGGCACCTTGGGCTGGCTGCGCGTTTTGTTTCCGGTTATTTGATTCAGCTCGCGCCGGACGTGAAATCGCTCGACGGACCGAGCGGTCCCGAAAAGGACTTCACCGATCTTCATGCATGGACGGAAGTTTATTTGCCGGGCGGTGGCTGGATCGGTCTTGACCCGACATCGGGACTGCTTGCGGACGAAGGACACATTCCACTGGCCTGTTCGGCCGAGCCAGTGACAGCAGCAGCGATCAGCGGCGGTTTTTCCTATACCGACGAATCCATAGTCGAATCGGAAGCCGCCTCGGAAAAAGAGACACGGCGTAAAGCCAAAGACGAATTCGAGTTTTCCATGTCGATCACGCGCATCTTGGAAGACCCGCGCGTGACCAAGCCGTATTCGGACAAACAGTGGATCGAGATCGAATCCCTCGGGCATCAGGTGGACGCCGACCTGAAGGCGAATGACGTGCGCCTGACGATGGGGGGCGAGCCCACGTTTGTTTCCATCGACGATATGGACGGGGCGGAATGGACCATGGATGCGGTAGGCCCGACAAAATACAAACTCGCCGATACGCTCGTTCGCCGGTTGCGTGATCGCTTTGCCCCAGGCGGATTTCTGCATCACGGCATGGGCAAATGGTATCCCGGCGAATCGTTGCCACGCTGGGCGCTCGGACTGTATTGGCGAAAAGACGGCGAGCCGATCTGGCGCGATTCGGAACTAATCGCGGACGAGCGGGTTTCCGGCAAGCAAACCGACCATGATGCCAGGGCATTTATGCAGGCCCTAGCCGAGCGGCTGGATGTGAATCCAGCTCACGCTTTGCCCGGATACGAAGACTCCTGGTACTACCTATGGAAGGAGCGGAGACTTCCGGTAAACGTCGATCCGTTCGAAAGCAAGCTGGAGAACTCGGAAGACAGGGCACGCCTGGCACGCGTCTTCGAGCAAGGGCTGGACAAGGTTATCGGGTATGCGTTGCCACTGCGACGCGAATACTATACCGATGGCACCAGCGATTGGGTCAGCGGCGCGTGGACGTTCCGTCCCGAACGCATGTATCTGGTCCCGGGCGATTCACCGATGGGGTTCCGCCTTCCCCTGGATTCGATTCCATGGGTCAAACCGTCCGAATACCCGCATCTCTACGAGCAGGACCCAATGGCGGAGCGCGGGCCTCTACAGGAGCGTGAGGCGCTGTCGGCGATGAGGCAGAGCGTCGCCGCAGGGGCCGAGTCACGCGAACGGGGATTCGTTGAGCAGACAATGGACTCGGGCCCATCGAGGGCCAGACCTCGCCGGCGAACACTATTGCTCGATCTGCCGGCTGGCCCCGGGCCTGGCCAATCGGCACCCTGGATCATTCGAACCGCCTTGTGCGCGGAAACCCGCGACGGTATTTTGCGTGTTTTCATGCCCCCCCAACGATATCTGGAGGATTACCTGGCGCTTGTTGCGGCGGTGGAAGATACCGCCGCTGACATGGGGCTGCCGCTTCTTGTGGAAGGCTATGCCCCGCCGCACGATTCGCGCATTCACACAATCAAAGTGACCCCAGATCCCGGAGTCATCGAAGTCAACATTCATCCTTCGGCCAACTGGGATGAATTGGTGAAGAACACGACCGCGCTGTACGAGGAGGCGAGGCTTTCACGGCTTGGCACTGAAAAATTCATGCTGGATGGGCGCCACACCGGAACCGGCGGAGGAAATCACATTCTTGTCGGCGGTGCGTGCCCAGCGGATTCGCCAATCTTACGCAATCCCACGCTGCTGAAGAGCCTCATTGGGTACTGGCACAATCATCCAGCATTGTCGTATTTGTTCAGCGGCCTCTTTGTCGGGCCCACCAGCCAGGCGCCGCGCATGGATGAAGCCCGAAACGATCAGGTCTATGAACTGGAGATCGCGTTCCAGCAGATTCCAGAAAAAGGTAATGTGCCCCCATGGATCGTGGACCGAGTTTTCCGAAACCTGCTAATTGACGCGTCTGGCAGCACGCATCGCGCCGAGTTCTCCATCGATAAGTTATACGCACCGGAATCGGCTTCGGGACGGCTCGGCTTGCTCGAAATGCGGGCCTTTGAAATGCCGCCCCATTCCAGGATGAGCCTCACGCAGCACCTCCTGCTTCGTTCCCTCATCGCGCAATTATGGAAGGAACCTTATAACCAGTCCCTGGTGCGATGGAGGACGGAAATTCATGATCGCTTCATGCTTCCCTACTTCATCCACCAGGATCTCGAAGATGTCGTGAACGATCTGAACAAGGGCGGATACCCGCTCCGAACGGAATGGTTCGCACCGCATTTTGAATTTCGCTTCCCGCACTATGGCACCATCGAGCAGCGTGGCATTGAAATGGAAATTCGACAGGCGATTGAACCGTGGCATGTATTGGGTGAGGAGCCAACACCGGGCGGGGCCGCACGCTATGTCGATTCCTCGCTCGAAAGAATGCAGGTGCTGGTGAACGGAATGGTTGACCCCCGCCATGTCGTCACCTGCAACGGGCAGCGTGTCCCACTTCATCCGACTGGCACAAACGGGCAGTTTGTCGCAGGCGTCCGGTACCGCGCTTGGCAGCCGCCCAATTGCTTGCATCCGACCATTGGAGTCCACTCACCCTTGATATTCGACATCGTCGATACATGGTCGGGACGATCCATTGGAGGGTGCACCTATTATGTTGCTCACCCGGGTGGCAGGCACTACGACCGTTTCCCGGTAAATGCGTATGAGGCCGAGAGTCGCCGCATGGCCCGATTCTTTAAGCTGGGTCACACGCCGGGACCGATGGCTGTTGACCAGGAGAAAATTAGCAAGGAATTACCGTTTACGCTCGACCTGAGATTGCAATAAGGTAGAACAATCAGTCTTTCTCTTATGCAAGGACCTACAACTCCAGGCGAAGTCGAGACGCCCCAAGCAGTGCGTCGGGGATTCGCCGACAATTACACGCTCGATTCACCATTTCCCGATGAAATGATGCAGCCGGACAGGTCCCTGCAGCCTCATTGGCAAGAATTCGTTTCGATGCTGGACGGATTGAATCCCGAAGAATTCCGGCAGCGGCGCGACCTTGCCCGCAGACTTATTCACCAGAACGGCGTTACTCACAATGTCTATGGCGATCCAAATGGTTTGGACCGGCCCTGGAGCCTCGATTTTGTTCCACTTCTGATTCCTTCGGAACAATGGCAGGTGGTGAGCGAGGCGTTGATTCAGCGCGCCCGGCTGCTCGACCGCTTGCTCGCGGATTTGTATGGCCCAGCGGAGACCGTTTTCAACCGGATAATTCCGCCGGAATTGCTCTGGGCAAATCCCGGTTTTCTGCGCTCGTGTCACGGAATTCGTTTGCCCCAGGACCGATGGCTGCATTTATACGCAGCCGATCTCGTGCGCAACGAGGAAGGCCAATTTGAAGTTCTCAGCGACCGCACCCAAGCTCCTTCAGGAGCGGGATATTCGCTGGAGAATCGAATTGTGCTGTCGCGGGCGTTGCCTTCCGTCTTCCGGCAGTGCAATGTGCAACGGCTCGCGCCTTTCTTCGTTTCATTGCGGGAAACTTTGGCGGATCTTGCTCCTGCCAACCGCGAAAACCCGCGAATCGTATTGCTCACGCCCGGGCCTTACAATGAAACTTATTTTGAACATTCCTTCCTGGCACGTTATTTGGGATATGCGCTCGTGCAAGGTAACGACCTAACTGTCCGCGACACGATCGTGTACATGAAGACTCTCGGAGGATTGCAGCGCGTGGACGTGATTCTCCGAAGAGTGGACGACAATTTTTGCGATCCGCTCGAGCTATTTCCAGGCTCGTACCTCGGAGTGCCCGGATTATTGCAGGCCATTCGACATGGAAACGTAGCCGTCGCGAACGCTGTCGGCTCAGGCGTCCTGCAAGCGCCGGGGTTTCTGCCATTTCTTCCCGCTGTATGCCGGTATCTGCTCGGCGAAGAATTGAAACTTCCCTCCGTGCAGACGCTCTGGTGCGGCCACCCGGAAATCATGGAATACGTTGTTCAGCATTTGCAGGAAATGGTCGTCAAATCCGCGTATCCGACCCGTGGAGAGGATCCCGTTTTCGGTCCGACGCTCACGCGCGAAGAAATCGCCGCAGTGCAACGGAAAATCAGAGCGCGCCCGGCGCGATACGTCGCGCAGAAACAAGTCATGTCCTGTACGACTCCTGCTCTCATTGGCGAGAATTTGCAGGCGCGGCGTTTCGTTGTGCGCTCCTACCTGAGCGCGTCCAACGGTTCTTACACCATGATGAATGGAGGGTTGACGCGGATCACGCAAAACAATGAGACGCTGGTTGTTTCCTTGCAAAAGGGCGGCCGCAGCAAGGACACTTGGATATTATCCAAGGCACCGGTCAGTCCCATCACGCTGCTTCCGTCGTCGAGCCAGCCCATCGCGCTGAGCCGGGGCGGCAGCGATCTGCCCAGCCGCCTGGCGGAGGATTTATTTTGGCTGGGCCGCTACGCGGAGCGCACGGACTCGCAGGCGCGGCTGGCGCGAGGCGCGCTCACCCGCATGATCGATCAAAGCGGCATCGAGAGCACGCAAGCTATCCAAACCCTCGCTTCCTCATATCGAATAAAGCCATTTCGCTCGACCGGACTAGAGCTTGGCCGGGAGTTTATCGACGCCGTGCTCGGAGAAGCAACTGGCGATGAGTTGCGGGGAACTGTAACTCAGGTTCACCGGCTGGCGAGGGTCTTGCGCGATACCGTTTCCAACGATGCCTGGCGGATTCTTCACGAGGTTTACCGTGCCGTGTCCGGATTCAAGATTGGCGCAACGCTGCCTTCCGCCGGTCTGCTTGAACTGCTCGATAATCTGATCGTGACACTCGCAGCGTTTGTCGGCCTCGCCTCCGATTCCATGACACGTGGCCAGGCGTGGAGATTCCTGGATATGGGCCGGCGCATCGAGCGAGTTTCGTTCATCGCGGAGTTCCTGCAGGATACCCTGGTGGAGAGCGGCATCGATCCCGTTTTGCTCGAGGCGGTATTGGAGATCTCGGACAGTTCGCTGACCTATCGCCGCAGATACCTGACGCACCTGGAAAGACATGCCATCGCCGATCTGCTGCTTGCCGATGAGACCAATCCGCGATCGGTGGCGTTTCAATTGGCCTTAATCGACCAGCATCTGGCCGCCCTGCCTCGCGACACTTCGCATCCGGACCGCAATTTCGATCAGCGACTGCTTCTGAAACTGCGGACCTCGGTTCAACTCGCCGATTTTGTCGAATTGTGTTCTTTGCCAGGAGGCGAGCGGGCAAAACAATTCGACGCTCTGCTCTCCGGCATCCTGGATCAGACGCTCCAGCTTTCCGAAGCGATCGCGCAATTGTATTTTTCCCACGCCCTTGTTTCACGAGAAATGGCTGGCATGCGAGAGGAACCCGAAACGTGAAGTACAGCGTTACACACTCGACTCGGTACGGATACGACGAGGCAATTCCTCTGTCCCACAACGTCGTGCGATTGCGTCCGCGAGATCACGCGACGCAAATGTGCCTGGAGCACCAGATGATCCTGTTGCCGTCGCCCACCGTTAGAAACGAGGGCCTCGATTATTTCGGCAATCACGTTACGTGGTTCAGCGTGCAAGAACCGCACATGGTCTTGAGAATCGCTGCACAAAGTGAGGTGCTGGTGACCCCGTCCCCTGCGCGTGATCTTACTCAGGGGCCTTCCTGGGAAGAAGTCCTGAAGATCCTGGCTCACTCGGCGGACCGCGAAACACTTTCGGCGCGCGAGTTCGCTTTTGAATCTTATTATGTGCCGTGGTCTCCGGAATTCGCCGAGTTTGCGCGCCCCTGCTTTACGCCGGGACGACCTTACCTGGAATGCGTGCTGGAATTAACAAAGCTCATTCACCGCGATTTCAAGTTTCTCGCGGGCTCCACGAAAGTCGATACCCCTGTCACGGACGTTTTTCGGACCGGCCAAGGAGTTTGTCAGGATTTCGCGCATTTGGAAATTTGTTGTTTGCGCTCCCTTGGATTTCCCGCCAATTACGTCAGCGGATATATCGCAACGCTTCCTCCACCCGGTCAGGAACGCCTAAAGGGCGCAGATGCGTCTCATGCGTGGATCAGTGTGTTCTCTCCTGGAGCTGGCTGGGTGGATTTCGATCCGACAAATGGCGTGATGCCATCGGATTCGCATATTACGCTCGCCTGGGGACGAGACTACGACGACGTCGGCCCCGCAAAGGGCATCCTGATCGGCGGACGGCATCACTGGCTCGATGTTTCCGTGGACGTTGTGCCCGTCGAGGAATCGTAGGCGTACGACCGATCCGCTCATTGAGCGGTGTGTCCGAGAGCTAACACCTAAACTAAGATAGAATCCTGGTGCAATGGATCAGGCGCCCATTCGTGTTGGCACATCGGCGTTCACCGCTGCGGGTTGGGAAGGCAGCTTTTATCCGCAGGGTCTGCCGGAGAGAGAGCAACTCTCATACTACGCGCAGCATTTCGATACGGTTGAAGTGGACAGCACTTTCTACCGGATGCCTTCCCTTTCTACCGTAAACAACTGGGATACAAGGACGCCGCAGGGATTCATATTCGCCGCCAAGGTCCCGCAGATCATCACGCACGAAAAGGTCATGATCGATTGCGATAAGGACCTGATGGAATTTTTGAAGGTCATGAGTGTCCTAGGCGCGAAGCTCGGCCCGCTCCTGTTTCAATTTCCCTATTTCAACAAGAACGCATTTGCCGGCGTGACTGACTTTCTCGCTCGGCTCACGCCGTTTTTGAGAAAGCTGCCGGCGGGATACAAGTTTGCTGTCGAAATTCGCAATAAGAATTGGCTTATGCCTCGATTCGCCGACACCCTGCGTTCACACGGCGTCGCGCTGACCTTGATCGACCAGGCCTGGATGCCGCAGGCCGCGCAATGGTTCGAGAAGGTGGATCCGATTACAGCTGACTTTACCTACGTTCGCTGGCTTGGCGACCGCAAAGGAATCGAGCAACAAACCGAAATCTGGAACAAAGTCATAGTGGACCGGCAACGGGAATTATCCGAATGGGTCGAGGCTCTTGAAAAAGTTGCCAAGCTTAGGATCCCAATCTACGCGTACGCCAACAATCACTATGCCGGCTTCGGTCCCGCGACAGTTGAGATGTTCCGCAAGCTTTGGAATGCCACCAGCGAACAGAAGCTTCCGTCGTTTGGGGGACCCGCGCGCACGACAAACCAAATTGATAAGGCCTCCTCAGGCCGGTTGTTCGAATAGAAGTTGTCTCGTAAACTGCTATTGGCATGAAGCGCTTTACGTTCCAGGGGAAAACCGGGTCTTTTCACATGTGCCGGGCGGACAACTGAAATCGGTGGCGTGGATGATCAAGAAGCCTCGCGAATCGATCTCGTAAATGTCCTTTGTGGGTCGCGGCTTCACAGTTTGCGGAAAAACCCCCATGCGTGTCATTACGAGCGAAGCGAGGAGTCTCTCTTCGGCTTAAATCCAAGAAACGAGAGATTCCTCATCTGCGGGAGCTGGTTCGGAATGACAATTTTTGAGCTTTTTCGCGACATGATCAGCCGCAACATTCAGGGGCCTGAAAACCGAGAGCTTTCGTCCCTGACGGCCCGTCGAGTCCGGATCGTCGTTCACGTACGAGATGGTTTCTAGCGAGGGGGCGACCGCAGGGCACGACATGTCGCGCCGTTGCACTTGCTTCACCACCACAATTCCATGGGGGATTCTCGATGAGTATCATTTTTGCGGATGCTTGGCTGATTACGATGAACGAGCGGCGAGAAGTGCTCGAAGCGGCGAGCGTGTGTGTGGAGAACGACCGAATCGCGGCGGTTGGCACCCGCCACGACCTGCAGCGCCGCTTTCCGACAGCGGAAATTGTGGATTGCAAAGGACGCATCGTGATGCCGGGGATGGTGAACACGCATACGCACCTCTTCCAGACGCTGCTCAAGGGTCTCGGCGATGACATGGTCCTGAAAAAGTGGTTCGTCTGTATGACCGGACCGAGCGGCGTTCACCTGACGCCTGAGGACGCACATGCCGCCGCGCTCCACGGATGCGTGGAATCGATTCGCTCGGGAGTGACGACGCTTGTCGATTTCATGTACGTC
>JBEKCU010000098.1:0-13379 GCA_050014735.1 Candidatus Acidiferrales bacterium | reverse complement strand
TGAATTCGCGATAGCATTCATAGAATCAGTCTTCGACTAAAATACCGGCGGAATCCTGAAAAGTCGAACGTCGGAGTTGAACACCCACCGTTGAGAATCATGTCCCTCCCAGGACGTCGAAACAACGAACTTGCCGCCCCAGAAGGCCGCAGGGACACGTGCCAGGTGGAGAGCGGAAGAACGAAGCGGAAAAAACCTATGAGTTGGGGCGACGAAAGTCCAGACCGGCTCTCTCACGCTGAGTCGGGCGGCTACTTTTGTTTGTTATAGCGGTTGAGGTGTCTGGGTCCGCTGTGACGGTGACCTCGACTCGAGCACCCTTTTCGAGTCTCCGATCGTCGCCATTTTCATCGATCAAAGTATTTTCAATACGTAGATTGCGATACCGGCGGTCGGCCCCGTCGACGGCGATATGTGCCTTCCCTGGCTGGTTCGGACGTAGAGACGGGATGATTTTATCGACGGTTCCAGGCATGGTAACACTGGGCTGTTCTGAAATTCGCGCAGAATCCAGATTGCGTTCCGCAATTCTTGCGGACTTGGCCATGCGAGGCTTCGCCATTTCCCGCTTGACGCTGGCATGAGTTGAATTGCTGATTATTTTCTTCATCTTCTTGCGCATGATCCTCACCATTGCATGGAGACAAAAGCTGCACGGTATGTTTTTGCAAAATTGCAAATGGCCGTCGCGCTCAAATCTCGGTCGGCCCACGACAGGCCATTCGCTGTTCCGGCCCGGACGTTCGTTCTCATACTCTCCGTATGAGCCAAACGATCAAGCAGATCACCACTAATGTGCCGATCAGTCCGTATCCAAACATTGTTGCCTCCTATCTTTCATTAGCTCGCAATGTGAATTCTCTAAAATGCGCTGTCAAGTTGTACTGTAGACTGGTTTGCTCGATCTTGTCTGTGCTGTTCAGAACAAAACCAACTGCTTTCGAGATGATTTGACTAAATCATTCCGAATATTTCCCGAGTCTTGAGAGTCCCTGCTCTCGCGATCTAAGATTATCGGCGCTATGTGTTTTGGCCCGACAATCCCTGCGTCTCGGGATCCATATTGGATTGGGCAGGCCGTCAAAAGTCTTTAATTGCATCTGTACAAAAGTGGACAGACGCGTCCGGGGTCTGTGCGTACCATGTCCGCCCTAGGGTATTCCCCTCAAGGAGAAAGCCATGGGAACGCTACGTCTAATGGTAGCAGGCGGCAACGAAATCGCGCGGAAAGGGCTCTGCGCTCTCGTCCGAGAACAACCGGACTGGGAGTTAGCCGCGGAGGCTCGTGACGGCAGAGAAGCCGTCGAAAGAACAAAACAGCTCAAACCGGACGTGGCAATCATGGATGTCGATATGCCATCGCTAAATGGGCTGGACGCTACGCGACAAATCGCGAAAAATGCCTTACAAACTAAGGTTCTCCTTCTGGCTCCGCATGACACGGATCAATTACTGGCTCAAGCAATGGGGGCGGGGGCGCACGGGTATCTGCTGAAATCGGACACAGCAGATGAACTGGTTTGCGCCGTGGAAGCCTTGCGCAACGGCAGGTCATTTTTCACTGCAAGAGCCGCGCGAGAGGTTTTAGAGGGATATCTGGAGGCCATGAAGACGACGGGGCGAGAGGGTTACAAGGATGCCCGGCGGTTGTCTGGCCGCGAAAGAGAAGTTGTGCAGCTGCTTGCGGAGGGGCGCAGCAATAAGGAAGTCGGTCTTGCCTTGAAAATTAGCGTCAAAACGGCGGAAACTCATCGCGCCAACATCATGCAGAAAATTGGCAGCCACTCGGTAGTAGGGCTGGTTCGGTACGCCATCCGAAATCACATTATCGAAGCCTGATCTCCACTCGTGTGGTTGACCGCAACGGCGCCTGTGGAATACCTCGGGAAAACTCAGAATCACTTCGCCGGTCTATAGCTAAACAGAGTCTGGCATTTCCTTCGCAGAAAACCACCGATAACAGGAATATCGTGATTGCCCTTCTGGAGGACCATCCGGCAGGAGATCAGGCAGGCTCGCCATTTGTATTCTTCGGTGCCGCGCTTGCGGCCGTAGGCGGCGATGTCTTCCTGGGAAACGCCGTAGATGACGGCGCCGATTCTGGACCACACGCACGCGCCGGCGCACATGGCGCAAGGCTCGTGCGTCGAGTAGAGAACGAAATCAGGCAGGTAACGGCCATACCCGCTGGATACGTATTTGAGGGTTTCGAGCTCGACGTGCTTGATGCTCGATCCCGAAGTTTTCACGCGATTGCCCGCGCTGGCAACGACCACCTCTCGCTTGCCCGTGACTTGCGTAATGACCGCGCCAATCGGATAGTCGCCCCGGTCACCGGCGCGCTTGGCCTCTTCGACTGCAAGCTCCATGTACTTCTTTCCCGGTTTGTAGGAAGCGGCGATCATGTAGTGAGATTATATCCATCTCTCACGCAACCGATACGGCAGGATTATCGAAACGTCATTAGCGCGTCACGGAAAAGGCAACGGGGCACACCTCGTGTATCTGGCATGGGTGCTCACAGTGAGGCCGAGCGGACGGGTCGACCGCGGGCACCGCAAGCCGCGTACCTGCCAATGCGACGCCCCAAAATCTGCCGGTTCGCGGCTAATCCCTGGCGGGCTTGTTCTTGGAAAACGCCACGAATTCAGCGCTTAATAATGGACTTGAAACCTTCCGCTTCGAGACTGGTGCGCGCTTTCGTCGCGGCTTGCGGATCGGAGTACGGCCCTACTTGGACGCGATAGTACTTATCCGAGCTGGGCGTGATGACATAGGCGGGGAATTTCTTCTGCTGCAGCGCCTGCGCCATTGCCAAAGCATCGCCTTCGGTCGAGACCGCAGCCACTTGCAGCATGATCGCGCCCTTGGGAATGAGCGGTGCGTTCAAAGGCGCTGATGTTTTCGCCGGCACGCTGGGATGCGATGATGAAGCCGGGGGCTTGGGCGCGGCGGAGGGTTTCGCGGCGGCTGCCGTTTTCGGAGGCGGCTGCAAATGGTCCTCGGTCGTCTTCGGCTCGGCGGAGTGATAGAACTCCCAATTGGATTTTTCTTGCGCAGGTGTCGGCCCGTTCGTTTCCGGGCTTCCCTTCGCTTTGACTGCTGGCGCTGACGGCTCCGCATCGGCCGGCTTGCCTACCGCGGCGTGCAGCTTTGTATCGTACTGGCTTCGGCCAAGCAGGTACCCGAGGGTAAAGACAACACCAAAAATAACAACAAGAAGAAGAAACAGTCCAACCAGGTGCCTGCTCTCCAGGACAAAATCGCCGCCGTTTTTTTTCTCTCTCGATGCCATCTACTTTTTTGAACCCAGAGCCCGAACCCACTCGTTGATAATATCGATCGGCAGGGGGAACACGATGGTCGTATTCTTCTCGACGCCGATTTCCGTCAAAGTCTGCAAATAGCGCAACTGAATCGCGGCGGGTTGCGTTTCCAGCACTTGCGCGGCCTCGGCCAGCTTTGCCGACGCCTGAGCTTCTCCCTCCGCGTGAATGACCTTCGCGCGGCGCTCGCGTTCCGCCTCCGCCTGACGGCCGATGGCGCGCTGCATCTGTTCCGGGATGTCCACTTGCTTGACTTCCACCTTCGTTACCTTGATACCCCAGGGCTCGGTATCCTGGTCAAGGATCACCTGCAATTTGCTGTTTACCTTTTCGCGCTCGGCGAGGATTTCGTCGAGCTCGAACTGTCCGACGATGCTGCGCAGCGTGGTTTGAGCTTTCTGCGAAGTGGCGTAGAGATAATTCTGCACCTGGGAAAGCGCGAGATTCGCGTCCACGACGCGGAAATAGGCGACCGCGTTGACCTTCACCGAAACGTTGTCACGTGTGATGATATCCTGCGAAGGCACGTCGAGCGTTTCAATCCGCAGCGAGATGCGATACAGCGTCTCGATCGGCCAAAAGACAACTCGCAGTCCGGCGCCTTTGGCGTCCGGCTGCATGCGCCCCAGGCGCAGCACCACGCCGCGCTCCCATTCCTTAATCACATACAACGAGTTCCAAAACCAGATCAGGAAAATAACCAGCGCGATCGCAAATCCGTACAGTGAGATGTCCATTCCATTTCTCCTCACTCAGCCCAGAGTAATGCCTGTCATATGGTCCTGTCGCCAATAAAAAGCGTTGTCATTCCGAGGCGCGCTTTTTGCCGAGGAATCTCTCTTCACTCGGAATGACACGACTTATACTTTTGTCATAAAAAAATTCCGATTCCCAAAGTTCTCATCGCGCTTCCACCCGATGCTCCACCGGAACTACATGCAGCGTTAGTCCCACTATGCGGGTCACGCGCACTTGCGCGCCGGCATGTATCGCATCCTTCGCAACGGCGCGCCATAGTTCGCCGTGGAGCCGGACCATTCCCTGAAATCCTTCGCTTTCTTCCTGCCGCGTCAGAGCCTGCGTTACCTCGGCCTGTGCGCCCACGAGTTGTTCGCGACCGGTGGACGGCTTCCACCCACGCGAACTGAACACGAGCCGCATCAGCATCACCGTAATGAACGCGAACGGCAGCGTCACGCCGGCAGCGACGCCCAGGCTCACGCCCGCATGAGTCAAAGGCGACCGCACCAGCATCAGCGCGCCTAGCAGCATCGATATAATCCCGCCGAGCGCCAGCACGCCGTGGCTGGTGTATTTCGCCTCCAGAATGAAAAGACCGAGCGCCAGAAAAATGAAGACCACGCCCGCCGGCTCTACCGGTAGAATATGCATCGCATACAGCGCCAACACCAGCGAAATCCCGCCAATCACTCCCGGCGCCACCACGCCCGGATGTGTGAACTCGGTATAGAGCCCCAGGACTCCGACGATCAGCAAAATAAAAAATGCGTCCGGCTGCACGATGCGCGAAAGAAACCTTTCACGAAATGACATCGTAAACGGTATGCGTTCGGGATTGTGAAGAGCGAGTTGCACCGTCGAGCCATCGAAGCGCTTGATCGAGCGGCCGTCCAATTTCGACAGCAAGTCTTCCGGCGAATTTGCAATCAGGTCGATCAGCTTGCCGTCCAACGCTTCCGTTTCGGTCCAGGCTTTGCCGTCAACGACGGCGGTTTCCGCAAGCTCCACGTTGCGCCCGCGCTTGGCGGCATAACTGCGCAAGAACGCTGTTGCGTCATTCAAAATCTTTTTCTTCAGCGTTTCATCCACCTCCAACGGAACTCCACCAATCGCCAACAGGGGCGATGCCGCTCCGGTGTGCGTGCCCGGCGCCATGGCCGCCACGTCCGCGGAAAGCAAAATAAAAAATCCGGCGGACGCCCCGCGCGAACCCGCCGGAGAAATGTAAATGGCTACCGGCACCGAGGAATCCAAAATGTGCCGGATGATATCTTCCATCGAGCTGGAGAGCCCTCCAGGAGTGTCCATCGAGATTAGAACCAGGCTGGCATGGCGCGCGGCAGCGTCAGCAATGCCGTTATCCACATACTCGGCCATCACCGGCTCAATTTCATCGCCAACTTGCAATTCGACAACCTGCGCCACGCCCTTGGAAGGTTCTTGAGAGGATATGCCCCCCGTTCCTTGGGCTCGCGACGCAACAACGGCAATCAAGATGGCCGCAAAAGCCGCGGCGGCCATCAAGATTCCCGCACGCCTTGATGGTTCGAGCGTTGCTCGCGTAGTGGGGCGGTCCCTCATCGGACTCCCCTGCCGGCGCCGGCTTTACGAGGAGTATGCGCGGAAGTCCCCGCGTCGGAGCCTTCGCTTGTTGCTCGCAGCAGTGCGCGATCGAATTTCCGGGAGACCCGCGCGAGCTTTGCGAGTGCCACTGAATCTTGCACATTCGGTCCCGTGGCGCGTCCGGCGCCATCTGCCGCCTCCGCTTGAATAGCGGATGCATCCGAACTACGCCCCACGGATTCGAGAGTCGAAATCAGCAGCGCGCGCGCATCTTTATCCTCGGGCTCGAGGTTTCTCGCTTGTTCAAGTGGAGCGACCGCAGCAGCAGCTTGTTTTCCGGCAAGCCTGGCGATGCCGAGATTCAGCCAATAATTCGGCTCTTCCGAATCCAGCGCTGTCGCCCGTTCAAATTCGGCGGCCGCTTCGCTCCATTTTCCCAGACGCAGCCGCGCCACACCGAGATTGTTGTGCACTTCGGGGAATTCCGGAAGTTGGTCCTTGCTATCGGTGCTCCGCGCGCGCTCGATCAAGCCGGAAAATGCAGCGTCCGCGCGCGCCGGATCATTTCGCTGAAGCTGGCAGACTCCCGCGTCAAAACTGGCTTCAGGGCCGTCCGGGCGGACCGGCGGAACGCGCGAAAACCACGGAAGGGCCGTTTCGCAGTCGCGGCGTTCGAAATAAATCTGGCCAAGCTCGAATGGCGGACGGTCCCAGTCTGGCTCCAGGCGGGACGCCTCGCGGAGAAAGCGCAGCCGAGCTTCGTCGTCCATCGCGGTGACGCCCCGAATGAAATTCTCTAGCGCATCGAGGCGTAACGAAGGCGGCGGCTCGGAAAAGCCAGATGAGTCCGCGCTCGCTCTCTCCGCTACGCAATTCCTTTCATCGATCGAACATAAGATTTGCAAGGATAATCTCGCATGAGCCCGGAGCAGCCCAGCCATATCGGTCGATTGGGCCAGCGCTGAGGATAAGGATGGCGGACTGACGTGCAACACATGCGCCTCCAGCGTCACCGTTTTGCCATCCGAAACGAACCGTCCGTACACGACCACGTCGGCGTCGGCTTCGGTCGCAATCTTAACGATGGTCGCGTGCGAAAGGCGGGTCGTGTCCGGCAGCCCCATCTTTTCCAGCGTGGCCAGGCGGTCCTGTCGCGATAGCACGCTCACTCCCCGGTCCAGCAGACGCTCGGACGTCAGTTCAGACAGTCCTTCGCCGAGCCAATCCAGGTTTGCCATGCGAGATTCGTTTTCGAATGGAAGCACAAGCAGTGTTAGAGAACGATTATCGGAAGATGCCGGGTGAGAAGTCACTCCCGCTTGCGGCGAAGATGCGAGGTTCACGTCCGCGGCGGCGCAGAGGCTGGCGCAAAACAGGAACAGCCCAATCGAAAGCAATCGCGCGGGCATGGTGCGCATATTGTAACAGACACCGTGCGTGCCGGTGGTTTCGATCCGAACTATCCTTCCAACGCTCTGAATCGGCTTGATCAACAATCAAAGCTAAGTCAACGCGAGACTCGGTAGCGTCTTGCCGGCGGAAATTGGGCCTCGACAAACTGACAACCGCCGGCTAGACACCGACGCCACCAGAATCGGCCCTCACATTCAAGCTCCGCAAAAGAGAATATTTTCAAACGTCGGCGCGGGAATCTATGCGCCGGGCTGTGATGCTGAGTCTTTTTGCTCGACTGGAGATACGAGCGCAAACACGGCTTGAACATCCGGGTCATTGAGAACCGTCTTAAATGCCGGATCGGTTTTGGCCTTGGCGATGTCCTTGTAGCCTTCGTCAAAAGATTTTCTTAAATATTCGGCGCAATGCGCGGCGTCCGTCTTCTGCGCATAAATGCGGGCCATCGTGAAGAAAAAGAGGCCGTGGTTTGTAACCGACCGGTCTTCCACCATCGTGCCGACGCGAGCGTTGCGCTGGAAGACAAGCGGATCGAGTTCAATCGCCTGCCCGAATTCCGCTGCCGCCAATTCATATTTGTTTGAGTTGTAGTAAGCAAATCCGAGGTTCACGTGAGTCCCGGCCTGACGCGGATCGATCTTCACCGCTTTTTCATATTCCCGAATCGCGCGGCGGAAATTTTTCTGGTGATAGTAAACCATACCCAGATTGTTCACCGCGCTTGAATATCTCTTGTCCGCTTTCACCGAGCGCTGAAAATATTTCCTCGCCTGATCGAAATTGGATAGATCCAGGTATGCGATGCCTACCATGTTCAGGTAGACGGCGCTCTTCGGTTCGCTCTTCAGCAGTTCCTCGTAAGCCTGGATGCCATCTTCGTAGCGCTTCTCCGCCATGAATATTTTGGCCCGCTCCTCCTGCATTTCCTTGGGACTGAGCGGTGGACGCGCGCCGGGGTTTGACTGTGGCGATTGCCGCGGGCCTGATGGACTGTCAGCCAGGAGGGGCTGCGCCGTGAAACGCGGCGCTACAACAAACAGCAGCATACCAACAACGACTCGAGGACGAATTTTAAATTTCATTGCGAACGCCTCCGAGCAACGACGCCGTTCTGTTGCGTCTCCCACGGTTATTGCTGTGGTTTATCGGCGTCCTTCTTGCCACCAAAGATACCAAATATACGCCGGAGGACCCCCTTTTTGTTCTCGTCAGATTCCTGCTGAGTTTCCGCGGATTCGCCGGACGCTGCGGATGCGCCATTCTTATTCACCGGGCCAGTGGCTCCCGGCGGAAGCGGTTGCGCGGCCTCCGGCCCCTTCTCTTTGTCGCCGCCGAAAATTCGCGAAAGCCAGGAACCCGGAGCAGCATCGCTGGCGATATGCCCGCCATGCAGGAGGCAGAATTCCGTTGGCTCGGTACCGATGATGTAGACTTCCTCGCGTGTACTCGGGCACTGGGGAGTGGCAAGCTGCAAGGTTTCCGGATCGATGCTAACCCGCGTGACGCCCTCCGGCATCTCGAATTCCTGGACGTCGCGATACGCGGGCAGAGTGACCGCGCGCTTCATGAACTCGGCCCAGATCGGCGCAGGGGCTTGCGCTCCTGAAAGACCCAAGTCTCGGTTATCGTCGAATCCCACCCATACAATCGCCAGCAGGTTCGATGTGTATCCGGCGAACCATCCGTCGCGCGAAGTGCCCGTCTTTCCCGCAGCAGGCGCAGTGAAGCCGCGAGAGCGGACGGTGGCGCCGGTGCCATGGTTAATCACGTCCTCCATCATGTTCGTGACCAGATAGGTGACGCGGGGATCGAGGGCACGCCTCGAGCGAACCGAGTTGTGCTCCAGCGATTCGCCGCCCGCATTGACGACGTTGCGGATAAACATCGGCTCGGTCCTCTGGCCACCGTTAGCAAAAATCGTGTATCCCGCGGCCACTTCAAGCGGCGTCATCTCATAGGCCCCTAGCGCCACGGAGGGCGTCGGCTGAATCGAAGGATCCAAGCCGAATTGATGCGCCATGTCCGTGATGCGCGTGTAGCCGACAAGCTCGGCTACTTTCACAGTCGCCACGTTGAGCGAATCGGTCAACGCTTCCCGGGCCGTGACCTTGCCGTGGAATTTTTCGCCGTAATTGTTCGGGGTGTATTCCTTTCCGTCGAAATCGAATGTCGTCGGTTCATCCACGATCGTCGTCGCGGGGGTTACGATGGGGGCCACGCCGTCCACTCCGCCTTCAAACGCCGCCGCATACACGAATGGCTTGAACGCGGAACCCGGCTGCCGCCGGGAAAGGATGTGATTGAGCTGGCTTTCGCCGTAATCTCGTCCTCCGATCAACGCTTTGATCTCTCCGGTGTGAGGGTCCAGGACGATAATTCCGACCTGAGCCAAGGGCGCGGGCTGACCTTCCTTGCGCCAACGCGCATATCGCCGCGCGAGCTGGGCGTCGATGTTTTTGACTCCGATGTCGACCGCTTCGGATGCTGCGCGCTGGAGCTCGGGATCGAGCGTCGTGTAAACGCGGAAACTCTGCGAAAGCAGGTCCGCCTCGGAAAAGCGATCGAGCAGGTGCTCCTTCACCATGTCCACAAAGTACGGAGCAGTGCTGCCCTCAAGTCCGCCCCCAACGATCTGCAGCGGAACCTTCCTTGCATCGCTGGATTGTGCGGCCGAAATCGCTCCGTTTTCAACCATCGCCAGCAGGGCGCGGTCTCGCGCCTCGACTGCGCGGTCGGGACGGTGCTCGGCGGTCGAGTAGCGGTTCGGGGCGTGAATGATTCCGGCCAGGAAAGCGGCTTCGGGCAAGGTTAGCTCGCGGATATCTTTGTTGAAGTACGCCAGTGACGCCTCGCCAAAGCCGTGAATCGCAAAGCTTCCGCGATTACCCAGATAGATCTCATTGAAGTAAAGTTCCAAAATCTGCTGTTTCGTGAACCGGTGCTCGAGTTCCAGCGCCACCATGGTTTCGGCGAGCTTGCGCCGCAATGTTCGGTCCGTTGTGAAGAAGAAGCTGCGCGCCACTTGCATGGAAATCGTGCTGCCACCCTGTACGCGCGCCCCATGCCGCAAATCCGCCCACGCGGCGCCAAATACCCGGATCGGATCGAAGCCCGGATGCTCGAAGAATCGCCGGTCCTCCACGGAAAGCACCGCGTCTCGCATGATCTTCGGTATATCGTCGAATCGAACGGCGCGGCGCTTTTCGCGCGAGCTGTCGAACAGGCTGGTCAACAGCTCCGGCTCGATTTCCACTGAATCCAACGCGGCGCCATTATCCATCGCGCGGATTTTCGCTATCTGATCGCCGCTGAAACTGACAACGATGCGGTTCTTGGCCCCGAAGTAGGATTCGCTGGACGGACGAATTTCAATTTCATTAGCGTGCAAGATATAGCGACCGGGAGTGCCCGAAACGTCGAGTTCGCTATACCCGGACCGTTGCAGGTGATCCGCCAATTCCCCGATGGTGAAGAGTTCTCCTGCGGAGATTCGCATGGGCGCGGAGTAAATCCGTGCCGTGGTTTGCTGGATATGCCCCGAAAGGCGCAGGTCGATCATCCGGCTGTAGGAAACCCAGTAATACGTTCCTACGCCGAGGGCAAAGGCGATTAGGAAAGTGGCTGTCCCAAGTATGGCCAGGCCAATCCAAGAGAACCAAAAGCCCCGGCCGATTCGAATACGCAAGCTAATTCTCCGTTCCGCCGCGAAAAAGCCGCAGTTAGCGCCGATCCGCAAATTGTCGCGAGCGGGCTGGACTCTCGGGCCCCTAAATCCTTAGATGCGTCCCACAGTCAAGTGTACAGACCCGCACTTGAGTTTCCAAATCGAGTGGGGAAAATCGTCGCTGGCAGGGAGAGCGATTACGGAGCTTCTGGCTGATTTCCATGGCGGGGAGAGCCCCACTCGCTCCCGCTCGCTAAAACAACGCATTGTTTGTGGCCGTGGGATGAAAATTTAGTGTCCACTGATACACACTCAAATCCACAGTCACCGAATAATCCACGCTGATTCGAACATTTCCGGACGACCCTTCCACCTTTATATCTTCTGGGCGAACCGGCAAGTCGTCTTTTTCCGCTTCCGTCAGGACTGCTTTTTGAATCTTGGGGTTATCCTGGCGATTCACGCTGGCGAAACGTGCAATATTCTGAATGCCGTCTTGAAACTGATATTCGTCCACAAGGATTGGCATAACTTTTATGCCAGCATAGACCAGCGCCACTAAAATCATTGTCCACACAATCGCCTTCAGGTTTCCCGAGCCTCCCTGCCTGTTGCGTCGTGTTCTAGAGGCTCCGCCAAAGCTTAGCCGTGAGGAAATCCGGCCCGGAATCGAGGCAGGCGTTTCATCGCGAGTCGGGACTGCGTTCGCGCAGGGAGTCACGATAAAAATGCTAACATCGGGCTGCGGGAGTGTCGAGGGTGAGTCCGTTCGCGGTTGCGCCGGAGTTACGCCACTTATCTAATTGAATCTATTGCCCTTATATACAAATAGGTTCACGGATTGAACCTTGCATGCGTAGGGGCACGGTATTCAGCCCCTATGGCTGAAACCGACTCCACCAGCAACAGAGTGCCCGCAGCCACGGTCAGTACGCCTTCCCGAAAATGGCGATTTCCTTTGAGGGCTTGCCGCACAAGATACAAACGCCGTTCCCGCCAGGCTGTTCCAGGGGAATGCAACGGAGCGTTGCTTTCGTCTCTTCCTTGATTTGCTCTTCGCATTTCCCGTCACCACACCAGTACGATCGTGCGAAGCCCTGTTCCACGACACCTCGAAATTCTTCAAGATTTCTCGGCTCAAACGTGTGGGCATTGCGGAAGGCCAGCGCCCGGTCGAACAACGCCTTCTGGATGTCGGTAAGCAACGTCTGGACGGACTCGGCGATACCGTCCTGAGATACAAAAGTCTTTCCATCTCTCCCCGGCCTGTCGCGGCGCGCCAGGACCACACTGCCCTTAGCCACATCCTTCGGACCGACTTCCATGCGCAGCGGAACACCTCGCATTTCCCAGTCATTAAATTTGAAACCGGGGCTTTGACCCTCGCGCTCGTCGACCTTCACGCGGATATCGGCCTTGATCAGCTGATCGCGGATTTTCTTCGCGGCTTCGAAAACCAGGGCCTTTTCTTCGTGACTTTTGAAGATGGGAACGATGACGACCTGATACGGCGCAAGCCTTGGAGGAAGAATTAATCCCTGGTCGTCGCCATGCACCATGATGATGGCGCCGATAAATCGCGTAGAAAGCCCCCACGAAGTCGTCCAGCAATGCTGCAGGGCGCCCGCTTGATCGAGATAGCGAATCTCGAACGCCTTGGCAAAGTTTTGACCCAGGTTATGCGAAGTGCCGGCCTGGAGGGCCTTTCCATCGCCCATCATGGCTTCGATGGAATACGTGGCATCGGCCCCGGCGAAGCGCTCCGACGATGATTTTTTGCCCGGGATGACGGGGATCGCCGCTTCGTTGACGGCGAAATCGGTATAAATATCGAGCATCTGGCGAGTTTCGGTTTCGGCTTCTTCAAAAGTCGCATGCGCGGTGTGGCCTTCCTGCCAGAAAAATTCGAGCGTACGCAAGAACAGCTTCGTGCGCAGCTCCCAGCGCACCACGCTATTCCACTGGTTGATCAGCACCGGCAAATCGCGATACGACTGAATCCACTTTGCATACGCATGGCCGATAATCGTCTCCGACGTCGGCCGAATCACCAGCGGTTCCTCCAGCTTTTCGCCCCCCCCGTGTGTGACGACCGCAAGCTCAGGCGAAAATCCAGCGACGTGCGATTGCTCCTTGCTGATGAAGCTTTGCGGAATCAGCAGCGGAAATGCGGCGTTTACATGGCCTGTTGCCTTGAACCGCCGGTCCAACTGCGCAGTAATGTTCTCCCACAGCGCCCAGCCGTACGGGCGTACGATCATGCATCCGCGCACCGGCGCATAATCGGCCAGCTCAGCCCGCAGCACAAGCTGGTTGTACCACTCGGAAAAATCTTCAGAACGAGTTGGAAGCTTCATATCCGCCATGCGCGCCTGTCCTTTGAGATGACACTTAGTGGAGTGGATGAAATCAAGAAAAGGAAGCGTATCCGAGGCTACGGGGAGTGTCAACCAACGGCGTCGTTCGGCAATGGTTCCCCGGTTGAGGTTCAATTCGGTTTAGGACAGGGGAGTACGGATGCCCGCCCACAATGCGGGCGGCATCTGCGAAAGCAACACATGCCGGCACCAGGCGGTTTCGTATAGGCCGATCCGTGCCATATTTTTCGGGAAAGATCGGTGAGGTTCTTTTCAAGCATTAAACTGAGTGCCAGTTAATTATGCTAATCCGCC
>JBEKCU010000097.1:0-13415 GCA_050014735.1 Candidatus Acidiferrales bacterium | reverse complement strand
CCAACTTGCAGAAGAAGCAAAACCAAGAGAATTCCCGTTCATCTTTCCCTTTTTCTTTCTCGCCCTGCTCATTAATTAAGAGTACTAAAACGGTCTCAGAGATGTTGGCACGGAGGGATTCGCTCGGAAAGGCATTGCAAAGGGGTTTTTCGCAGACTGTTGAATCCGTTCTTGTGAACCGATTCTTCGCGCGGCGTATTTGCTGGTCGTCACTGGTCTGGCCGCTGGTCAGCCAGTTGGCTCAGCTGGACCCGGATCGGCTATTCGCAGATCAGCTCTAGCGAGATCGGCTGTTCGCAGTCAACTCCAGCATTGCATAAATTTTAGGATTGGCGAATATAGCATCAGGAGTAGTTGTCGGGAGACTTCGCTAAGTCTTGCTTGGAGCGCTCAGCCGTCTCTGGAGGGCAGCTTGTAGTTCGTGCTGGCGGTCTGGAGAAAGCTTGTCGCCTTTTTGCGTGACATAGAACACGTCGGTCGCGGTTCCGCCCTCCGTATCGATCAGGCCCACATTAATGTTTAAGCTGAGCTCAGCAAATGTGGAACTGATGTCATAGAGAAGCCCGGGGCGGTCAAGGGCCACAATTTCCACGACGGTGCTGTGAGAGGAACATTCATCGTCCAGGTGTATAAGCGTTTCGACCCGGACCTTCGGGGGACGTCTCTCGGGTTGGAATTTTCGTTTCATCAGGCCGGCCACATCCAGTTCCCCGGAAATCGCGGCGACCAACTGCTGTTTCAGCCGCGTTACTTCGGAAGGATTGTGATCGAGCGTCCGGAACCTGTCTGAAAAACGCAGCGCATCCAGCACGATTCCGGTCTTATTTGCGCAGGCGTCCGCTTTCAAAATGTTCATGCCCCAGGAAGAGATTGTTCCGGCGATCTTGGAAAATAGAAAAGGGCGATCCGTCGTCACAAGCACCAGTTCATAGTAATCATTCCGTTTTGTGATGCTGATCTCCGCTACGGAATGCCCCAAACGCCGGTACATCCTGTAATGCGCAGAAATTTCCGCCGGGGAGTGCGTGAGCAAATAGCGCCTCGGAAAGCCGTCCAGATAATTACGGAAGCGCTCGGATTCGACGCCATCTTCACCCGCGGGAGCCAGCCGCTCCAGTTGTTTCGCGTCTTCCCCGGCCACATACAAGCGCTGGTCGTCCACGGAACGATTCAAATAATTTTCCGTGGCGGCATAAAGCTGCCATATCATTTCGGCCTTCCACGGCGTCAGAGCCTCCGGATTCACCGCCTTGATGTCCGCGTAAGTGAACAGCGTGAGCATCTTCAGGTGCTCGATGGTCCCGACGGACTGGGCAAAATCATGCACCGCTTCGGGATCGAAAATGTCGCGCCGCATCAGGGTTGCGGACATTCGCAAATGGTTGGCAATCAGAAAATTGACCGTTTCCCGGCCGATGGAATCCAGGTGCAAACGCTCGAAAACGCCTAGAACAGCGGTCAGGCTGCCTTCCACATGACTCTCGTTGGACATGCCCTTGCCGACATCATGAAATAGCAGCGCTAGGTAGAGCAGTTCCGGGCGTTCGAGGCTGGAGAGGATATCGCGGAATCTGCCGATCAACTCGGTACTTGCCGTGGAAAGGTTGTGCAAATTCTCAATGGTGACCAGGGAATGCTCGTCGACCGTGTAGCGATGGTAATAGTCACGGATCACCAGCGACTCAATCACTTGAAATTCCTTGAACATCAATACCAGAAACCCGAGCCGGTGCATTGCGCGGAGTGCAGCCGCAGCGTGCGGTAAGAGCAAAATCTTGCGGAAATGATCCCACAGATCGGTCGTTGTGGAAACCCACTTCTGGATTCGCGGCAGCGCGGCCTCGACTGCGTTTTCCGTTTCGGCGGTCAGCTTCAGATTGTGCGCCCCGACAAGGGCAAACAAACGAAACATGGCTACGGGATCTTCGACCACATCGGCTTTAACTAAGGAGACTCGGTCATCCACTACCATAAATTCGGCGGTGGATAGCGGCGACCTACGGACGCCCAAAATCCGGGCCCACACTGATTTGGAGCGAGGCACATCGTCGAACAGAACCGTCATTCGATCGATCGCCCGCGCCTGGCGGAAATAGACACGCATCCAGTCGTTCGGAGAAGCTGCCTGCCCACCCTGAAGTCCGATGCCTTTGGACGCGGCCTCGGATTGCAGTTCGTAAGTGAGGACATTCAGGTCGCGCCCTTGCCGATAGTGAAGAAAACACCGGACGGCATCGAGGAAATCGATGGCATTCGACGCGTCCGAACGGAGCGGAACAGGCAGCAGGCCTGCCGCATCTTTCCATTCCCGGGACTGCTTCATTTCCGCGATCTGCGCGAGCCAACAAGTGACTTGATAATCCCGCAAGCCGCCCGGGCCGTCCTTGATGTTGGGCTCAAGATGGAATATCGTTTGACCGTATTTCTCATGCCTGGACCGGGCCAGGCTGGTAAGTTCCTGCATCAGGCTTTGAGATTCGCGCGTCACCATGCCGGGCAGTACACGGCTCCGAAGCTGCGCATAGAGCTGTTTGTCTCCACAAATGTAGCGGCAATCGAGAAGCGAGATATTAAACTCGATGTTGTTTCGGTGAAGTTTCCCGCACTCGGCCAACGTGCGAGTGGTGGGACTGACGCGAAGGTGCAAATCCCAAAGGGCCTGGCTGAGCGGCGCGATGATTTTTTTGCTTAGATACTCTTCGCGCCCCTCTTTCTCGTACAAGAAGAGGAGATCGATGTCCGAATAGGGAAACAACCCGCGGCGGCCGTATCCGCCCATTGCAGCAATGCAAAATCCCCGAATGGGATCTGTCAGCCCCGCCACTTCGTTCCACAACTCGATGACCACCGAATCGATTAACTCGGTGCGGTCACGAATCGCAGCCTTGCCGTTGCCCGATTCCTCAAAGTCCTTGCGAATTCTCGCGGACTCATCGGCATACAAATCCTGCAACGTAGATGTACGACTATCGAGTTTCATTTCAGGTCAAACAGGTCGCTGGTCTCTGCACCATGCCAAAGATGAACGATCGGCAGTCACACGGCACGTTACCGGTCGGCGTCCGCTTTGCAATGCCGATAACAAAAATACGTCAGAGAGCGGCAGCTCCACGCTCCTGGTTGCGAATGCGAATCGCTTGATCCACTTTGGATAGAAAGATTTTTCCATCGCCAATCTTTCCGGTCGATGCGCTTTGGAGAATCGCGTCGACCGCGGCTTCCACCAAAGTGTCCGGGATCACCATTTCAATCTTAATTTTCGGAAGGAGGTCCACCGTATATTCGCGTCCGCGGTAAACTTCCGTGTGGCCCTTTTGACGGCCGTGCCCTCTTACATCGGATATGGTCATGCCGCCAATTCCTAGTTCCGTGAGCACTTCTTTGACTGCTTCAAATCGGGACGGTTGAACGATCGCTTCGACCTTCGTCATCATTTGCTTGACCTCAGGTAATAACCGCAGATTCAAATCCTCGCTGCGTCATGGCAGCGCATACACTATATGGTCATTCTACCTGGGAATTCCAGTCTCTCACGCGCGGGGTTTCCGTGGCGAAGACACGAGAGCCTTTACCGCCTGCCTCACCCGGGGGCCCGCGCGAGATATCAGATTTTCCCTTCACTAATAAGAGGAACCGCTTAGACGAACAAATCTCATTCATGGAATGCAATTAAATTGCCGCGCGACGGGGCGTTAAGTGCATGCTCCATCGCGCGGCAATCTCTGAGGAGCGCTTGCCTGGATCGTCGACCCTGCCAAGCACTCCCCACCTGTAATCTCTACTGTCCTTACCAGAATCGCCTGCGTCGTTTCCGGCAGGACCTCAAAACATAAAGCCGGCTTCAATAGCGCCGCGCGGTTGGTTAACCTTCAGCCCGTTTGTGCCAAAAGCGTCGCCGGGGGTGGAATTCGTAGCGTGAACGATTGAGAAGTCTCCTCGCAGGAAAAAGGCGTCCTTAACGTAAGTCGGGGTCAGGGTGAATGAGAACCCGCCGCTGCCGGGGCCGAACAGCAAGTTGGTGTTGCTGCTTCCGACTTTTCCGCTCGCCGCGATATATTCCGGCCGAACCGCGAAGGATATCCCGTGTTTGAAATTATAGTTCGCCAGGATTGCACCGCCACGCGTGGAGGCGCCCTCAAGAATTCCTATCTTGGCATTCTTCGGCACGTCGGTGTATTGGAAGTAGGGCATGATCATCCAATTCCCTTTCGTGTAGGAGTAGATGAGGTTGTAGATATCGGAATTATTCAGATACAGAGGCGTCGCCAGGGTATTCTTACCGTACACCCCGGCATTGCCGCCGCCGACAAAAGTCAGCGTATTCGAGGCATTGATGGCGTAAGCCAGAGACCCCGTCAGCCATGTGTAGCGGTTGGAGAAAAAGCCGTCGTTCCAGCTTAACGCCAGGGTAAGCTTTTTATAGGTTTCATTGAGCTGAATACCACGATTGATGGCGTTCTCCTGGTTCCAAAGAAGGCCACGTTCGATGTTCATGTTCTCAAAGTCGAATGTGTACTCGGCGCCGATCAACGTAGGCAATTCGCCAACCTCGACGTTGAAATTGCCCTTGACCAACTTGACATAGCCGGTTGGGAACGGCCCAAACACATCTTTCGTCGTTTCTCCGGTTGGAGTGAAGGGTGTTGCAAGAGCAGGAATGTTGTAGGTCCCCGCTTGCAGGTAGAATTGAACCACGCCGGTGGTTTTCTGAACGAAAGCCTGAGCGTTAGCGAGGTCCCAGTGCGTAGGCGTGTCGCCTGCGACATAGTTTCCTTCCGACCAACCCAGGCCGCTGAGAATGCCTGTAACCTGGACTTTTCCAAACGGACCCGCCGAGATTTCGTGAGGCACCGCTGTTGATAGCGGCGCTGACATTGCCGGAGTAGTGAGAGGCATCGGGGCGGGCGGAGTAGTCACTGGCGCGGCTGCCGAAGCCGACAGCGTCGGGGAAGCTTGCTCTTGCGCCGTCGCTGGAGCCCCCTGCTCCGAATCCTTCTCTGATGCCAGTTGAGCATTCAAATCAGCTAACTCCGCCTTAAGTGCGTCTATACGCTGGCGCAAATCAGCAGGGCTCGACGCGGTGGCGGAACTGGTTGAATTCGCAGTGCTCGTGGCAGACATCTCGCTCCCATTTCCGGCTTCATCGGTAGCCAACCGCTCGTGCGCACGGCTGGCGGGAGCCCCAAGTCCCACGAACCCTAGTGCTAATAGACCCAAACACACCCCATAAGTCTTCTTCATAGAATAAATAACTCCTTTTCCGCCGGTAGGTCACTAACCTTCAGACCCCAACCAGCGGGCGAAGTTTATGTTTTGTTTATCTCTGGGTCCAATTCATACTTTCTCTGTTAGCAATCACAAATGTGTACTTGACAAGACGAATACTCAGCATTTGGAATAGAAATCGCCCGATTGGGCCGAATCGAATAAATTGGTGTCCGATGAAGCATTAACAATTCATAAGGAGATTGCCCGTGCGCACGTTGAATGGTGTTTTCTTTGCCGCGTTAGTTGCAGCGACCGTAAGTTTCGCGCCACTCTTAGCGGGACGAATTCCGAACTCGAGCAACCCTCTCACCAGCCCGGAGAGTCTGCCTTCGCAAAGCCAAGGTCAGGCGCCTGCCACCGACTCCAATTCCGCAGCACCTGCGCAAGGCGCGCACATGGACCACAAGCCAAAGCACGGTGGAACCTTCTTTATGTCCCTGGACAATAAACACCACTTGGAAGGAGTTCTATTGCCTCCCGCAACCTTCCGAGTGTATCTGTATGACGATCGTACGAAGCCGTTGAAGGCGGAGGAAACCAGACAAGCCAGCGGCACTGTACAAATCGGGGATTCCGATGACGCGCCCAAAATAGATTTGGCTCCCGGAAAGAAGAAGGAGACTCTGGAAGCCAGTCTGGGAGGCAGCCCAAAATTTCCGGCGACTTTCACCCTCCTGCTACGATTACCTGGAATGGCGCCCGAGGCCAAACCGGAACTATTTAATTTTACATTCACCGGATTCACGGATGAGCGCGGGCCCGGAACGTGCAGGCCTATGCCCAGCATGCACATGACTTGCTAACATAGCTGGCGTATCTTAAGTATATAAATGTTCGAGATACAGCTTTCCGCTGAGGAGAAGCGATACAATGAACCGTGACTGGGTAAAGTGGGCCGGAATTGGCTTCGTGGTGGTTCTCATTTTCATTCAATTTGTGCAACCTCGCCGGACAAATCCTCCGGTGAATGCGTCCCGCAGTCTTGAGGCCCACGTGCCGGTACCCACGAAGGTCCAGATCGTTCTTGAGCGCACCTGTTACAACTGCCATTCGAGCGCAACGATATGGCCGTGGTATAGCCACGTTGCTCCTGTGTCCTGGTTAGTCGTCAGCGACGTGAATACGGCAAGAGGCCACATCAACTTTCAGGATTGGGAGGCGCAAGTAAGTCCGCAAGAGGGACAGGAGCATTTGGGATTAATCTGCAAACTCATCCGGGAGGGCACCATGCCGCCCGCAAACTACCGCTTCATGCACAAGGATGCGTATATCTCTCCGGAGGAAGTAAACGAGGTCTGCGCATGGTCGCAACAATTTGCCGAGAAAGAAGATTCCGATAAGAAAGGCGATTAGCAGAGTTTGGAGAGCTTTCTTGTGGAGCCGGCGGATTTGTTACGCGTAGGCACCGAGATAACCCGCCGGCGGGACGGCGCCACGAAATTCTTCTATTCAAAAAGCAGAACTGCCACTCGATAACTGGACAACCCAAATTTGCTATCCGCGGGACAGGCGCCGACAACGACCGAGCGATAGCGGCCGGTTTGGATCCTCTTTTCCAACATGTCCGGCAGAGTTCGCAGATCGGGCGTAGCGTAGTGCAAGGTGAACGAAGGCGTGTGCCGGCCCGCATAGCCGTTATCCAGCACGCACGACCGGCGAGCGTCTTCCGTGTAGTCCAGTAACTGCAGGCCCCGCGACTTCAACAGCCCGCTCACAATTTTCTCTTGATCGCTTACGTCCATGCCCCCGGAAGCCAGCGAAAAATCCTCGACGGCAAACAGTGTGCCGTTGTTGGTTGCCACCGCGACGCCTATCGAATCCATCTGCCGATCGAGCAGGTTCGCGCGATGCGGGGGTGAATTCATCCACTCCGCTTGGATGGTCGGGGCGTCGGGGCCTTCCGCGACATTTTCGGCGAGTGAACTGAAGCGCGCCCCAGCCCGCGCGGCACGTTCCTGCATCGGTGGCTCCCCGGGAAGCTGGTGTGAGAGCGTATTTGCCTGGGCCATGCGCAACGCGTGCGTCCGCGCCGCTTCCGCCAGCGCCGCGCTCCACTTCAACGGCGGCAAGCCCCGGGTTGCGCGTTCACGATTCGCGGATTGCAGCAGCGCCTGCTCGGGACCTTCAATTCCGCTTTGCGCGTTTGCCACCGGACCGCAGAGCACGACGGCCGCCATCATGAAAATTGCCGATCTAAAAAGAGAATTCATGCCAGCCTCCACTCGTCCCTGTTCCTTTTAACACCTCAAGCATGAATTCTACTCGCTCCTTCAACGATTTGCGCCGCCTCAGCCACAATCAAAGCTCCGGCGATCGACGATCCGCTGAACGATTCCGTAACAAGGCTCGCTCGCGAGATACTATGATTGACAAAGGAGAATGCGAATCTCATGGAACCTGCGCTGGTGGATCTGAAGAACGTGCGCGTAATTCGCGGCGACAACATCGCGCTCGACGATTTCAGCCTGCGAATCGCGGCGGGCGAGCACATCGCGATTCTGGGACCGAACGGCTGCGGCAAATCCACTCTCATCAAGACGATCACGCGCGAGTGTTATCCGGTATATCGGAAAGGCTCCTCCATGACGATTCTTGGCCAGGAGCGCTGGAACATCTTCGAGCTGCGCACGGTGCTCGGCATCGTCTCAAACGATCTGATGCTGGATTGTACGAACGAAACGAGCGGACGCGAAGTGGTCCTCTCCGGTTTTTTCTCGAGCACGCGCATCTTCGATCACCAGAGCGTGCAATCCTCGCACCTTAGCCGTGCCGACGCCGTGCTGGAGCGGCTCGGAGTCCCGCATCTCGCCGATCGCCCTGTCGCGGAGATGTCGTCAGGTGAAGCGAAACGTATCCTGATTGCCAGAGCGCTGGTTCACGATCCGCAAACTCTATTGTTCGATGAGCCCAGCAATAGTCTGGATATCTTCGCACAACACGGCCTGCGAGAAACCATGCGTGAGCTGGCACAGTCCGGAATTGGCGTCGTTCTCGTGACGCACCATCTCTCCGACGTCATTCCGGAGATCGACCGCGTCGTGCTAATGAGGAATGGAAAAATTCTGGCGGACGGAAGAAAAGAAGAATTGCTCGAACCGGCACAAATTTCCGGGTTGTTCGGAATCCGGGTGGATATAACGCGGCGGGATGGGCATTACCATCTGTGGTAACTATGTTAAGGGGCCTTTAAGTGGCACAGGCTTCAGCCTGTGCCACTTAATGCTAATTAAACCGAATACGAAACATTATCGTCGCTCGCGACGGTAGCCACACCTGCGCCCGATGTCGCGGGCACGGCGGTTTCGTCCGACTTCGTACCGCGGCGCATGGCCACGATGCCGGTTCGCACCATTTCAAGCACGCCGTAGGGCCGCAGGACTTCAAGCAAGCCATCGATCTTTTCCTCGCCGCCGGTAATCTCAATGGTCAGGGATTCGGGCGCGACATCGACGACGCGCGCGCGAAACACATTGGCGAGTTCGAGAACGTGGGAACGGGCTTCATGAGTCGCCGAAACCTTGATCATGGCCAGGTCGCGCGAGATCGAAGGCTTTGCGGTGATGTTCTCGACGAACAACACGTTGACCAGCTTGTAGAGATTCGCTTCGACGCGCAGCGCCTGATCGCGGTCGGCATCGACCACGATTGTCATGCGCGAAACTTCCGGCTTCTCGGTACGGCCAACGGTGAGAGAGTCGATGTTGAACGCGCGGCGGCGAAATAGCGAGGCCACGCGAGTCAGGACTCCGGGTTTATTTTCGACGTACACCACAAATGTATTCAGCATAGGTCTCTCACACGTCCGCCGCGGTTTCTTCCAAAGGATTTGGCCGCCGAATCATCTCGTGCAGAGCTGCACCCGCAGCGACCATCGGGTAAACGGAATCTTCCTGCTCGACCTGGAAATCGATGAGCACGGGCCCCCTGTGTTTCCGGGCCATCCCAACCGTCGGAACGACTTCGGAGCGCTGGGCTACAGCGACGGCACGAATTCCGAACGCATCCGCGAGCTTAACAAAGTTCGGGCTCAGCAGCGGCGTGGCTTCGTAATTGCGATCGTAGAAAAATTCCTGCCACTGCCGCACCATGCCCAAGTACCCGTTGTTGATGATGGCGATGTTCACCTTCAAGTTTTCCTGCATCATCGTGGCCATCTCGCACATGGTCATCTGGAAACCGCCGTCGCCCACGATGGCCCAGACTTCCGCCTCGGGCCGCGCGGCCTTCACGCCAATCGCCGCCGGCAACGCAAAGCCCATCGTCCCGAGGCCGCCGGACGTGATCAGCGTGCGCGGCTCCTCGTGTTTGAAATACTGAGCTTCCCACATCTGATGCTGCCCCACGTCTGTAACGATAATCGTGTTGCTGCCCAGCGTTTCGCGCCACAGATCGTTGATCACGTGCGCGGCGTACAGGTGGCCGTTGTCCGGAAGGTTCTGAATATCGCGGACGGCCACATCGCCCTTCAGCCGGTCGATATAGCTCAACCAGTCGTGCCGATCCTGCGACTTCACTTTCGGCAACAGTTCGCGCAGCACGGCTTTCAGATCGCCAACCAAAGCAACGTCCACTTTCACGTTCTTGTTAATTTCCGCGCGGTCGATCTCGACGTGAATCTTTTTCGCGTTGGGTGCGTAGGTCTTCAAATTGCCCGTCACGCGGTCATCGAAGCGCATCCCCAACGCGATTAGCAGGTCAGCTTCCTGGATTGTCTGGTTCAACCACGCTTCGCCATGCATGCCCATCATTCCCAGGCTCAGAGGATGCGAGGCAGGAAAAGCTCCGAGCCCCAGCAATGTGAGGCCGACGGGAATATTGTTGCGTTCGGCAAACTGGCGCACTTCCTGCATCGCACCGGACAAAATAATACCGTGCCCCGCCAGAATCACCGGCCGCTTTGCGCTATGGATCAGTTCCAGCGCCTGCTTGTACTCATCGGGCGTGGGCGAAAGATCAGGTCTGTACCCCGGAAGTTGCGGTTTTATAGGCTTCCCGTCGAACTCGCACGAAGACTGCTGCGCATCCTTGGTGATGTCCACCAGCACAGGTCCGGGACGGCCGGAACTTGCAACGTAGAACGCTTCGGAGATCGTCCGCGCAACCTGGTCGGCATGGGTCACCAGATAATTGTGCTTCGTGATCGGCAACGTCACGCCGGTAATGTCGGTCTCCTGAAATGCATCGGAGCCGATCAGCTTGCTGCCAACCTGACCGGTAATGCAAACGATCGGTGAGGAATCGAGCATCGCCGTGGCAATGCCAGTAACCATGTTCGTGGCACCGGGCCCGGAAGTCGCGACGGCCACTCCCACGCGTCCTGAGGCTCGCGCGTAGCCATCGGCCATATGCGTAGCGCCCTGCTCGTGGCGCACGAGCACGTGATGGATCTTGCTGTACTTCAGCGCGTCATAGGCGGGCAGAATCGCGCCGCCGGGATAGCCGAATACCGTGGTCACGCCCTGTTGTTCCAGACATTCCCAGAGAATTTGCGCGCCCGTTTTTATCATAAAATTATCCGCCCAGATCTAAGGATCAATGATCGAATGCATTATCGAACACAATGGATTGAATAACCGACCGAATAAATACCCGCTCAGGCAGGCCCATCCCATGGCGCTGCCGGAAAGCATGACATTCGATATTATACAGGAGAATTTGGAGAAAGGGGCTATTCCAGTACGAAATGGATCACTTTCCCCGCTACTCGAATGAAACGAAACAGATTAGCGGACCTAGCCAGTAGCAGCGGGCGATCGTCGGTACTGCCCGAATTTCCATTTCTGCCCAACTTCAACCTGCGTCGGACCAGTCCAGAATTACCTTCCCCGCCTTACCCGTGCGCATGACCTCGAAGCCCTTCTCGAAGTCGCGCCAGGAAAAGCGGTGCGTGATGATCGGTGAAATGTCCAGGCCGGATTCCAGCATGACGGTCATCTTGTACCAGGTCTCGAACATCTCGCGGCCGTAGATGCCCTTGATCGTGAGCATGTTGAAGATGACCTGGCTCCAGTTGATGGCTATTTCCGTTGAGGGAATACCGAGCATGGCGATCTTGCCGCCATGGCACATGTTGGCGAGCATTTCGCGAAACGCGTCGGGCGAGCCTGACATTTCGAGACCGACATCGAAGCCCTCGCGCATGTCGAGGCGCTTCTGAACGTCACGGAGGCGCTCGGTGCGCGCATCTACCGTTACGGAAATGCCAACCTTCTTCGCGAGTTCCAGCCGCTGCGGGTTTACGTCCGTGATCACGACATTGCGTGCGCCGGAGAATTTCGCGACCGCAGCGGCCATGATTCCAATGGGTCCCGCGCCGGTGACCAGAACATCTTCTCCGAGCACGGGAAACGAAAGCGCCGTGTGAACGGCATTTCCAAATGGATCGAATATCGCAGCAATTTCGTGGGGGATTGGGCGGGTGTGCTTCCAGACGTTCATCATCGGCAGGACGACGAATTCGGCGAACGCACCGGGGCGGTTCACTCCCACTCCCTGTGTGTACGCGCAAAGGTGACGCCGACCGGCCAGGCAGTTGCGGCAGCGTCCGCAGACGACGTGCCCTTCCCCGCTCACCAGGTCTCCGGGCTGGAGGTCGGCCACGTTCGATCCGACCTCGACGACTTCGCCGCAAAACTCGTGGCCGATAACGAGCGGTACTGGAATCGTGGACCGCGCCCAATCGTTCCAATCGTAAATATGCAGGTCGGTGCCGCAGATGCCGGTGCATAAGACGCGAATCTTGACGTCGTTGATTCCGGGTTCGGGCTCAGGCACGTTTTCGAGCCACAAACCTCGGGCGTCACGGCTTTTGACGAGGGCTTTCATGCGATCTATTCACGCTCCGTGCGTTTTTGTGCCGCAGCCGGAACGCGCGCTTTTTCCGAACGCGGGCGTGAGGCAGTATCTCCGTGTTTCGGCTTCCGCTCGGATTTTTCCATTTTGGATACCGCGAATGCGAGAAGTCCAAAAACGTCATTGAATCCGCTGCGAACGCGCTCGCGCCAATAATTGCCCTCTTGTCCGATGTGTCGATATTTCTTGTACCTATTGTCCAGTAGCTGCCGGATCGGAACTTCGCGGAATGCGTGAATCGCGGAGATTAGATAGCTCTTTAGTGTTTCCGCCGCGGCGGCCGGGTCAAGATGTGCTCCGCCCTCCGGTTCCGGCACCACTGTATCGATGATTCCAAGCGAATGAAGGTCTTGCGCCGTTAGTTTGAGGACGTCCGACACGGTTTCGGCCTTCCCGGCATCGCGGTACAGAATTGCCGCTGCGCCCTCAGGCGAGATCACGGAATAAATCGCGTTCTCGAGCATCAATACCCGGTCCGCAACGCCCAGCGCGAGCGCGCCCCCGCTGCCCCCTTCCCCAATAATTACGGAAACGATGGGCGTGGGGAGATTCGCCATGGTGGCAAGATTTCGCGCGAGGGCATAGGCAATTCCGCGATGCTCGGATTCGAATGTCGCCTGCGCATTCGGGCAATCAACAAGCGTGATAACAGGAATACGAAACTTCGCAGCCAACCTCATCAGCCGAATCGATTTCCGGTATCCCTCCGAATAAGCCTTGCCGTCGTGCGAAGCCAGCTTTTCCTCTGGAGTGCCTCCGCGGTCCTGCCCGACCATGATGACCGTGTCGCCATCGAATTCCGCGATGCCACCAACGATTGCGGGATCGTCGCCGCTCCAGCGGTCTCCGTGGAGTTCGAGAAACCGCGACGTCATGCGGCCCATGTAGTACCTGGCCGTGGGCCGCCCCGAATGCCTCGCCAACCCCACTGTTTGCCAGGCGCGGAGACGCTTATGTTCGGCCGGAGGCGGCAAACTTTCCTGTTCCGTTTCTTTAGCCTTATTACGGCCTAAATGGGCGATGAGATATGCAATCACCGACGTCAGGTCCTGCCGACCGACGACGAGATCGATCAATCCAGCATTCAGCAGGGTCTCCGCACGGTGCGAATCCTTCGGGGGCGCAATACCGGTGGTCTGTTCGATGACCCGTGGCCCGACGAAACCGATTTGAGCGCCAGGCTCCGCGATTAAAATATCTCCGAGCGAGGCAAAGCTTGCCGTAACACCGCCAAATGTCGGGTCCGTCAAGACCGAAATAAAAGCGAGTCCGTGACGATCGTGCACGGATGCTGC
>JBEKCU010000096.1:0-13436 GCA_050014735.1 Candidatus Acidiferrales bacterium | reverse complement strand
CTTGAGTCTGGAACCCTCAGGACGCAGGCAGGCGCATTCTGTTATCCGCTGCTGGAAGTTCTGGCCATAGCAGGCGGATTAAAACTCCTCGGCCGGGTTCGTAGTCGAGCGTATAGATGTGCGAGCAGCGCTCGCACAACCAGAAATGCTCGATATTGTGAACGTGATTGAACCCGCCCAAACTTCCATCCATCGTTTCGGAGTGGCTGGGATTGCGGCGGAACCGAAACAGCTTTCCACCGGCCAGCCAGTCAAAAGATTTTTCACAGACAAAATTCGCACATTTTGGGTGAAGATTCCGGAACATATCGCCCCTCCGAGATCAATCCAAATTGTCGTTCTATCGAACGCTTGCTCGAAACTGTCTCTGTTTCTCAGAGTCGAAGGCAAGCGATCATGCTTTTGCCACCTGCTCAGCCTCTATTTTTGCAATTTCACCACGCAGCCAGTCGGCCAGCGCATCTTCGAGTTCCTGCTGGGTCCCTCCGCGATAGAGTTCATTAATGGTTTCGCCGTTAGGGGTGAGGGGAATATGGCGGCACGGCACTTTTTCACTTTGTTTATCGGCCGGAACAAATTGCATCAGAGCACATTCGGCGCAGGGAGCCTTATTCTCCTTGCTGTCGTAATTCATACAGGAAGGGGAGTCTTCAAAAATAAGTTGGGCTCTCCACGGCTCTCGCGGCGAGCGGCCATATCCGCCCTTCTTCACGAAGTTGAGTTCGGCTTTTAGAAGTTCCAGGGTATTTCGATCGTCTTTCGGCATGATGCGCCTCCTTCAGTGGTCTGGGAAATTATGGCCAGTATTGCCTCTCCTGGGATGTGACCGCTATCACATCGCAGTGTGACGTGGGACACCGTTTCCAGATCTAATATGCGACTAGACTTCGTCCGAGGATGGAACAATGAGTACTTTTCAACCACCTTCGCTAAGTCGATTTCACTTTGTAACCCGTGGAAGGGGGAGCATAATCGCAGGGGGCAAATCAATGCGCTCGCCATACGGATTACAAATCATCGAAAACTGCGTTACGTGCCCTCATAAGGAAGATCGCCTTTTCTGCAACCTTTCCCCTGTGGCGGTGCAACGGCTCTCGGAGATTACGGGATCGGCTACCTATCCGAAAGGCGCGACGCTCTTCGTGGAGGGGCAACCTTCGCGCGGAGTGTTCATTCTTTGTTCCGGGCATGTGAAACTTTCCACTTCCGCCTCCGACGGCAAGACTCTTATTCTCCGTATTTCCGAGCCCGGGGACCTTCTGGGTTTGCCCGCGACGATTTCCGGTCGGCCATATGAAGTCACCGCGGATGTGATCGAACCAACTCAGGCGAATTTCATCAGCAGGACCGATTTTCTTGCGTTCTTGCGCGAACACGGCGAAGCGGCCTTGCGCGTGGCGCAAGAACTCAGCGAAACCTACCAGTCGGCCTTCGCGGAAATGCGCACCATCGGCCTCTCGCATTCGGCGGGGGAGAAGCTTGCGCGATTCCTTCTGGATTGGAGCGCGCAACACAAATCGGAAAACGGAGCCATTAAATTCAGTCTGACCCTCACGCATGAAGAGATTGCTCAGATGATTGGTGCGTCGCGGGAAACCGTCACGAGACTTTTTGCGGACTTCAAGAAGAAAAACCTCTTGAATATTAAAGGATCGAGTGTCACTATCAAGGACCAGCCGGGACTTGAGCGGCTGGTGCAAGGTACTTAACCCCCCCTTCCTTTGCCGATCGCATTCGGAAAGAATGCGTTTTTAACTGCTAGATGGTTCTGGGACCTCTGCTCGTATTTATTTTGAGTGAAAAAACGATGTTGCACGGCGAATGTGTTCGATTGTGAACAGATGCGATGCGGGAAGGTCTCTTATTCTTTGGGTTTTATACTTGCGAGTTCACAGCTCAATGCCAGCAATCTGCGAGCCAAGCATAAAAATCATAACGATCTGAGATTTGAATCCAATTTGTGATGTGAATCACATAACATTTTGAAGTTGCCATTTAAAATGCCGAGGACTATTGAACGGAAAGAATTAGTGCAGGGGATATCAACGGGGGAGGCAAATGAATCGTGCGTTAGGTTCTCTCATCACGTGGTTCTTGTTTGCGGGGGCGCTCCTCGGTTCGCACGTTGCAAGTGCGGGGCCGATCCCGGGGACCCCTCGATCGCAGGCTGCTGTCGCGTCATCTACCGGCCAGACCAAAACGCCTGGCGCGGCGGATACGTCCGATTACTTGGGCGCCGAGACTTGTAAGACGTGCCACGAAGATATGTTCAACAATTATGAAAAGACTCCGCATTGGAAAACGATGAGCGACACGCGAGGGGGTCCCTCGAAACAAGGCTGCGAGGGATGCCACGGCCCTGGGGCGGCCCACGTTGCAGGTGGAGGCGACGTCACAAAGATTTTCACGTTTAAGAACGCTTCGACAAAGCAAATCAACGAACGGTGCATGACGTGCCATGCCGGTGGCACCGAGCACATGAACGCCATCAACTCAATTCACACAAAGAACGATGTCAGTTGCATTGCTTGTCATTCGCCGCACCATGCTACGACAAGGGAATTCCTCCTCGTAAAGGCCCAACCCGCGCTTTGTTATTCGTGCCATCTCGATAAGAAGGCCGAATTCGAGATGCCTTTCCATCACCGAGTAAACGAGGGCCTGGTCCAGTGCAGCGACTGCCACAATCCCCACGGCACGGTGCGACCGAGTCAGGTCCGTACCTCGGCTGCTCAGGATGTTGCTTGCTTTACGTGCCACGCAGACAAGCGAGGCCCATTTGTATTCGAGCATGAGCCAGTGAAGGTGGAGGGCTGCCAATCCTGCCATACGCCGCACGGCTCACCCAACGTACACCTTCTGAAAGTTAGTAATGTGAACCTACTTTGTTTATCTTGCCATACTACTTCCTTCGCCAATGCGCCCGGCGCCCCCTCCTTCCATAACCAGGCCGCGCAGTATCAGGCCTGCACGCTCTGCCACACGCAGATTCACGGATCGAATGTCGATCACACACTCTTCAAATAGGGGGCCGCGATGAATTTCAGGGGTTTGGAAGGGAACAAGGAAATCAGGATGGCAGCACGCGAAGTTGTCGCGGCATCCAGGAAGCAAGATGCTTCGCGACTACGCCGCTGGCTGCCAGTTCTTGCTGTGACTCTGATGTTAACGTGTGTGGGATCGGCCCGTGCGCAGATGCAACTGCCCGACCAGACCTTGTCCGTGAGCAATGACGAGTCAGCGGGGAAAAGCTCGGGAAACTACAACGTTCAGCAGAGCGTCGAATTCGGATACCGGGACAGCATGATTGGCGGGAACCTGAACAACTACAACACGTTCGAAAACCTTAGCTCCGGGTTCCGGCTCTTCGATTACACCGTTGACATGAGGTCGATCGACCACAGGGGGATACTGTTCGACAACCTCACCTTCAGCAACTTCGGTTACGGAGGCGATCCCAACGACGTTTCGCGGCTGCGAATTGAAAAGAACAAGTGGTACGATTTCCGGGCGTTATACCGGCGCGACAAGGACATCTGGAATTACAACCTGCTCGCCAATCCATTGAACCCCACGAGCACAATTCCCGGTGTGGCGATCGCGAATTCGCCGCACGACCTCAACCTGTCCCGCCGGATGCAGGACTACGATCTGACACTTTTTCCGCAATCGCGAATTCGCATCCGGTTGGGATATTCGCGCAACGTCGACGAGGGACCCGCATCCACCACGCTGGAAGGCGGGACGGACACGATTCTGAATCAGAACGTGCGCAACACCACGAATTCCTACCGGACGGGAGTGGATTATCGAGGCATTTCAAGAACGACGCTATCGTTCGATGAATTGCTGACTTATTCCAAAGTCGACACCTCGACCACCGACAATAATTTCGGTTACAAGCTGGCAAACGGCACACCTGTGGATCTGGGAATTGTCTTCGTCGGGACAACACCTTGCGCCAGTCCGATTACTAATGCAGGCACCACGCCTCCGACGGTAACGTCAAATTGCAATGGATACTTGTCGTATTCTCAAGTTGAGAATCCGAGATCCACGTTTCCGACCGAACGTTTCAGTTTCGAGTCCGCCTACGTCCGGAACCTTTCCATGACAGGGGCGGTGAGCTACAGCAGCGGCAACAACACGACCACGGGATTTAATGAAGCTATCAATGATTGGGCCAGCCGGACGCTCACACGTTTCAGCACGACTGCCGGTCCGGCGGAAGCCAAGCGGCTTTCGGTGAACGCGAACTGGTCGGGCGATTACCGGCTGACCGACAAGCTGAATATCGTCGATGAATTTTCTTACGAAAACTGGCGCATTCCCGCCATGTGGTCGACAGCCGAAACGAACCTGTTTGCCACGCCGCCCACAGCGGGCCAGACCGGATTGGCGCTTCCTATTTCAATGGTAACTCCGACCACACTTGCCACGCTTTGTCCCACGGCTCCTTACAACGGCCCGAACTGTCCGCAGCACAATACGAGTTCGGGCGCGGATGTTACGGACGAACTCGCTGCTCAATTCCTGGGGCAGAATATTCGGGCGAACACGGTCGAACTGAAATACGACATCACGCATAGAGTCAGCGCGCATCTCGGCTATATGTATGAGGCCCGGACTATTTCCGATTTCAGTGCAACTTTCGATACGGGTGAAATTTATTTTCCGGGAGGGCCGACTGGCAACGCGGCGAATGATTTTCTGGCGGCCCGTGGCGATTGCGCGCTGGTTGCAGGCGTTTTGCCATCCGCATGCGTGAAGAACGCAAACGGTTCGATACAAGAAGGTTCGCCCACGAACTTGGTGGCGGAAGCGGGCAACGACACCGCGCGGAACCTGTACGAGATTCATGAAAATGCCGCGCTGCTCGGAGTTTCGGCGCGGCCCACCGACAAGCTGCGAATTAATGGGGACCTCATGTTTGGCTACAATGACAATTCGTTCACGCGCATCAGCCCCCGGCAACTTCAAAGCTATAAAGTCAACGTGAGGTACACTCCGACTCCTTGGGCGAACATAACCGGCACCGTGGATATCCACGAGAATCGGGACAACGTATCAATGGTCAATAACCTGGAACACGGCCGCTCGTACAGCTTTGTCGCCACTCTCGCCCCGAATTCCAAGCTGTGGGTTGATTTTGGCTATACATACATGGATATTTTTACGCAGACGGAGATCTGCTTCCCCGATACCGGTTCAACTGTTTTCACGACACCTTGCCCGATCGCGGGAGCAACTTCTCCGCTGGGGACACTTTCTTCGTATTCAAGCATGGACTACTACGCGTTCGGCGACGTAATGTGGAAGCCGTATAAACGTGTGACCGCCATGTTGGGTTATGGTGGAAGCATCGTGCGCGGCAATACGACCTTTCTCAATCCGATGGCGCCAACCGGCACGCTGGATTTCAACTATGTCAAGCCGCTCGCGAGCTTGGCGATTGACATCTATAAGGGCCTGACCTACAAAACGTCTTGGAACTATTATGGATACAACGACCATGGCGTGGCGAACCCAGTCGGACTTGCAACACTCCCGTCGCAGAATTTCAACGGCACCAATATAACGTTTTCGGCACGATATGCATTCTGAAGGATTTCAATTTTAGGAGGAAACATCAAATGCTTAATAGAATGACAAATGCAGGCGCGAAACTTACCCTAGTACTCGCATTGTTGCTGCTTTGTGTGCCGGCAATGCGCGCGCAAGGCACCGCAGAGGCAACTTACAAAGCAAAGTGCGCCGGTTGTCACGGTCCCGATGGCATGGGCGCTACGCCTGCTGGGAAGGCGATGAAAGTCCGCGATTTCCACGACCCGGACGTTCAGAAAGAAACCGTTGCCGACATGACCGATATTATTACCAACGGCAAAAACAAGATGCCCAAGTACGCCGATAAACTGAAGGATACTGAAATTAAGGATCTCGTCACCTACGTTCGTGCATTAGGGAAAAAGTAGTCGCGGGAATGCGCGGCTCTTTTCGGATGAGCATTCGGTTTTCCCGACTTTCATTCCCGGGAATTACAAGCCCCAACGGGAAGGAACTGTAATTTCTGATCATCCTATGACACTTTCTGAGCGCGTTCCCCACTGGTTCCGGCCCGCCGTCTTTCTTTCCTATAACGCGTTGACGATCATTGGGGCCGTCCTCACCACAAGCTCGGCAATCACCATGATCGGATTCTGGGCTTTCGATCTCACGACTGCTCGGACGATCAATCCTTACATCGGCGTTATTTTCGTTCTTGTTCTCCCGGCGTTTTTTCTGCTCGGGCTCGTCATGATTCCGATCGGCGCGCTCTTGCATCGCCACAAACTCAAAGCAGCAGGTGAACTGCCCGAGGAATATCCCAAGATCGATTTCGGCCGGCCTCTTTTCCGTCATGCGGCGATGTGGGTCGTGGGCTTGACCCTTTTGAACGTTGTTATTTTCAGCGTGGGATCCTACCGAAGCGTGCAGTATATGGATTCGGCAAACTTTTGTGGACAAACCTGCCACACCGTGATGCAGCCGGAGTTTACCGCCTACCTGAACTCCCCGCATCAGCGCGTCACTTGCGTGGAATGCCATATTGGGCCCGGGGCCGGTTGGTTCGTGCGCTCGAAGATTTCGGGCGTCAGGCAGGTGTTCGCCGTCACGTTTCACACCTACGACCGGCCGATTCCTTCGCCCGTGGAACAGTTGCGCCCAGCGCGCGAAACGTGCGAACAGTGTCATTGGCCTGACATGTTCACAGGGGACCGACTGATCGTGCGGAAGAAATACTCTGACGATGAAAAGAACACGCCGCTCACGACGGTGCTGCTCATGAAGATTGGGGGACACAACGGCCAGGAGGCCGTTGGAATCCACGGACGGCATCTGGACCTCAAATCGCGAGTTCAATACATTGCCACGGACCGGCAGAGGCAAGTGCTACCGCAAGTTACGTATGTGGATGACACCGGGAAAAAAGTCGAATATGTTTCGACGGACGTAAAGCCCACCGCAACCCAGCTCGCTGCCGGAGAATCCCGCGCCATGGATTGCGTGGATTGTCACAATCGTCCGGCACATACATTTCAGTTGCCGGAACAAGCACTGGATCAGGCGATGTTCCTCGGTCGCATTAGCCCAGACCTGCCATTTATCAAGAAGCAGGCGACGGTGGTGCTGAAGGCTAGCTACCCAGACCGCGACCAAGCCGCGTCTCGCATTGCGGCAACTTTGAATGATTTCTATCGCACATCCTATCCTGACGCCTACCGTGAAAAGCGATCCGCCATCGACGCAGCCATACAAGAGACTCAGGCGATTTATCTGCGCAATGTTTTCCCCGCAATGAAGATTACATGGGGCACGTATCCGAACAATCTTGGCCATGCGGATTTTCCAGGATGCTTCCGCTGTCACGATGGCAGTCATTCCTCCGCCGATGGCCGCACGATATCCAACGATTGCGATGCTTGCCATACTCTTCTCGCGGTGGACGAGCCCAATCCAAAAGTCCTAAGCGATTTGGGAATGAAATAGCGCGAATCTGCCGCGGACACTACGGCTTGGAACGCCTTATGCCCAGAGCAAGACCATTACAATTCATTGCTGCGCTAGCCTTTGGACTGCTCCTCTTTTGCTCCGCTGCTACCGCGGCCAAGCCCGCCGCCGATTCCGATGGGGATTGCCTGGTTTGTCACAATAATAAAGACTTGAAATCCGACTCGGGACAAGTCCTTTACGTCGATCCAGCAAGGCACAAAGCCAGCGTCCACGCGGTCCTGAATTGCACTTCATGCCATACGGACATCAAGGAATATCCGCATCCGAAACGCATTGCCAAGGTGGAATGTGCCTCATGCCATGCGGATCAGGCGGCGGACGTGCCAAAGAGCGTGCATGGAACTCTCGGTGCCGATGCCTGCATGAGTTGCCACGGCCCAGCACACAATACGCAGGCAGCGGACGGCATCATGCCAAAGCAATGCGCGTCTTGTCACGGCGACGAGGTTAAGGCTTTTCTATCGAGTACGCACAGCACTGTCATGGCCAAAGGGGATTCGAACGGTGCGTCTTGCGAGGCTTGCCACGGCGCAGTGCACAAAATTGTGGGCGTGGACGATCCACTCTCGCCGGTCGCAAAGCAGAATCTCCCAAATACCTGCGCCTCGTGCCATTCAAATCCGAATTTTCTTGCCAAGTATCAAATTCCTTTTGCCCATCCCGTGGAAGCATTCCGGCTCAGCGTGCATGGCCGCGCCCTGGCTGCGGGCAACGCAAACGCGCCGACGTGTTCGGATTGCCACTCCAGCCACGCCGTGCTTTCCGGCCGCAACTCGCGTTCCAAAACGAACCACTGGAATATTCCCGCCACCTGTGGCGCTTGCCACTCGGAGATTGCGAAGGTCTATAACGAGAGCGTTCACGGCAAGGCAGTTGTGGCAGGGTCACCCGACGCTCCGGTATGTACGGACTGTCACGGCGAGCACAACATCCTTGCACCAACTGACCCGGAATCGACGGTGAGTCCGGGGCGCGTTTCAGTCGTGACGTGCGGACGTTGCCATGGCGACGAGCGAATCGAGGCCAGGTACAATCTGCCGACTGACCGCGTGCCAACTTTTGCGGACAGCTTTCATGGGCTCGCGTCGCGGTCCGGTTCGCAGACTGTCGCGAACTGCGCATCCTGTCACGGCATCCACAATATTTTCCCTTCGAGCGATCCCCGCTCCACCGTGAACGCGGCCAATCTCGCCCATACGTGCGGGAAGTGCCACCCCGGGGCCGGCGAGACATTCGCGATTGGCCCTGTACACGTCGGGGCAGCCGCAGGCACCGAGGGCGTCGTCGTGAAATGGATACGGCGAGCGTATTGGCTTCTCATTCCCCTGGTGGTGGCCTTCATGTTGTTCCATCATGCCATCGATTTTCTGCGCAAAGCGCGATCGATGCGGCAAGTCCATACGCAGCCGGATGTGGAACGAATGAATCTTCACTTCCGGATTGCTCATTGGCTGGTTGTTGTGAGCTTTCCTTTGCTAGTGGTCACGGGATTTGCGCTCAAGTTTCCTGACTCATGGTGGGTGCGCCCGATTTTGATGTGGGAAACTCGCTTTGCGTTTCGTGGAACTCTGCATCGAGCGGCTGCCGTCGTACTGCTGGCTGCGCTTGCCTACCACATCGTGGACCTGGTTCGGGACCGGCGCGACAGAGCACTCCTTGCTTCCATGAAGCTCACCTTTCGCGACGCTCGCGAGCTGCAGCAAATGCTTCTCTATAATTTGGGAATTTCAAAAACTCCCCCTGTCTTTTCGGGGTGCGTTACGTACGTCGAGAAGATCGAATACTGGGCGTTTATGTGGGGAACGTTCGTGATGGCTGCGACGGGATTTCTGCTTTGGTTCAACAGTTTTGCTCTCCGCCATTTCCCAAAGTGGGTGACGGATGCATCCACGGCTCTGCACTTTTACGAAGCCATTCTTGCGACCCTTTCCATTTTGATATGGCACATGTACACGGTCATTTTCGACCCGGAAGTGTATCCCATGGACCGATCCTGGATTACTGGGATGGGATCACCTCATCATGCTACCGCTGAACAAACTCCTGCTATCCTCGAACCCTCAAACCCTGTGGATGAAAATCCTGCGACGCCCTCGGCGGATCCAAAGCCGGACGCATCGAACTAATCGCCGTTCGTAGCACACACTTTCGGCCCGTGTGACTTGGACCACACGAATGGAACAAAGTAGTGACTCACGTTCCGCGACGCTCGGATGTGAGGACTACTCTTGGTACCGCCGGCGTCTCGCCGGCGGATTTTTCGTCGTGGAAGGCAAGTCCCGTCGGCGAGACGTTGGCTCGACCAAGTAACCTCTCGATTCTGGCTGGGCAATCTGAATTGATTCGGAAATGCAAATCTGAGTCACTACCGACATCCATACAGGCTTAAAGCCTGTGCAACATAAATTTGGTACTATATCCAGCCGGAGTCCAAACAAAAACCATGTCCGATTCAAATAACCTGTTGGAGATTTTGCACGCCGCTCCGGCCGAACGAACTGCTGTGATCTTGCCCGAATCAGGAATGCAGGTCACTTACAAGCGTTTACGCGAGCAAGTGATGACGATGGCGGATGACTTGGCCACCTTGGGGATTCAACGCGGAGATCGAGTCGCGACCGTGCTGCCCAGCGGCCTGCCAGCCATCGTGACGTTTCTTGCGGCGTCCATTGCCGGCACGGCCGCGCCGCTCAACCCGGGATATCGTCTGGATGAATTGAGCTTCTATCTGGATGACACGTCCGCGCGTTTGCTCTTGTTACCGCCGGACGGAGCCGAAGAAGCGCGGCAGGCGGCTCAAGGCAAAGTACCTGTCCATGCGGTGACAATGGATGAGAAGGGATTCGTCAGAATCGAGGGCGTGCCGGGCAGCCGAAAAGAAGCTGCGCCGCCTTCGCCTGACGATATTGCGCTGGTGTTGCACACCAGCGGAAGCACGGGGCGTCCGAAGCGCGTGCCCATTCGCCACGCAAATTTAGGGGCTTCCGCGCGCAATATCGTGAATACCTACTCGCTCACGCCAGACGATGTGGCGCTGTGCGTGATGCCGTTGTTTCACGTTCATGGACTGGTGGCGTCGGTGCTTTCTACATTTCAATCCGGCGGAACTGTCGTTGTGCCGGCAAAGTTCAATCCACTTTCGTTCTGGCGGATTGTACGCGACACGCGATCGAGTTGGTACTCCGCTGTTCCCACGATTCATCAGCTTCTCTTGTCTCGCGCCGGAGGAGAGCGGCCGGCAGGATCTGAAAATCTGCGATTCATTCGCTCGTGCAGCGCCGCTTTGCCACCGGAAATGATGCAGAACATGGAAAGCGTTTTCGGCGCGCCTGTGCTGGAGGCTTATGGCATGACCGAAGCCTCCCACCAAATGTGCTCGAACCCTGAGCCTCCGAAGGTGCGGAAACCCGGTTCGGTTGGCCCGGGAACGGGAGTGAAGGTCAGCATCATGGATGCGGCGGGCAATCACTTGGCTAGCGGACAACGGGGCGAAGTCGTGATCCAGGGACCGAATGTCGTCAAGGAATACGAGAACAATCCCGAGGCCAACGCAAAATCCTTCACGGACGGCTGGTTCCGGACAGGCGACCAGGGGTATCTCGACGAAGATGGATACTTGATCTTGACGGGCCGCATCAAGGAACTCATCAACCGGGGTGGCGAAAAAATTGCTCCGCGCGAAATCGATGAGGTGCTGCTGGCCCATCCCGCGGTTGCCGAAGCTGTCGCGTTCGGTTTTGCGCATCCCACGTGGGGGGAGGAAGTCGCGGCGGCGGTGGTGTTGCGTTCGCCGGAACAGGAATCGGCGATCCTCGCATACTGTAAGGAACACCTCGCCGAGTTCAAACGGCCCAAGAAGCTTTACATCGTCGAAAAGATTCCGCGAACAGCGACCGGCAAAATCCAGCGTGGAGCGGTGGCGGCTTCCTTCGCGACCGCTGGAAGTGAAACAAAGTGAAGATTCTCATCGCCGGGGCGGGCGCTATCGGAGCCTACGTCGGCGCATGCATGCACCGGGCCGGGGAGGACGTCACGTTGTTTGCTCGCGGGGCGCACCTGCGCGCGATGCAGGCAAACGGAGTCCGCGTGCTGAGTGCCGAGGGCGACTTCGAGGTGCGGCCGAGAATTATCGAGAAGCTTGAGGATGCGGGTCCCGTCGACGTGATTATTCTGGGCGTGAAGGCGCACAGCCTGACGCAGCTTGCGCCGCAGATTTCGCCGCTGGTTACGGAAGCGACTAGCGTCGTTAGCATGGAGAACGGAATTCCGTGGTGGTATTTTCAACTGGGCGCGGGAGAACTGACAGGACTTCATTTTGAGAGTGTCGATCCTGGGGGTGTGATTGGGAAGTGCTTCGATCCGCGGCGCGTTGTGGGATCGATTGTTTATCTGGCTACCGAAATTGTCGAGCCCGGCGTAGTTCGGCACACGGAAGGGAACCGGATTTCGCTGGGCGAGCCGGACGGGAGCAAGTCCGAGCGAATTCGGCTGATTGCGGACGCGTTCATCAAGGCTGGATTCAAGTCGCCCGTTACGCCACGGTTCCGAAACGAGCTGTGGGTAAAGATTCTGGGCAACGTCGCGTTCAACCCAATTAGCGCGTTGACCCGGGCAACCATCGCACAGATTACGCGCGATCCGGAAATGCGTGAACTTGTACGGAGCATCATGACGGAGGTTGCGGCGGTTGCGAATAAGCTAGGGGTCGAGCTTCCGATCAGCATAGAACAGAGAATTGCCGGCGCGGAAAAAGTGGGCGAGCACAAGACTTCCATGCTGCAAGATCTGGAATTGGGGCGGCCACTTGAGCTCGGACCCGTCGTCGGCGCAGTCCTTGAAATTGGCGAGCGCCTGGGCGTGGCGATGCCTCACACGCGAACTGTCTATGTTTGCACGAAACTGCTCGAGAAAACTCTTAAGAAGGCCAGTTAAGCAACGTAGTTGTATGGGCACGATCCACGGTGAACGTTCGCGGTGAACCGTGCCCCGCGGTGAGTGCAGGCATTGACAAAAAATTGAAATCGCAGTGCGAATATTTGAGTTGTTCTGAAAGGACAACCGACAATGAATCGCTGGGTCCGGCTTATCGCTTCCGTGATCGCGATGATCATGATCGCAAACCTTCAGTACGCATGGGCTCTTTTCGTCAAGCCTATCATGGGCGCGACGGGCTGGAAATTGTCCGAAGTGCAATATGGATTCACGCTCTTCATTATTTTCGAAACCTGGATGATGCCCCTCTCCGGCTGGCTGATGGATCGGCTCGGGCCGCGCGCATTCATGTCCGTTGCCGCGGTTTTGTGCGGATTCGGCTGGGCTGGATTGGGCCGGGCCCACACGCTGACCGAACTGTATGTTCTTTACTCGATTGCCGGATTCGGCGCTGCGTTGATTTATTGCGGTTCGACTTCCACGGGGCTGAAGTGGTTCCCGGATAAGCTGGGGCTGGCTTCAGGCTTGATCGCTGCGGGGTTCGGTTCCGGCGCCGCACTGTTCGTACCCATCATCGCCTACGTCATTCGCGTGGAGAATTACCGTGCCGCATTCCTGTACACTGGGATCGCCCAAGGAATTATCATGTTGTGCGCTTCACAATTCCTGGTCAATCCCGATCCAAACGATCCGCAGGTTGCGGGGAAAAAGACGACGAGCCGGTTCAAGTTGCGAAGCCATGCCGAACAGTTCACATCGTTCGAGATGCTGAGGACCCCGCAGTTTTATGTGTTGTACGCGATGATGCTGATGATGGGCATCGGCGGGCTGATGGTCACAGCGCAGGTGGGCTCCGTGGCAGATACACTCGGGATCAGTAAGGTTGCTTTCACTCTGGCGCTCACGATCAATCCTCTTGCAAACGGTTCCGGCCGCATTTTTTGGGGATGGGT
>JBEKCU010000095.1:0-13458 GCA_050014735.1 Candidatus Acidiferrales bacterium | reverse complement strand
CTATCAATACAATCTGACGGTTCAATATGAATTCGCGCCTAGTTGGGTGCTGCAATTGGGCTACGTGGGGAGTCACGCGATCCATATTTTCCCACAGTCTGGCTATACCGAGTTGGAGAGGAATCAGTCGATCCTTGCAAGCCCTTCCAATCCCGTTAACGGAATTACCGTCAACACTGACGCGAACGCGAATGTGCGCGTGCCCTACCTGGGATTTTCGACTGCCGGTCTCTTCGGCGATTTCAATAGTCAATTTTCCAAGTACAACAGCGTGCAAGCGACCCTGCAAAAGCAGCTATCGCATGGCCTCACGTTCCAGGCGACATACAGCTACAGTAGATCGTTCAGTTCAGCCACCTACGTCAACTATAACGATGCCACCATAACACCCTATGGACTAAACCCACTCTATCGGCCGCAAAGGCTCACTCTCAACTACCACTACGAGCTGCCCTTCGGCAAGCATGAGGGTTTGGTTTCCAAGCTCGTCGATGGCTGGAGCGTCGAGGGCGTGACCATAGTCCAGGACGGGCAGCCACTAACTCCGATCGACACTCGAGGAGCGGCTATTTACGGGTTTGGCACGCCCTCGCCGGGGGAAATGTCCACAGCGGAGTATGCTGCGGGAATGGGCGCTGCCAATGTCGGCAGTACTGCCGGTGGAAACGACCAGAATCGTCTCGGGTGCGCGAATACACTCACGACTTGCCCGGGCGGGGGTTGGTTCAACAGGGCCGCATTCGGTACGGTACCGATTGTTGGTGCCACACCTGGCGTCGCCGGTACCGGAGGAACGGGCTGGGGAAACGGAGGATTAGGTACCATCCTCGGCCCCGGCCAGTTTAACTTCGATACGACCATCCAGAAGCGAACCGTCGTGGGGGGCCTCCGCGAAGATGCGACTCTTATATTCCGAACCGATTTCTTCAACACATTCAACCACCCGCAGTTCGCCAATCCTACGAGCGTTGATGTGAGCACGACTAACTTCGGGCAGATATCGAGCACATCGGTGAACCCGCGGCTGATGCAATTCTCTCTGAAGTATGTGTTCTAAAGTCGTTCAGCGAGAACGGTGCTTGCGAAGGGCCGCTAACAGCGGCCCTTGGCGATTTGCCGCAATTTGTGCCATCAAACCCATACAGGAGAATCTGATGTTTATGAAATCTTTGGGCCTTTTCATCAGGCAATTCGGCTGGGTGTGCATCTGCCTAGTTCTGATCGTGGCGTCCGCGCACGGACAGGCGGAAATCAGCCTGAACGGCGCGTTCGACTTCCGCGTGCATAGCTCTCCGGACAGTATCGATCGCTCGATTGACGCCGACGATGTGGCGCAGCTTGCCAAAGAGGCCGGCATGCGCGGGATAGTCCTGAAAAATCATTGGGACTCGACGGCTGCGCTCGCCTACATGGTTCGGAAGCGAGTTCCGGGCTTGGAAGTTTTCGGAGGTGTTGTTCTGAACCGGTCCGTGGGCGGCATTAATCTCGAAGCCGTGAAGCACATGGCCGCGATGAAGGGCGGCTACGGCAAGGTCGTATGGATGCCCACCATGGATTCCGAGAGCTTTGTAACGAAATTGAAGGAGAACCGGCCTTTCGTGCCCGTTACGAAGGACGGCCATCTGGTCCCGGAAGTGCTTGAGGTAATCGACTTCATCGCGCAGCACCCCGAACTTGTATTGGAGACCGGCCACATTTCAGGCAATGAAGCCGCAATGGTGATTCATGAAGCGCACCTGCGCGGGGTAAAGCACATCGTGGCCACCAACCCGACGGGCATTTTCGTCAACATGACGCCGGAACAATTGAAGCAGGCAGCCAGCGACGGCGCCTACCTTGAATTTGTTTACAACAGCGTGATCGGTGCAACTCCGCAGCGTACGATCGAGGTCTACGCGAATAGCATTCGCACGGTGGGCCCGAAGTATTGCGTGCTGGGCACCGACTTCGGCGGCGCCGGGCCCAACGCTCCCCACTACTACCATCCCCAGGCCTTGCTCAATTTCATGCAAGCCCTGCACAAACAGGGCATTTCCGTCGAGGACATCGACCTCATGGCAAAGACGAATCCGGCGATTGTGTTGGGGCTTAAACCGTAGGCTGGTTCTCTCACATGCAACGGGTGTTCATACCGTTCAGCAGCGTGGATGGACACGATGCTGCGAATCAATTCATCGACCGTAGGGGCACCGTTCACCGAGAGCGTTCTCCGTCAACGGCATACCGTGCCTTTACAAACGCGGCATCTCCGAAGTCTATCGATACCTACTGGTTTCGCTCTTGAACAAGCTGTATTTCTCACAAAAATTCGCTCTACTGCTAAGACGCAATAGAGCAATGGCTTCTCGGTTGCGGATTTAGCAGCGCTACTACAAGCATATCCAACATGGGAATCGCGGGTTCATCTCCACCGAATCGTATCATCTTGACAAATGGAGGTTGGCCGCAGCCGCGATGCTTTACTTGGATTTATGCAATCGGCGTTACCAGTTATCTTGAGTTACCTAAGAGGCCGGAGCAATAAGGCGACCGTCGTCGCGCACGCAGTTGGTGTGGCCACGACCACGAAGAGTATGAAACGAGCGGAAGCGATTGCTCGTAAGAGGTTCGAAAAAGTCAAGCCGCCGGTTCAGCGAATGCGGGTGCATTCGCCGAACCGGCAGCCATCGTTAACTTTAGCGAGAAGACCACTTCTGGATGCGCCAATTCTTGATTTCCGCTACATAAATGTCCTTGCCGTCCGGCGAGACAGCGATCGCGTGCGGGAAATCGACCTCACCCGGAGCTTTGCCGAAGTGGCTTAACTCTCCCAGGATTTTCCCATCGGTGCTCCACTTGGTAATCCGATCCCATTGGCCGTCGCACATATAGATTGCGTTTTCCCCGGACGCGTAATACACATCCCAAGGCTGGCCGACATCGGTCCATTTCGCGAGAAACTTGCCGTTGCGGTCGAAGACCTGAAGGCGCGAGTTGCCTCGGTCCGCGACATAAATCCGCCCCTGCGAATCCATTGTGACGCCGTGCGGCAGATTAAATTGGCCGTCGCCGTCGCCCGCAGTGCCGAATTTCTGGACATAGTGGCCGTCATTGGTGAACTCAATGATGCGCGAATTCCCATAGCCGTCCGAGATCAGCATGTTGCCATTGGCGAGGGGCCAGAAGTTCGTCGGTTTATTGAAGCCGCTTTTGCTGTCGTTGTTATTCGGGGAACCTTGCCGGTTGCCTAGGGTCATTAACAGGCGGCCTACCGGGCTAAACTTGAAGTTGATGTTACCGTCGACATCGCCCAGCCAGATATTTCCGTACACATCCAATTTCAGACCATGTGCGCCCTTGCCGATGCCGTCTGTCAAGCGAACCGTATCGCGATTCCACGCCTGAAGCATTTCGCCATTCTTGTCAAACTCCATGACAGGCCACGAGCCGCGGTTCGCCACCCAGACGTTGCCGTTCTTGTCGATGTCAACGCCAGTGGTCTCACCGAAATTGTAACCCTTCGGAAGCGTGGGCCAGTTCGCCACGAGCTTGTGAGGTAGAGTTGGGCCGTGCTGAAACTTCTTCAAGCCTGCGGCGACTTGATCCGGGTCGGTACCGGCATTGATCGGGCGGGGCGCCGGTGCAGCAGGGGCTGCCTGCGTGCCGCCTTCTTGCTGGCCTGCTGTTACTGGCCTTGCATTCTGTGTCGCGAAGCAAATGAAAACAACGAAACACACAAGCACAATCCCCATCAGTCGATAAGTAGTCTTTTGATTCATGTGATCTCCTTGAGAAGTCCCGCGAATTGCAGTGGATGTTAGGTGTAATGCGCAATAAAGTCAATGTAATTAGCTGCGATCGGAACCAATTTGAAATCGGGCTGTTTGGGCACATCATTTCCCCGACCAAATAGAATGCGCAACTCGACGATCGGGCGGCCGCAATTCGATGCTCGGAGGATTCGCTATTTAATTTAAGAGTTGAATAGGGGCACCAGTCGGTGTATCACAACATCGTCGAATTTCCGGGGTTGGGACAGGCCATATCCAAGTCACGTTAGAGAATTCAAGTCGTGATATAGAAGCTTCACAAAAGTGGATTTGCTGAATGTGCGGGAATGGAGTGTAATGCCCGATTCATTGGCGAAGGCGCGCAGCATGGAAATGGAGACTAAGGATATGTTCGCAGTGACGAACGTGAAAAACAAAGTGAAAAACGAGAAATATCCAAGGGCCATCGTGCTTGCCATTGGAATGCTGGCCGGTGCGTCCGTTCTCTTCGCGCAATATCCGTATCCCTCAACTCCTCAAATCAAGAAGGATGGGATGGCGGTCGTCATTGAGGATTATGCGAGCCTGCCTTTGTCCACGCCGACTCATGGAGGACTCAGCCGCGACACCATCGATTTCACAAAGCAATTGGGACGCGCCACATCGTTGCGCTCCGAGCCGGCAAATGCGCCCCTGTCCGCATCGCGTTTTTTTGTGATCGATGAAACTGCAACCCTGTATATTCTCGATAAGTCCACCAAGAAGTTCACCCCGTATATCGTTTTTCCTGATGTGTTCAAGAGTTTCATGTCGGACACCGGCACCACTGCCGGCATCGTTTCCATTGGGTTCGATCCTGAATACGCCAAGAACGGCAAGTTTTATACTGTCCACACCGAGAACCGGGATTTGGGCAATCCCAGGATGCCGACGAATGAGCGTCTGCCCGGTCTGGACCTCACCAGTTACACGACGACGCCCCCGCTGATGCCTCCTGCGGGCGAAATTCACTTTGAAGCCGTCTTGATCGAGTGGACCGACACGAATATTCGCAACGCAACGTTCGAGGGGACCGCGCGCGAGCTCCTGCGGATCGCCTATGCCCGCAGCCATCCGATGGACGATTTAGTGTTTAACCCGCTGGCCAAGCCGGGGCAGAGTGACTATCGAAATCTATACGTTTCGATCGGCGATGGCTTTTCGGGAGAGACTCCGGGGCCGCCGCATACCATGCCCCAACAGCTCAATAATTTGCTGGGCAAAATCATTCGGATCACGCCCGATCTGAATCTTCGTTCGAAAGACGAGCTCAGCCCCAATGGGCGTTATCGCATTCCATCGACCGGTTCCGACCCGAATCCGTTCCTTGCGATCACGGGAGCTCGTCATGAAATTTTTGCGTATGGTCTTCGTCATCCGCATCGGATGGACTGGGACGCGGTTTCCAACACGCTCGTAGCCGACGATATCGGCGCCAACTATTGGGAGGCGGTCAGTATTATCAGAAAAGGCGGCAATTACGGTTACGCCGAGCGCGAAGGCAATGAACAGTTCTTCGTGGACAGCGATGGAAAAACTACCAGCCTGATGAATCCGCCAATTCCATTTCCGGAACGCGACATTCTGCATGTGGACGGCATCGAGGAGCCTGTCGCGCCGATCTATCCGTCCGCGGTTTACAGCCATAAGGACGGCGATGCGATCGGCAGCGGATTTGTGTATCGCGGCAAACTGATGCCGCAACTGCGCGGAAAATATATTTTTAGCGACATCACCACGGGCCGCATTCTTTATACCGACTTGGCGGAGATGATTGCGGGACATGGCCAGCGCAATAAGCAGGCGGAAATTCATGAGCTGCAAGTCATGTACAAAAGCCCATACAACGCGTCGATTCAGAATCCAGTAAATCGTCGTATGTACGACATCATTGCCGATGCCTACGCGCACAAGGGAGGAACGCCGCCGCCCGACCACGTGCTTCCCGGTGGCGGCGCTGCAACGACGGGCTGGGATGACAGGGAACATCATCAGCCCAAGACCGACCCTGAGGGTGTCCCATACGGTGGCGGGCGAGCCGACGGGCGAATCGTCCGAGGCGGCGACGGTGAACTTTATATTTTGACGAAATCCGACGGCATGATTCGAAAGTTCGTGGTCGCCGTCCCGCCCCACAGCGCTTCAAAATAAAATCGCTAGCAGTGCCGAGCAGCTAACCTTGATTTCTCACGTCGATAGTTTCGGATGTAGTGAAACTATGATTCGCGTCGCGGCCGAATGTGCCTTCAGTAGCAGCGGCGTCTCGCCGACGGATTTGCACTGCGTGAAATGTCGAAAGAGCACCGGCGGGATGCCGGCGGTACCAAGACCACATCCGAAGCTCTTTTTCTCAAGTGACGGAGGTGCAGAACGAACTTTTGTTAGAATTGCAGGTTAGCGACCGCTGCGTGGCTCGTACGTTTTGCTGAAATTATTGCGCTGATTTGTCACGGTGAACGTTCCATCCGACTTTGAGGAAACTTTAATCCAGTACGCCTTTCCATTGTGAGGCGGCGGATCGGGGGATCTTGGAAGTGCCGGCACATACAAATCCACCGGAGGCGGCATCGGTGCGATAGGCATTGCAACCTGCGGATCGTCTAACCCGTTGGCTATAAAAAGTCCGGGCACGGTATATTCCTGGCCGCTGAGAAGTGAGAAATGGATCTCCCACAGATTCTCAAACCCGGGGGTGGTATAGATCGTTTTCATCAGCTCAGGTTCTCCGCCTTTGCGGATACCATTGTTCATTATGGCCACCCGAGGGCGAAGTCCGTGTACAAGAACCTCGGAGTTTGAAATCCGCAGACCATGATTGGAAACGATCCATAGATCGACGTTCCCAATGGGGTTCTTCGGGCACATCAATTGGAATTCTTTATTCCACGTCAAGTCGCCCATGTGGGCCATTCGGAACTTGCCGAATGCGATAACGCTTCCCACGGACATGGCGTTCTCGATCCCGCCATCGTCATCTTTATCCTTCGGTACGAAGTTCGCGCAGGATGGATTTGGGATGCCGCCGCCGGGGAGCGGAGTCTTGATCACTTCTCCAGCGGCTGTCACGATGCGCCAGTCGAGACCGGCAACCGGAAGCTTGTCGCCAGGTTTTACGACAGTATGTTTCGCCTTGGCGTAAAGCGCCGGGTAATCGCCAGTGACAAATTTGTGGACTTCGGCGTTTCCCTGAACGTCGGGGCCGTGATCGATGAAATTCTCGATGGGAATACGCTTGGCCAGCTCGGCCAATCCCCTAAAATGGTCGCCGTGCCAATGCGTTATGAGCACGTTATCCAGCTTTGTAAGGTGCGCATCCTTGATAGCGTCCATGACGCGGTCGACGTCTCGCGTGGTGGTGCCTCCGCCGGCCATATCCATCAACAACGACTCGCCGGAAGGAGATACAAAGAGAACTGAGTCTCCGCCCTCCACGTCAACGACGTAGATGTCAAAGGTTTTAGGCGCTGGCGTCTGCGCAGTCGCAGCGGGCGCCACGGACAACAGGAAGGCAATCGAAATTAAAAATGACGCGCGCATGTTCGATCTCCTGATACTCAGTTCAGGCTGCCACGAAACAGGGACATCACCTGGTCGCGGAGGAGCTTGCTAGGGTTGCGCCGCTGGCCCATGCGGCCATGGCCTTCCAGTCCGGGTCATCCTTCGATTCGAACTGCCTGCCACCGGAATGAAGGTAATCCGCATCGCCGCCAGCCAATGGCGATAGCGGATGCATGAGAAACCTGCTCTTTATGGGATCGTTGCGATTGACGAGTTTGGACACGTTCTCAAAGACTTTGCGGGATTGCTCCTCGTTCCAGGAAGTGGCTCCGGGCGACAACTTGACCAGATATTGCGGGCCGGTGTTCGAGGCGTGACAAGCATAACAGCGGGCGTGGTCGCCACGCTGCTTCAGGAAAATAGGCTCAACCCGAGCTTTGAAGAATTCATAATCGAGCGTTACCGAGGGTTCGGGAACAACATACGGAGGCGCTGCATGCAGCATCGCCGATGTAAACGATGCGGCAATCACGATGAAAACAGCAACCATCCGTTTTCGATCAACCGTGCTCATCCAGTTCCTCCAAATCAAAATTTACAGGCTGTGGAATAACCCTCTCATGTGTCATTCTGAGCGAAGCGAAGAATCTCTCTCCGGCTTGAATCCAGGAAAAGAGAGATTCTTCGCTTCGCTCAGAACGACAACGGGCTGAATTTTTCGCAATCCGTTAAGGCAGAGGCAGCGTATTCATTCGCCCGGGCGCTTCCCCCACCGGAATGCGGGCGACAACCTTCATGGATTGGATGTCAATTGCCGACACAGACCGATCGCCCTCATTGGAGACGTAAATGCTCTTGTTGTCCGGAGTGAATGCCACCCAGTTCGGCATGCCTCCGACGGCGTCACGCCCAGGCACTTCCACTTTCGGGAGATGCACGCGTCCCATCAAGTTTAGGTCGGGCAGGGAATACTCAAACACCGCGTCATAGGCGCCGCTGATGACCCATAGCGATTTACCGTCGGGAGAGATCCCGATGCCGTGGCTTGGCGGGCCGCTCGAAGGCATGCTGGTTTCGTCCTCGGGAAATTTAATTCGCGCGACTTCCTGACGTTTTGCGAAATCAACGACAGCGAATCCATTCATTGCCGCAAGCTGTACAAAAATCCGACGCGGCGAACCATCGGGGCCGGCCTCAACGGCTGGAACCAGCGTGCCCTGATCGAACTTAACTTCCCACACCATCTGCTGAGTCTGCAAGTCGAACACTCGCACAAATTTTCCATTGGGCGACGTCGCCACGGCGTATTTGCTGTCGGGCGTCGCAACGATGTCGTGCAATCGGGTTTCCGCCGGGATTGTCTTCATGATCTCGAGCGATTTTGTGTCGATCACATCCAAGCCCCCAGGGACTTGGCCGATGCAAACCAGAACCATCTTTCCATCTTGCGTCGCGGCCAGGTCATTAGCATGGCCGCTAAGCGGAATTTTCTTGATCAGCTTTCCGCTCTTTCGATCTAGGACGGTGAGGACGTCCTCAGCTCCACCGGAAATGTAAACCCTCTTGCCGTCAGGAGAAAAGTCAACCGCCTCGGGTACCTCAATGTCCTTGATCTCATGCACGACTTTGTTCGTTGCCGTATCCACGATGGCAATCGTTCTTCCCGCATGATTGGTGACGTAGATACGAGCTGTCGCGGCAGCCAAGGGCATCGCGAGAAGCATCCAAACAACACCCGCGCTTCGAAGCCTCCGAAAATATTTTGTCGCACTGATTGAGATCATGGTTGCAAGTCGCTCCTTGCTGTTGGGTGCAGAGAGTAAAGACGGGGCCCTTGAATGTCAACCGCTAACCGTAGAAGAACTTGTAGCGCCGACATCTTGCCGGCGCTACCAAAATCTACGCCCAGCTGTAGCCGTGCTTGGCCAGCGGGAGCGAACGGATTCGTTCGCCGGTAACCGCGAAAATCGCGTTGCACACAGCCGGAGCGGCCGGTGGCAGCGGAGGCTCGCCAAGGCCAGTCGGCGGGTTGTCCGACGTTATAAAATGCACTTCAATTTCGGCCGGAGCCTGCGAGATGCGGGTAGGCTGATATTGGTGGAAATTGCTTTGCATCGCACGGCCGTGATCGATCGTGATCTGCCAATTCATGGCATGGCTGAGGCCCTCGACGACGGCGCCCTGGACGAGATTTTCAGCATTGCTGGTGTTCATGATTTGCCGGCCAATATCGCCGACAACCCACATCTTATGCACCTTCACCTTTTTGTTCGCGTCCACGGTGACTTCGGCCACTTCCGCGAAATAGCCACGGAGGGCAAGCTGGAAGGCAAAGCCCATTGCGGTGCCCTTTGGCAGTGTGCGTTTGCCCCAACCGGATTTTTCAGCCGCCAGTTGGAGAACGGCGCGCATGCGCGAGGGAATAATGTCGGGTTCCGCGCCAGGATTCGGCGGCCGGGCATTCGGGTTTTTGAACGGGGGAAGTGAAAGTATTTCCATCCGGAACTGAATGGCATCCTTTCCAGCCGCTACCGCGAGCTCGTCAATAAACGAATTGAACACCCATGAGTACGCGTTACTGCCCGGAGCGCGAAGCGAAAACATCGGCACGCCCGACGGAATCAACGAGGCCTGGAAATCGAAATTAGGCAAAAACGTGCCGGGGAATTCGTTGGAAGCAATTTGAGCGGGCGGCGTTTGCCAATCTCCATTTTCACCAAAGCTGACAAAATGGTTTTTCCATGCGGTCAGGTTTCCGGCGGCGTCCAGCGAACCTTTCAAGTAATGATAACCGGCGGGCCGGTAGTGATCGTGCTGGAAATCGTCTTCACGCGTCCAGAGCAGTTTTACGGGTGCGCCAACCACTCTCGAAATCCATGCAGACTCAAGCATGTAATCGTTGGTCAGCCGCCGTCCAAACCCGCCGCCCGAACGCAGCATGTGAATCGTGATATTTTCCTCGGGGATGCCCATCACTTTCGACACTTGCTGGCGCCCTTGTGCAGGCGTCTGCGTCGGCGTCCAGAAAACAAGCTTGCCGTTGTCATAGTGGGCGACGCAATTTTCCGGCTCCATCTGAGCGTGGGAAAGAAACGGGTACGTGTAAGACGCCTCCACAATTTTGGCCGCCGTTTGAAACGCGGCTTCCGCATCGCCGTCCACGCGAAGCGCGAATTGCGGCTTCTTTTTGGAGAGTTCATCCGCGGCGCGCTGAAAATCGTCGCTGTTTTGCCGCGCGGTTGGACCTTCCTCCCAGGTGACTTTCAATTGTTTGCGAGCCACATTCGCCTGCCACCAACTGTCGGCGACAATCGCGACACCGCCTACTAGCCCAAGCAGGTCATTGGTTCCATCGATGATGAAGGCGTTGCGCACGCCGGGCATTGCTTTGATTTCGTCCAGGTTTGCGCTCTTGGCCTTCCCCGCGAAGACTGGGCATTTTTCGTAGACAGCCCAGAGCATATTGGGAACGGTGAAATCGATGCTGTAGATCGGCTTGCCTCGGACGATCGAGGGAACATCCACGCCGGGAATCCGATGGCCGACGATTTTGAAATCTTTGGGGTCCTTCAGTGTTACGGCATTGAGTTCAGGCGGAGTCATGGTCGCGACTTTCGCGGCCAGCTCGCCGTAAGACAAGGTCCGCTTTGACGGGATATGAACCACGCGGCCTGCCCTGGTGGTGCATTCCGAGGTTTCGGCGTTCCATGTTTGGGCGCCTGCGGCGACGAACATCGAGCGGGTCGCTGCGCCGACTTGCCGTAATGGCTCGAAATTAGACGGCGTGCCGCCGCTGCCGCCGGAGCGCTGGCGGCCGAATCTCGCTTCATCGAAGTCCGCTTGCTCGACCGTCACATCTTTCCAATCGACATCAAGTTCCTCGGCAATAATCATGGGAAGTGAGGTCTTGATTCCCTGGCCGATTTCCGGGTTCTTGCTATAGATGGTCACGCCGCCATTCGGCATGAACTTAACGAATGCGGAAGCTATGTAACTTTGCGCGGTTTGAGGCCCGTGCTCCTGCGCAATGGCCTTCGTAAAGGGCTCGATATACGCGGCCACGAGCAAGCCCCCGCCCGCGATGGCGGAGAAGCGCAAAAACGAGCGGCGATCCAGTCCCGGCGATTTCGATTCAGGAAGAGAGGTTTTCATTGTTTCTCCATGCTTGTGATGAAGCCGACGGCAAACCCGTTAGATGTGCCTGCAATACTATTGAAAAAGTCCGCCGCTGACAAGCAAATCGAGAGCAGATGTGCCGATTCGGCGGAGTCCGCGAATTGGTCAATCGCCGTTCAGTCGCTATGTATCTAATTTCGATAGAGCGGTTCTCCGATCGGAGAATCCGCAGTTCGGCGAGTCGAGTGGCTATACGAATTGTGCTCAGTGAAAGCGCGGGCTGATTCTCTGTCTAAAGTTCTCGCAAGGCATTGAATTGCGCGACATATCCCGAAGGATCGATGCGCGCGGCGATGACCGTGGTCCGCCCGGATTTGAGCGCGCGGCGCAGGGCATCGCCCAACGCGTTTTCGTTGTCAACGACCGTGCCGTCCGCGCCGAATCCCTGTGCTAAGCGCTCCCAATCGATTCCGCCTATTCTTACGCCGTACGTAGGAATTTTTTTGATTTCCTGTTTCACCCGAATCAGACCGATCTCCTGATCGTCGATTACGAGCACGATGATCGGCAACGATTCGCGCACTGAAGTTTGGAGTTCGGCAACGGCCATCATAAAGCCGCCGTCGCCGGTAAATGCGACGACCGGGCGGTCAGGATGAGCCAAACGAGCGCCCAGAGCGCCGGGAATCGCAAAGCCCATTGAGCCCAGCCCGTTGGACGTAAGGAATTCGCGGGGGCCATATGACTGCCACTTCTGTACCACGAGCAAACGGCTCGCTCCGGCATCGCACGTAGCAATCGTATCGCGGGGCAGTACGGCGCGAGCGACTTCTAGAGTGCGCTGCGGAGAGAGGCCTGTGGCAGGTGTATTGAGGGCATCGACCACCTGTTCGCGAAATGTCATTGAAGCTTTCTCACCCCACGACTTTTCGGATGCCCATTCGGCCAAGCCAGACAGCATCGACTTGAGATCTCCGATGACTTCCGTGGTAGCAGGGACGACCGCGTCCAGGTTGGGAGCTGCGGAGAGAGATAAGACGGGCAGTTTGTAAGGCCAAGGCTTTGGTTGCAACTCCACGGCATCCAAACCGATCGTGATAATCCAGTCTGCTTGGTTGACCAATTCGCGCTCGATCAGCCCACCGATGATGCAGCCGGCTCGCAGCGGATGATCCTCGGGTATTGCGCCCTTGCATTTCGTAGTGGTCAGCACAGGCGCGCCTAGCTTTTCAGCTAATGCCACGAGTTCCTTCGATGCGCGTGACCAGAACACTCCCAGACCTGCCAACAATACAGGACGCTTTGCCGATTCGATCATTTGAAGCGGCACTTTTAATGCAGCGCGGTCGAAAATTAAGGGCGCAACATTGGGCGTGAGAGGCGATTCCGCGATCATATCCGCTGCCTGGCCCATGGTCTCACTCGATAGCATGTCAAAATGCACAGGTCCGGGAGGCAGCGCCGTGGCGATTCGGTAGGCGCGGCGGATTTGGTGACGCACGGTCTTCGCGCCGATGGTCATGTTGCACTTGACGATCGGAGTATAGAGCGCGTGATGGTCCATCCGCTGCCGCAAGCCGAATTCATACACGCTTGGCGGGTACTGGTCGGTAATAGCGATGAGTGGGCAGCGGTCCATCCAGGCATGGGCTACGCCGTTCACCATGTTGGCGGCGCCAGGACCTCGGGTTGACAGACAAACGCCGGGTGATCCCGTGATCTCTCCCCATGTTGACGCCAGCATTGCACCGGCGGTTTCCTGCTTCATCAGGATAAAACGCATCCCCCTCACACGGGCCGCTTCCATCATTTCGACTGACTCGCCGCCGGGATGCCCGACAATGAAGGGAGTTCCCCAGTCACGAAAGGCTTCTACAAGCACTTCTACGGTAGTAGGCATAAGGGGTTAGCATAGCATTTTTTTTATATCGAGTCTTCGTCTTCGACGACGTGGTAGTGTCCCAATTTAGAGAAAAGCGTTCGAAGAATCGTGAGGCTGCGACTTCGGAGTCTAATCCTGGGAACGCCAGCCGACACCCGAACTCAAATTTAAATT
>JBEKCU010000094.1:0-22845 GCA_050014735.1 Candidatus Acidiferrales bacterium | reverse complement strand
GGTCGCGCGGCACACAGCATCCTTTTCCGAGATGACGCGCGCCAGCTTCTCGCGAAAACGCTCAGGATGTAAGAGTTCTCCTACGCGAATTCCATGCCGAGCCATTTTATCTTCGTAAGCGGGGCCGATCCCTCGCGAAGTCGTTCCGATTTTCGCCGCGCCACGTGCCGCCTCGGCTGCCTTCTCCATCTGCCGGTGATAAGGAAAAATCAGGTGCGCGCGGCTGGAAAGATGCAGCCGCCCGGTAACGTCGATACCGGATTTCGCGAGCGTGTCGAGCTCCGCGACCAGAGCGGCTGGATCGACGACAACTCCCGATCCGATGACCGCATGCTTCCCAGGCCGCAGAATCCCGCACGGAATCAGCTGCAGGACGAAACGATTGCCATTGTAGATCACCGTGTGTCCCGCGTTGTGCCCGCCCGCGCACCGCGCGATGTAATCGAACGACGCCGCAAGGTAGTCCACGACTTTGCCCTTGCCTTCATCGCCCCATTGAGCACCCACAACTACGATCGACTTCATCAGCCAGCGTCTCCCATGTTGAAGCGCCCGCCTTCAGGAGGGCGCGATTAAACTAAAAATGCCACCTTGAAGGGTGGCCCTATTCGATCGTCGAACGCGCACCCACACGCCTCCGCGCCACTCCAAAAAATCAGGATTCACAAGGAGGGATTAAACCACCGCGGAACAACTATGCTACATGCGCTCCACGGAGAAGGCAAGTCACCAGTGGAGGAGCCAGATTGGAGCAAGGCGCACATACGAGAAATGGGGGTTTACCAATGCCAGAAAAATTCAAGCCACACGATAACCACAAACGTAAATAGACTAAAGGCGGCGTTAATTCCCCAGCCCCGCCAAAATGCCCACTTGAAATCCTTCCAGGAAAACAGCCCGAGTAGAAGCACCGAGACTTCACAAGCAATAATGAAAATATATTGCTTACGATTCGATTCAATCGCAGCCTCGCCGATCCTTGGGTCGGCGTTGACGAGACCTGCGGTGGCAACGGCGAGAGCGATAAATGCACCTACGGCGAGACTCGGTGAGGCCATGCGGTAACGACGCAGCAGCGGCGCTAGCAACGTAATCGAGATCCCGAGAAAAAAGAGTACAACCAACGGACAGGCTCCCGGAACGCATGCAGGCCTTAAGTGGCACAGATTTCAGCGTGTGTGATTTTGAATTTGAAATATTTGAAATCTCAAATAGCCCAAGAAACAAACTTGCACGCGTTAAACTCACACAGGCTGAAATCTGTGCCACTTAAAACCGTCGATTCAACATTCAACTCTTCTTAATCGCATGCAGTACCAATGTATTCCCGCCCAGCAGCACCGCATCCGAAACCAACTCATCCGTCCAGCGCTCGCGCCGCTTGCGTTCCGGCGTCAGCCGGGCGAAGAAACGAATCACCGCGACCAGCGGCCAATACAACCAGATATTCGGCTTCGATTTATCACGATAGGCTCCCTGCACTTCGAAGCCGTACTTCTCCAGAATGTAACGCAACTCCGTGTATGCGATGGGATTGATATGCAGGACGACTTCCTCTTTTTCGCCCCACTGTTCGTGACGCACGCGCAGGTGCTCTTGCGAAATCGGTTTGAAGTGCGATGTGTAGCCGTTGAGCAGCCACTTCATGCGTTCTTCGATGTTCAAAATATTCGGCACGCTGATGACGATGTGTCCGCCCGGCACAAGAAGGCGCGCGAACTCGCGAATCGCCTGGTGCGGATTTTCTATGTGTTCGAGGCCTTCAAGGCAGGTGATGTATTGAAACTCCGCATTCCCGTACGGAAGAACGCCGGAAAGATCCCCGCGACGCACGGGTATGCCCGGAACCCGAAAGATATCGGGATACAGGTCGCAGGCCTCGACCTCGAACCCACCTTCGGAGAGACGCGCCGACAGCGCTCCCTCGCCCGCCGGGACGTCCAGTAATTTTCCTCGCGGAAATGGACCTATGATTCGTGCCACGGTCTCGTGGATTTCAGGGCGGGCGATCGGCGCTGGGGCGCGGTCGGCGTTTTTCGGGGACGGCTTTATTTCTTCTTGCACGGGGCGTTTCGATGGACTCGCATTCACGATTGGCGACGATAGCATGGCGGGACCACCTTTTCACCCTGAATGCGGCGAGGCGCAAGGTTTGTCGTGGCTTTCGTTGAATTATTCGAAGTCAAAACCAGACAGGCTGAAGCCTGTCCTACTTAAGCTCAGCCCATCGGAAGCAATCGCTTGCATGATCGTTAACCATGCCCGTGGCTTGCATGAACGCGTAACAAATCGTTGAGCCTACGAAGCGGAAGCCACGCTTCTTCAAATCCTTGCTCATCGCGTCAGAAATCGCCGTCTTAGCCGGAAGTGCCTTCGGGCCACGGCGATGGTGCTGGATCGCCTTGCCACCCGTGAGTCGCCAAATCCAGGCGTCGAAGCTGCCGAATTCCTCCTGCACGTCCAGGAACGCGCGTGCATTCGAAATCGTGGCGGCGATCTTCAGACGGTTTCGAATGATGCCAGGATCCGCGAGCAGCGCGCGCACCTTTTTCGCGTCGTATTTGGCGACCTTCGAGGCGTCGAAACCGTCGAGTACCTCACGGTAGCGTTTGCGCTTCCGCAGGACCGTTTCCCAGCTCAAACCGGCTTGTGCGCCTTCGAGAATCAGGAATTCGAAAAGCAGGCGGTCATCGTGGACGGGTACACCCCATTCTTCGTCGTGGTAACGAATCATGAGATCGCTCGTTTTTTGGCCGTGGGCCCAATGACACCTGCGCCGAGACGATTGCGACGCTCCGGCGCGATTTCGATCCGGCATGGAATGTTTACACCAGGTGGCGCTGGACGGCCTTCTCGATCTGGTCCCGCGGGACCGCACCTACAACTTGCTCGGCGACCTGTCCGCCCTTGAAGATGAGCAGCGTCGGAATGCCGCGGATGTTGAACTTGCCGGCGGAATTGGTGTTCTCGTCGACATTCAATTTCACGACCTTGATTTTTCCAGTATAGGCCGTCGCGATTTCCGCAATCGTCGGCGCCAGCATCAGGCACGGCCTGCACCACTCCGCCCAGAAATCCACCATCACCGGCTGGGTCTTGCTTGCGTCGATCACTTCCGCTTGAAACGTGCTGTCCGTCACATTGCTTACATTATCTGCCATGAGAGCCCTTTCCTATTGGGGTACCGTAGACATCTTAGCCGACTTTAACCCGGCTGCATTAGATGAACTTCCGGCTTTTCGGTTTCTTGATTTCCAGGCCATTTCGTAAAGCCTTGCATATTCAATAGCTGACGCCTGCCATGAGAAATTCTGAGCCATTCCATTGGTCTGGATATGCCGCCAAACCGCCGGTTCATTTCTGAAGATCGCCAGTGCCTGGTTGACGGCGGCAAGCAAGGCGGCACCATCGTACTCCTGAAATTTGAATCCCGTGCCACGCCCCGTAGCTGGATCGTAAGCCTCGATCGTGTCGTGCAGGCCGCCCGTGGCTCGAACCACGGGCACCGTACCGTACTTTAGACTGTAGATCTGATTCAAGCCACAAGGCTCATAGCGAGAGGGCATCAGGAAAATGTCCGCCCCCGCCTCGATGCGGTGAGCAAGGATATTGTCGTAGCCCACTTTCACCCTGAATTTTCCGGGATATGCTTTTTCGAGTTCGCGGAGCAGTTTCTCGTATCGCGGTTCTCCCGAGCCCAGCGCGACAATGGCCAACTCTTCCGCGAGCAAATCGGGAGCGATTTGTTCAATCAGGTCGAATCCCTTTTGACCGGCAAATCGCGAAACCATCCCGATGACGGGTTTGTTCAGGGTTGTCGGTGACAGGCCAAAAATTTCGATGAGATTTTTCTTGCAGGCGAGCTTGCCTGACAAATCCCTGGAGGAATACCGCGAGGCGATGACCTTGTCCTTCTCCGGGCTCCACGTGGCGTAGTCCACACCGTTCAAAATTCCGGTGAGCCGATCCGCACGATTCCGGATGACTCCGTCAAGGCCGTGGCCATACTCGATGGTCTGGATCTCTTCCGCATATTGCGGACTCACCGTGGTCAGATAGTCGGCAAAATTGAGCGCGCCCTTCAATAAATTGATCCGCCCGTAGAATTCCATCGCGTCGATCCCGAACAAGCTCTCTGGCAATCCGATGATCTTCATGGTTTCGCGTGGAAAGGTGCCTTGATAGCCCATATTGTGGATCGTGAAGATCACGGGCACGCCCTGAAATGTATCGTCCACGGCATACTGGGTTCGCAGAAGAACCGGGACTAATCCGGTTTGCCAGTCGTGGCAATGAATTACGTCGGGCATCCAGACGTGCTTGCAAAATTCGATGGCCGCGCGGCTGAATTCCGCAAAGCGTTCGGCACTGTCCGGGTAATCCTTCCCCGCTACGCCATACAGGTGGTCGCGATCGAAGTATTCGGGATCATCCACAAAATAGTACTGAACTCCATTCAGCGTTCCGCCATCGACAATGGCGGGAAATCGGAGACCGCCGTCCATAGGAATTGTAAGGCTCGGCAACGTCACGGCGACCGCGCGCGTATTGCGGTACCGCGGAAGCAGCACCGTGATCTCGTGGCCGCGGGCCGCCAGTGACTTTGGCAGGGCTTCGATTACGTCCGCTAAGCCGCCCGTCTTCGAAAATGGAAGCCCCTCGGATGCAACAAACAGTATTTTCATGTCTTCTTCAGAACAACAAACGTACTGAAAGGTTTCGCAAGCGTCAAGAAGACTGATTCCAAATTGACGACTTGGAGCGGATTGCAGCTTTCGCGCGGCATCGCCGACTTCGGCTTACCCGGAGGCCTCGGCCGCCAACACTTCCACGACAGAGATGTTCTGGACCAGCTCAACCGGCAGATGGTATCGCGCCTGCAGATAGGACGGCGCATTGTATGAGATCCAGACGTCTCCTGCTGCGTCTTCCCAAACAAGAATCTTCAAAGGCAAGTCAATCGCAATGGTGGGCGCGGCGATCATTAGCGGAGTTCCAGCCTTGGGATTGCCGAAAATGAGCAGCTTGGTCGGCTTCATTTGTAGGCCCACTTTGGCCGCTTCTCCGCTGTGATCCACCACCGCAAATAGCATCACGCCTTTCGCTCGGAGCATTTCTTCCAGGCGATGTACCGCTTCTTCCACCGACACATTGCAGGATATGGTGAAGATGCCGTTATCCGGGCTTGACGCCATCGAAACTCCTCACTACGTCCAAACTACTTTTAGCGAAGCAAACCCGCCGGCCCCTCTTTCATCGGAACAAGCGAAACGCCAGCGCTACCGAAACCCGCTTCCGAGCCTAGAACTTTTCGAAAAATAAGTCACTATTCAAAATGCCACGAGATCTAATTACCCAAGGAAGGTGCCTGCAATCTATCTCGTAAATGCCAATTCCGAGTTTCCTAGTCTTCAATTCACCGCCGCAATGTCGCGCCAACGGCGCGGAGGATACAAGCCCGGAGGCAACGCTCCCGGTATATCGTCCCACATACGGTATATCGTCCCACATAATATTGTCCGCCCTGAAAGGGCGGAGGAATCCTTAGCCCTTTTAGGGCGCCTAGCGATCGGTTGATACCGGAACCCAGGGCGTTGCCCTGGGCTAACATGCGCCGGCGCTTTCAGCGCCGGGAGATTTCGATTCGCTTTCGGGAACCTTGTACGGATCCCCGGTAAATCCTCCGCTTCCCTCTCTGCCCGAGCATTTATGAGATGGCTTGAAGAGAACTTGCCCACGGACGCAAACCTCCGTTCGTCTTGCTACACTTCTCTGCCATGTCACCCGAGAAGCTGGGGCAACACTTCCTCACCGACAGCAGTTGGCAGGAACGGATCGCGAACGCAGTTCGGATCGACGAAGGAGTATGGGTCGAAATCGGAGCCGGGCACGGAGAAATGACGACGCGTCTGGCACGGCGTGCGCGCAAAGTCTTCGCGATTGAGCTCGACCGCAGCCTTGCTGCGCGATTGCGAGAAGTCACTGCGTCCCTTAACAATGTGAGCGTAATCGAAAGCGATGTGCTTGCGGTTGATTTTGCAAAACTGTCCGGCGGCGCTCGATTTTCCGTATATGGAAACCTGCCGTACTACATCACGTCGCCCATATTGCACCGGCTTTTCGAGCATGCGGACCGGATAGCGGCGATTCATATCGTGATTCAGTTTGAAGTCGCGGCGCGAATCGTCGCACCGCCTGGCAGACGCGATTACGGATATCTTTCCGTCGTTTCGCAATGGTTCGGCCGCCCGGAAATTGTATTTCGGATTCCAGCGGGTGCGTTCAGGCCGCCCCCGAAAGTTGCCTCGGCGCTGGTGAGTTTTCGCATGCCTGGAATCCGCGAGAAGAATTCTCTCGATGACGAGGCTGCGTTTCTTAACTTCGTGAAGGAGTGCTTCGCGCAAAAAAGAAAAACTTTGCGTAACAATCTTCGCGGAAGACTCGGCAATCGGACAGACGATGTCTTGCTTGAAGCGGAACTGCCTGTGAACGCGCGCGCCGAGCAGCTCTCCGTCCAGAAATTGGCAGCACTGTTCCGGCTGGCTCGAAAATAAAGACCCACCCCCTGTGGGCCGCCGAGATGGGGATGGACGCAACGAATTTGCCGATCGCGAAAAAGCGGCACGCCAAACAGGTTGCGAAGAAACCCCTATTGCGAGTCATTCCGCACCCGCAGGAGCAGTTTCGGAATGACAGTTCTTGAGTTTTTTTGCAAATCTTGAGTTTTTTCGTAAACCGAAAGTCCGGTTCTACTTCTCGCGCAAGACGCTTACGAGACGGTCCGGGTAGTCCGACATGATCCCGTCGACGCCGGCGGCAATGAGGTGCCGCATTTGTTCCGGCTCATTGATCGTCCAGGTCACCACCTTCAATCCTGCGCGATGAGCCTGGTCCACCAGGGCTGAAGTGATGAGGTCGCCGCGCGGCGCTAGCTGGCGGGCTCCGATTTGAACGGCTCGCTTGACGAGATCGTTGGAAGGATGTTCGCAGAGGAATCCGGTCATCACGTTGCGGTCAATGCGGTTCATGGAATCGAGGATGGACGGATCGAACGAAAGAATCACGATACGCGCGGACGCGTTCAAATCACGCAGAGCAGCAGCCACGGCATGTTCAACTCCCCAGGTTTCGCCAGATTTGATTTCGAGAAAAAAATTGACATCGAGTTCCGCGGCGAACTGAAGAATTTCATTCAATGTGGGCACACGCTCGCCGGCAAACGATCCGGCAGCACGCGAATCGAACCACCCTCCCGCATCCAGGGACCGAATTTCCTCAAGCGTTTTTAGGTGCACAGGGCCGTTGCCGTTCGTGGTGCGGTCCAACGTCGAATCGTGCATGGCGACAACCTGCACGTCCCTGGTGACTTGCAGGTCGGTCTCGATAAAACCCGCACCCATCGCAACGGCGCGACGAAACGCCGCCATCGTATTTTCGGGCGCGTACCCGGAAGCCCCCCGATGAGCCACAACCCACATCGCTCGCGAATTCCTCCGCCCCGCGTTGTAATGCATTACGGATTGCGCGAAAGACAACCCTGCCTCGCCATCCTAGCAGAGTTGTCATGTGAACTTACCTGTCCACGAGACCAGATGTGCTCAGGACACTTTTTTTTCAAGATGTCCGCATCCAACCAACTTTGATAGTCGAGAAGAAAGCGACCCGCGATGGTCGAAGAAAGGAAAAACCATGAGAACTTTCAAGGGCACGGCGCTGCGTCTATTTTCCGCAGCTTTGATCATGGCAAGTCTGATGTCAATCTCCCCTTTGGCAAGGGCGGCTAGCGTAAGTCCGGACGTATCAACAATTGAGAGCCAGGTTCATCACAAACTGATCACGCTGCCGTGGTACGGCGTATTCGACAATCTGGATTATCAAATTAATGGAACCGAAGTGATTCTAAGCGGGCAAGTTGTCAGCGAACATGACAGAACCAAGTATGACGCAGAAAGCCAGGTGCGGAGAATCCCGGGCGTGACGAAAGTCACCAACAACATTGAGGTGCTTCCCGTTTCAGGCTTCGACAATCGAATTCGCCGCGCTGAGTTTCGGACCATTTTCTCGCGCTCCGATCTTGGCAGATACACAATGGGGGCAATCCCTCAAATCCATATTATCGTGAGCAACGGGCATGTGACTCTGGAAGGCGTTGGGCGTTCTCTTCAAACGGTCTTCGGTCTCCTTTGCGCCCTCCGTCTTCTCAGTGCCCTCTGCGTTCAAGACTTTAAGGCTCTGACACAGAGAACGCAGAGGTGCACAGAGTAGAAGTCACGGGAAATGAGTCGTCCGAGCAGAGCGCGTACGACTCATTCTTATTACTTCTTCGAGCGGTCTTTCAGCAGGCCCTTTAGCTCGGACATGAATTCCTTCACGTCCTTAAAGTCGAGATAGACCGACGCAAATCGCACATACGCAACTTTATCGAGTTTCTTGACGCGATTCATCAGGAGCTCACCAATTTCGCTGGTTTTGCGCTCACGTTCCGGGGCTTCGTGGACAAAGCGCTCTACCTCATCCACGAGGGCTTCGAGCTTTGCAGTGGGCACGGGACGTTTTTCGCACGATTTCAGCAGACCCTGCAGAATTTTCTGGCGATCGAAACGCTCGCGCCGGCCGTCTTTCTTGATCACCATATATGGGATTTCGTCGATGCGCTCGTACGTGGTAAACCGTCGGCCGCACTTCAAGCACTCGCGGCGGCGGCGGATCAAGTCCCCTGCCCGGCCTTCGCGAGAATCGATCACCTTGTCTTCCATGACCGAGCAGAATGGACACTTCACCGCGTGGAATCTCCTCGCGCCTTTGCTTTTACCACGGGTCTGCCGGGGATCGCCGCGCCATTGGCCCCGGGAACAGAGATATGCTTCCCGGATTCTTCCGCCTCGGCTTCGGCGCGCGCCAACTGGCGCAATTCCCCAACGGACATGCCTTCGTGAATCAGAAGAGGAATCCCGACCAACGTGGAGCCGGCAAACGTGATGATCCAAAGCACAACGGCGATGGCGATCGCAGGCTCTTTCTCAACGCCGAAAATCGCGGTCAAGGCAACGATGCTGGCGAGTTGTGCGCCTCCGCCAATTCCCGGAAGCTGCAGCACTGAACCCACAAGTGTGACCGCCAGCAGGAGCATGGCTCCCCAAAAATTCATGTCGGAATGAGCGAAGGCGCTCGAGAAGGCCTGCGCCACCCACATATAAATCAGCACAACGAGCACCCAATGAGCCGCCGTGTAGCCGATGGCTGCCCACATGTCGGGAAAAGTTCGAATAGCCTGGAGTCCGTCGCTGATTCCGGAAAGGAATGAGGCGAAACGCATGCGGATACCGCCGGCGGCACGCCAGCGATCGAGACCCCGGTCAACCGCGCCGGCCCCGTGAACCCGGTAATACACCAGGGCCGCGATTAAGCCCACAAGAGAGGCGAGCAATAACCACGCTCCGTGCCGGGCGTTACCCACCCAATCCATATCCGCACCCGCGTCGGAGAGCCTGTTCGAAAACACGAGCAGGCTCAAACACGCAAGCGCGGCAGCGGCGGCAAAATCGAAGAACCTCTCTAAGAAGAAAATTCCAAACATGCTGGCGACCGGGAGACGATCTTTCCGCGCGAGAAGCAGCGGTCGGACCGGCTCCCCGGCCCGGCCAAGAACGAAAATCGCGGCGAACCCCATCAGCGTACCCGTGTATGTGTTCAAAAAAGTGGGATGCCCTAGATACCGGCAGAATCGTTGCCAGCGAAGCGCTCGGATGGCGTAGCATGCGTAAATCGAGACGAATGCGATCAAAAGCAGCCAGATGTTCGCCTGACTGACGCTCTCGATGAATTTTCTCCATGTAAAGTCCGTGAAATGGATCTTATGGCGAGATTGGTAGGCCAGGCCCGCAAGGGCTGCCAGAATCACAAGCGCGATGAACATTCTGCGAAGGGTTGCACGCATTCGCTGGCGAGGTTAACCGTTGCGATGACTGGGTGTCAAGAAAGGAGGTGACGGCAGGTTCCGATTATTGGGCTGTTTAGTTGCGAGTTCAACGCAATGTTACAAATCGTTACAGAACATTCAAATGCGCCAGGCGAATGTGTGAAGTGTTTCCGTCCAATTCAATCCGTCCGGTCACAAGAAATCATCGCTCAACCAATCGTTCTAGTGTGGAGAAAAACTCCGGATAAGAAACCGCTGCGCACTCAGCGTCTCTGATGGTCGTATCACCTTCCGCGCCAAGCGCTGCGACGGCGAATGCCATGGCCATGCGGTGATCGCCATGCGGCTCGATCTCGGCTCCGTGCAGCCGTCCAGCGGAACGTCCCGCCACTGTTAAACCGTCAGGTCGCTCTTCGACTTTGGCACCCATGCGGCGAAGATTTTCGGCCAGGGCGGCGATGCGGTCGCTCTCTTTTACGCGAAGTTCAGCCGCGTTCCGGATTTCGATTCCCTGCTCCGTGTAAGGTCCCAGCACTGCGATGGCGGGAAGCTCGTCAATCAATTGGGCAATGGCGTCCCCTTCCAACACTCCACCTTTTAGAGGATCATGCCCAATGGCAATGTCGCCGACAAGTTCTCCGTGCGCGCTGCGCACAGAGACAAGATTGATCGGGGCTCCCATCGAAGTCAAAACATCGAGCACGGCGGAACGCGTCGGATTCAGGCCCACATTGTGAACGACGATGTTCGATTCCGGGAGGACCATCGCCGCCGCTAAAAAGAAAACGGCGGACGAAAGATCGCCAGGAACCGCCAAGGCGCGCCCGGTAAGGCGGGGCCGCCCATGAATGCGAATTGCTCGGCCATCGTGATCGACGCGTGCGCCAAACTCAGCAAGGGCAAGCTCCGTATGATCGCGAGTGCGCACCGACTCGATAACGGAAGTTACGCCTTCCGCAAACAGTCCGGCGAGCAATACCGCGGACTTCACCTGGGCGCTCGGAACCGGAAGAGGATATTCGATGGGAGAAAGCCGCGTGCCCTCGATCTCCAGCGGCGCATAACCGCCATCCCGGGAGTGTATTTTGGCGCCCATTTTTATGAGCGGATCCATCACGCGGCGCATCGGACGGCCCCTGAGCGACGCGTCGCCGTCGATCTTCGACCGGAATTCCTGACCGGCAAGAATTCCCGCCAGCAGACGCATCGTCGTGCCGGAATTTCCAGCGTCGAGCGAGCGGCGCGATTTGCGCAAGCCGGAAAGACCCGCCCCTGCAACGCGAACATGGCCGACCTTGGCTTCGACCTTTACGCCGAGCCGGGAAAGGCAATCGAGCGTGCTGCGGCAATCGGCCGCCGCGGAAAAATTCGTGATGTCGCTTGCTCCTTCGGCGATCGCCGCAAGCATTGCATAGCGATGCGAGATGGATTTATCGCCAGGTACTTCGAGCGAACCGTTGATCGTGCGAGCTGGATGAATGATTTGTTTTGCCACGTCGAGATTCTAGCATTTCGTAGGACAGGCTTCAGCCTGTCTGTTTTTCGATTCGCGGAAGCTGACCCACACAGTCTGACGCACGCGCCACTAAAAAATCTGACGCGTCCCTGTCCAGATGGTAGAAACGGTTGAACAAAAAATCTCCCCTGAATAACAAAATGACCTCATACTTATTTCCGGAGTCCCAAGCTTATGTTGCCAGTATCGGATCCAAATTCCCTAAAGACACTTGTAGACGAACTGGTGGGCAAGAGAAAGCCGCTGTCCGAGAAGTTCGAAAAGAATCCGAACGATACCCACCTGGCTCTGGAACTAAAAATTATAGATAATCAGATCGCGGAATATAATCAACAAATGCAAAGCGACAGGAAAAAGCGGAAATGAACGAGAAACAGCTTTTGTTCCGGAATGAAAGTACCTTGATCGCGGATCGGCGCCTGCCATGTTGACCGACGGAGTGTGGGCCGAAGTCGAAGTGAACGGCGAGCATCTGCGGCTCTTTTCAGAGCACAATGCCCAGGGAATTCAAGCGTCCGTCTACAATGTCAAAACGAAGACTTGGATTGCTCCGTCCGAGCCAGTGGATGACATCGAGGACGGAAAAGACCGGGCGGCGGAGCACGCGAAGAGATATCTGAAACTCACCGCGAGCATAGATTTGCCTCCCCTGCAGTGGAAGGAAGCACGATCCCGATAGCTTGAAGTAGAAAAGGCTTCAGCCTGTTTGGTTTTGAATTTTGCAGGGCTGGCAAAGTTCAAAATAAAAATTCAACAGCAAACAGGCTGAAGCCTATTCCACGTGAACCTGCACCTTGACACTCCTAACTGGAACCGAGCTTTAATCCCTCGAAGATCCTCACAGCCGTCTCATTTCCTACAGCGTGAAAGAGACATACATCAATTGCCCGTATCGCTCGATCAGCAGAACGACCGCGTCCCCCTGCTTCAGCTTGTCCAATCCCTGGCGCAAATCGGCGATGCTCGTGACCGTTGTTCCATTCAAGCCGTGAATCACGTCTCCCGTTTGCAGGGGGATTTCTCCCGCGCCTGATTCAAACGTCTTCGCGGCAACGATGATGCCCGAAGGAATTCTAAGATCCGGCAATGAGTGAGCCAGATCGATATTGAGCTCGATGGCCAAAATGCCTAGACGCTTCACGAGATTCTTGACCGGGTCGGTCAAATCCACCAGGCTGTCCACTTTGTGCGGCCGATCTTCTAAAGAAATATCCAATTGCACCCGATCCGACCCACGAAGAACTTCCAGCTTCGCGTGATCGCCAGCCTCGTGCATATACAGACTCTGCGTAAATAGCGGAAGCGTGCCCGACGGCCTGCCGTCCACGCTTATAACGATGTCCTGAATCCTCAGGCCTGCATGATCGGCCGGTCCACCGGGCAAGACATCGGAAACAATCACTCCGTAATCCCTTTTCAGGTGCAGCCCAGAAGCCAATTCGGGCGTGATGGTTTGCAAGAGCGCGCCAATTTCGGGTTGGTGAATGTGACCGAACTTTACGAGTTCCGGATAGGCAAATGCCACGACGCCGGCCGGAATCGCGAAACCCAGGCCTTGATTGCCGCCCGATCTGGACAAGATGAATGTATTAATGCCAATCAGGTCGCCATCGGCGTCCACCAACGGGCCGCCGCTGTTACCTGGATTAATAGGCGTATCTGTCTGCACGTAGACGAGTGGACTATCCGGGTCGGGCTGCCGGGCAACGGCGCTCACGATGCCCATTGTCACGCTGTTCTGCAGCCCCTCGGGGCTTCCGAAAGCGAATACCATTTCGCCCTGTTTCGGCAGAACCGTCTTACGAAGCTGGAGCGCGGGCAGTTCACGCGCCTCAATCTTGATCACAGCAAGGTCCAACTGAGTCGCAATACCTATAATGCGACCATCGTAGCTCTGTTCGCGGGAATTGGCATTCGCGTCGAGCGCATTCCCCTCGATGGACGGTGGCGAGACGATGACGTCGATTTTCTCCGCACCCCTCACAACGTGCGCATTGGTGACAATATATCCACCGGGATCCACGATCACTCCCGAGCCAATTACCCGCTGTTTCCCCACCACAACGCTCGTCTGTCCCTGGCTCTCGTTCTCCGTGGAGCCGTAGCCCGAAACGACGATTTGAACGACACTGGGCGAGACACGCCGAACCAGAGCCTCGACGGAATCGTTCAGTTGATGCAACGCATCGGCAGTGTGCGCGGATTGGGAAGTTTGGGCGTTTCCGCTCGGTGTCCAGAATATGCCCATAACGATAAGAGCAATTACGATCGATGATCGGTTGTGGAGGGGACCGCTGCCCAGTCCAGTTGAAGTCTTCATCATGTTTCATTAGACGCTGTTGCGGGGCTCCGGGATACAGTAATTGCCGTGGAAATGGCCCAGTTATGCCGCCTAGGCGGGTCAGCAGTGGCTATTCTCTTGGCCGATAGGACAGGGTGCTGAGAAGTTCGTACGCCTGAGTGGAAAGCTAGTGGGCGGAAACTTGGAGTAGGTCGGCATTGGGCGGCGCGTCAATAACGGGGTCGGGCAATTGCTTCGCGACCGACGCAGCCCCTAAAACAGCCGGCTCCGTTCTGCGGCTGGCAAAGTACTGCTCGTCGTTCAACCTGCGATAGATATTGCCGGCAATACCAGCGGCGATCGGCCCTCGGACGGCATGACTTGTGCCGCGCATCAGGATCACGAGCACGATCTTTGGGTTTATCTGGTCCGCAAATGACACAAACCACCCGAGACGCGAGCCCGCATCCGAGCACGATCCTGTCTTGCCCGACGCCTGTTCATCATTCGAAATATAGCTGCGTCGCGCCGTACCATATTCAACTGCTGCCAGCATGCCCTGGCGCACGTCTTGAAGCATGGGTTCGAATTCAAAAGAACGTTTGACGCGCGGCTCGAAATTCTCTTTTTCCTCTTCCGTGCGCGGATATTGCAGATAGTAAAGTGTTCCTCGATTGGCGATCGTTGAGACCAGAGCGCCGAGTTGCAATGGCGTCATCTGAATCCCTTCGCCGAAGCTCGACATTCGCGCAACCCCGCCGCGTCTCGGTGGTCCCACGGGTAGCGCGCCAGGCTGTTCCTCGGCGATGTCGTACCCGGCAGGCTCTCCAAGGCCCAGCTTGCGTGCATAGTCCGAAACGACATCGAAGCCCATGCGCCTTCCGAGTTCTTCAAAATAGGCGTTATTGGAATGGGCGAGGGCTTCGGTCAGGTTCAAGGACTTACGGCGGGAAACGCGAATCATCGTGTCCCGCGTGACGACACCTTCTTGCAGCGCTGCAACCGCGATCACAGGCTTGATCGTCGAGCATGGCTTAAACCCCGCGGAGAAAACAAGCTTTTGATTGACGATGGATAAAATTCGTCCATTTGTAGGATCGATCGCGACAACCGCGCCGTTATAACGGCCCAGCGCCCTCACGGCAGCCTGACGGACAATCGGATCGTCATTCGCGGCATCGTCGTCCTTAGCCGAATCGGCGAACGTCGGAACCCCATTACTGGAATTGACAGTTCTGCGGTGTTTAAAAATATGAGGGGTTGCTGGCGCAGCGCCAGCAAAGACAGGTCTATATGATGCAGGGTAAAGCGGAGATAGCAGGAGCAGAATGATTGGCAGCAATCCCAAACGATGACTTCGCATTATTTTTTGCCCTCGCTTGCCACCCCAATCGCTCGCCATTGCTTCTCCGAGTTGTCCTGTTGTGCGCATAATTCCAGTTCAATTCCGCTGCTGCTTTCACCATGGTACAGGTCTCTTGGTGTTGTCAGGGAGTACTCTTACCTCTGTACTTCCCGACGCATGTACAGATTAAATCGTTGTGGATGAAGAAAAAGACTGGTCAGATGTACCATAGAAGGACAGGGAAGTTCAGCAAAAAAATGTGGTCGTTCGATGTTCGAACGGACAGGTAGGCCGTTGCCGGGCCGCGCGGGCACGGCGTGCCGTGCGCCTGCGGGTGAATGCGAGAGCGTCCCGTATCGATTCCGCATCTGGGTAATACTGAGCTTTCGGAGCGAAATAGACGTAACTGTAGTTCAGGGTGTAACGTCCTAGGAATGGCACTAAGCACGACAATTGAAGGGGACAAATAGAATGAAGCGATCTATAGGGATAGGAATAATCTTGTTTGGCTTGGCGGCGTCCGCGATGATACGGATCGAAGCGAAGCCGCGAAGCGTTGCGGTCCCGCAAGCGGGTAACGTGGCCGTGGACGCCGACGACATCGGTGGCGTGGTCACCAGTTCGAATGGTCCCGAAGCCGGGGTATGGGTGATCGCGGAAACCTCGGATTTGGGCACGAAGTACCGCAAGATTGTGGTCACCAATGACCAGGGACAGTACATGCTGCCCGAATTGCCCAAAGCGAATTATAAAGTTTGGGTGCGCGGGTATGGCCTGGTGGATTCTCAGCCAGTGGATGCGACGCCTGGCAATGCTTTAGCGCTGACAGCGGTTGTTGCCTCCACGCCGCGCGCGGCAGCGGAATATTATCCGGCTGATTATTGGGCCTCGCTGTTGACAATTCCGCCCAAGAGCGCCTTTCCCTTGAGCATTCCGGCACCTCCCCCGCTACCTGGCGTGGCGGCCACTCCTAAGCTAACACACGGACGTCCCGCGCCCGGAGCCGACATACCGAAAGCTACGGTCCTCCAGACGCAAGCCGATTGGCTCTTTCATTTTAAGGGCTGTTGGACTTGTCACCAGATGGGTAACAAGTCAACACGCGAGATCCCGGCCAGTCTCGGCACGTTCAAGTCGAGCAAGGACGCGTGGGAGCGGTTCATTACCTCGGGCCAGATCGGCCGGAGCATGCTGCAAGGGTTAAACAGCCTTGGGCACGACGCCGGATTGGAGATGTATGCCGATTGGGGTGACCGAATCGCCAAAGGTGAACTGCCGCCGGTGCCCCCACGTCCGCAGGGAGTGGAGCGCAATATCGTGCTCACTGTATGGGACTGGTCCGTGCGTGCATCGTTTCTTCACGCCATGATCAGCACAGACAAGCGTGATCCCTCGGTGAATGCGAACGGCCCAATTTATGGCGCTTCATGGTCTGCCGGGGCGCTTGCCGTGCTCGATCCTGTTGAGAACACAAAGGCGATGATACCGATTCCGATGGAAAACGAGGCTGACCGGTCGAAGATGATTCCCTGGTCGCCACAGACGCAGGTGAATCCGTCGGTTTACTTTGGCGATGAATTGGTCTGGGACGATCCTATTAACCCCGGTCCAATCACAATGGACCAAAAGGGCCGCGTATGGTTCAACGCGGAAAATCGTCCGGACAATGCCGCCTGGTGTAAGGAAGGGTCCAAGAATCCATTCGCGCAGTTTTCCCCGCGCGAGGATGGCGGCAAGGGGTTGGATGTTTACGATCCCAAGACCGGAAAATTCGGTTTCGTCGACATCTGCTTCACGGCTACGCGTATTGTCTTTGGCGCTGACAAAGACAACACGGTTTACATGTCCGTTCAGAGCGATCCCGGCGGGATTGGCTGGGTCAATACGCGCGTCTGGGACGAGACTCATGACGCCCAAAAAGCGGAGGGCTGGTGCCCTGCCGTGATCGACTACAACCATGATGGCAAAATGGGCGCCTTCACCAAGGCCCCAGCGCCGCTCGATCCAAAGCTTGACCGATTGGTCGAAAGACCGGGTGCCTATGGCGTCTCCTACAATCCAGTGGATGACAGCGTCTGGTACTCCAATCTACAAATTATGCCCGGAAGGCTGATCCGCATGACAAAGGGCGCAAATCCTCCCTCGACTTGCACGACAGAGGTATACGAGGCTCCCTACGACGCCAAGGGCACCGGGGTGGGCGGGTCACATTCGAGAGGAATCGATGTCGATTCCAACGGCGTGGTTTGGACTCCTCTAACCGGTGAGGGCTATCTTGCGAGCTTTGACCGCCGTAAGTGCAAGACCCCTCCGACCGGAGATACGGCCGTGACCGGCAAACAATGCTACGAGGGCTGGACGTTGTATCCGGTTCCGGGTCCGGTCTTCAAGTCCGATCCGACGATCAAAGCAGACTACAACTATTACATGTTCATCGACAGGCAAGGCTCGCTTGGACTTGGAAACAATGCGATTGTCGTGGACGGTGTCAACTCCGATTCGCTGGTCGTGTTTCAGCAGGATACAAAACAGTGGGTCAGAATGACCGTTCCCTATCCGATGGGCTTCTTCTCTCGATTCCTCGATGGCCGGATCGATAGCACTAAGACCGGCTGGAAGGGACGCGGGATCTACGCCGCCAACGAAACGAGGGGTTCGCAACTGACTGAGGGTGGCAAGAACATGCCCAGCCAGCTGACGCACTTCCAGATACGGCCCGATCCTCTGGCGAAGTAACGCAGGTACCCAAACAAAGCGGCCGAGCGACGCGAGGAAATCTTCTTGGGTTTAGATCCAAGAAGGATTCCTCACCCGCAAGGCCGTTTTGCTTTTAGTAGGACAGGCATCAGCATGCTGGGGTTGTTTATTTATTCGCCCTAAAACCAAACAGGCTGAGGCCTGTTCTACTAGAGCGTTTTCGAGTTAAGTGTTTACATTCGGCGGCAGCTGTTTTCGATAACTTTTCGGAATCTTCACGATCTCGGAATTCAACACTGAGACGCACAGAGAAGAATGGCCAGACGCAGGTGCTCCCAACAGTACCGTCACATTCGAGCCTGGCAGGAAGTGACTCACTACGCGCGGCGTGCCATGTGATACGATCTCGGCCGGTCGGGATCGTCAGCAACGAAGCGCAACCGCATGTGGGCCACACACCCCACCTAGGTTGAACTTTACTCATCGGAACCGCCCGGACGACCCCCGGAGGCAAAATGTCACAACGAGTCTTTCTCGCGGTTACTCGATCTTTAGTGCTGGCGGGCCTTTTGGCATGTTTTGCCGGTTACGCCATAGCCGAGAACCTGGTCGAAACCAGTTCCGAGGTTCGGTTTCAGCTCGATCTCCACGTTCCCGACGCCGCGTTGGCGTCTTATCTCCCGGCAGGATGGACACCCAACATTGCCGCTCAGGGCCCGGCAAAAGATGCGAATCTCCGCGCCGTTTTTATTGACCGCCTGTCAATTAATGGCCCCGATGGCAAGCCACTCGGCAAAACGGGAACGAACCGCCTGGTATACCTGGTCGCTCCCGTGAAAAATCCTGCCGGAGAGGCCGTGCAGCTAGTTATAGGAGGATTGACCGAGGACCCAACGGACGCGCCCGGTCCATTCGGAGTCTATTTGCAGGCAACCACACACACGGTACAGCGGACCACATCGAGCGGATCAGGCCCAATCGTCGACTCCCAGGACTGGGCGTTCACCGCCGCCAGCGGGGAGCACCTCGAACTGCACATTAAGTACGAACGTGGCGCGGGAAACAGACAAGCCCCCGCCGAGGTAAAGTTTTACTCGGCGAAAGATCCGAGCTTCTTTCAGCTCTCCCGGCAGGAGCAGGTTCTCGATATTCTTCGGAACGTGACGACAGCTCCTCCTGACAAAGTGAAGGACTTCAGTTTTAAGGGATCGGGCGGAAGCTACGCCAAGCTTTTCGACAGCACAACGAAACTGCTCAGCTGGGACAACATTATCTGGATCAACCGTTCGGTGTACTTGCCGTAGGCAGATGGAGTTTCCGGCTTTCATAGCGCCTCGTTGATAGCGTACTAATTTACAGAAATGCGTTCGAATAAATGTGAGGCTGCAACCTCGGAGGCTAACCCTGGGAACGCCAATCTCCCGATTGGGGTTTTGTGCCTCTGTACCGTCGCCAATCGGGAGATTGGCGTTCCCAGGGTTAGCCAGTCGACACTCGAACTTAAATTTAAATTCGGGCACTGTCACCCCGTTTCCTGGCTTTACGCGCCGCACAGGGTCCGATAGAATGCGGAGCCTTCTATGTTTCGGTTCGTCACCGCAGGGGAGTCGCACGGTCAGGCGCTAATCACGTGGGTGAGCGGCTTGCCTGCAGGTGTGCCCATCGACTTCGAGTTCGTGCAAGGCGAGTTGCACCGGCGACAACTGGGCTATGGACGCGGCGGGCGGCAGAAAATCGAAAAGGACCGCGTCGAGGCGCTGGCGGGAATCAGGCATGGGCAGACGATAGGCGCTCCGATCGCCTTGCGCATTGAAAACCGGGATTGGGCCAACTGGACGAGCGCGCTCTCCGTCGAAGATGTACCAGGAACTGAAGATAAGCGGCGCTCGCTGACTTCTCCCCGTCCCGGTCATGCCGACCTGGCCGGCGCGATGAAATTCAATTTTCACGATGCGCGCTATATTCTGGAGCGCGCCTCAGCCCGGGAGACCGCCGCTCGCGTGGCCGCTGGCGCGATTGCGAAACTGTACTTAAAGCAATTCGGTTGCACGGTTCTTAGCCATGTGATCTCCGTCGGCAAGGTGCGACTGGAGCGACCGGCAGCCTGGGCCGAAATTCAAGCGATCTGCGCGAACCTGGATTCCCCGCTGCGCTGCGTCGATCCCGCAGCGGAAACAAAAATGATGGGCGAAGTGGACCTTATGCATCGCGCGGGAAATACGGTCGGGGGGATCTTCGAGGTCGTCGCGCACGATGTGATCACGGGCCTGGGATCGCATGCCCAATGGGACGAAAAATTGGACGCACGCCTGGCCCAGGCGGTCATGTCGATTCAAGCTGTAAAAGGCGTTGAGATCGGGGCGGGCATCGCGGCGGCGACTTCTTACGGTTCGGAGGTGATGGACGAAATCGGATACGAAGCCGCGGCGAATCGATTTACGCGCGCGACCAACCGTGCCGGCGGACTCGAAGGCGGCATCACGAATGGCGAAGACGTCGTGGTCCGCGGCTACCTGAAACCGATTTCGACGTTGCGCACTCCACTCGGGACGGTCAATATGGTGACCAAGCAGCCTGTCTCGGCTGCGTACGAGCGCTCCGACGTATGCGTGGTGCCCGCCGGCGGTGTGGCAGGCGAAGCCATGGTGTCCGTGATACTGGCGCAAGCGATGATTGAAAAATTCGGAGGCGATTCGCTAGGCGAGGCGCGCCGCAATTTTGAGGGATATCTGAAACAACTAAAAGAGTTTTGAAACCACAGATGAACACAGATAAACACTGATGAAAGCCAAGACACGCTAGCGGCGTTGTTGCTGAATCAACAGGTTTTTATCAGTGTTCATCTGCGTTCATCTGTGGTTCCAATCTCCGGGTGAACTTTTGAAATGATCTATCCAATTACAAAATATGGCGCTGGCGTGCTGGAGTCGCCGACAAAGCCGGTGGAAAAATTTGACGATGAACTCGCCAAGCTCTGCAACGACATGTTCGAGTCCATGTACGTGGCCCAGGGAGTGGGACTAGCCGCAACGCAAATCGGCCTGTCAAAGAAGCTTGCCGTTGTCGACGTAAGCGTGGGAAAAAATCCCGAAGCGAAGCTCGTGCTCGCCAATCCCGAAATCATAAGCGTCGAAGGCGATCAGCGGGAAGAGGAAGGATGCCTTTCGCTGCCGGGATTTCGCGGCAACGTTCTGCGCCCCGCCTACGTGACCATCCGCGCCCAAAACGTGAAGGGCGAAACCTACGAAATGCGCGGCGAAGGTTTGCTGGCCCGCGCTTTCTGCCATGAGATCGACCACTTAAACGGGGTCCTTTTCATCCAGCATCTCAGCATGCTTAAGAGAGACCTGATCAAACGCCGGATCCGCAAATTGCGAAAAACCGGCGACTGGTAAATCCGCGCGGATGGCCGTGATGCGCATCGTCTTCTGTGGCACGCCCGAATTCGCCGTACCGTCTCTCTTGCGTCTTTCCAAGCATCGCGAAATATCCGTTGAAGCCGTCATCACCCAGCCCGATCGGCCTCGCGGTCGCGGCCAAAACGTCAGCAGTTCTCCCGTCAAGCAAGCGGCACTCGCGGCCGGACTGCACGTCTACCAGCCCGAAACGATCAAATCGGAGTCGTCGCGAGATTTTCTGAAGCGTTTCGCGCCCGATGCTGTGGTGATTATTGCCTACGGCCAAATTGTTCCCGCTCATCTGCTCGCAATTCCGAGGCTCGGCTGGATCAACGTGCATGGATCTTTGCTGCCGCGCTATCGAGGCGCCGCGCCAATCCACTGGGCCATCGCCAATGGTGAGACGCTTACGGGTGTTACCACGATGCAGATTGACTCGGACCGGATGAAACTACGCCCGAACTCTACGCACGAATGAGCGAATCCGGCGCGGACCTGATCGTGGATTCATTGCTCAAATTTGGCAGCGGCGAGGTCGCCCCCACGCCTCAGGATTCGGAGAAAGCCACTTACGCGCCGATCCTGAAAAAGGAAGACGGCCGCATCGATTGGTCGCGCACAGCCCGGCAGATTTATAACCGCATGCGCGGTTTCACGCCGTGGCCAGGGGCGTATACAACGTTTCGCGGCCAAACGTGCCATGTGTGGGGGCGTCCGGAGCAAGGCTTCGATAATGACCACCGCATCGAACCAGGAGAAATTCTTTCGTTGGGGACGAAGATGTACGCCGTGTGCGGGGAAAGAACATTCTTGCTCGTGGAATTTATCCAAATCGAAGGCCGAAAACGAGTCTCAGCGCGAGAATTCACGAACGGTGCGCGCATTGTTCCTGCCGACCGGTTCATTTAATTGACTTACTACGGTCTTCCATACCGATTTCCCTTCTCCACGGCAGTATGGTTCCATATTCATCGATGAGTGTATCCGTCGCGCGAAAAATTGCATTCGATGTTTTGTTGCGTGTCACAACGCAGGACGCCTATGCCGACGAAGCCCTTCGCGCCGCGCTCCCCGAAACCGTCAAGAGCGAAGATGCCGGGCTTGCGACGGAACTGACTTTGGGCGTTTTGCGCTGGCAGCGCCTTCTGGATTTCATGATCGACGCGTGTCTGACCAAGGTGAACAAGGCGCTCGATCCGGAAGTTCGCATCGCGCTTCGCCTCGGCGCGTACCAACTCAATTTTCTCAGCCGGATTCCCGCGCGCGCCGCAGTTCACGAATCCGTGGAACTAATAAAGCGCGCGCGCAAGCACTCCGCCGCGCCACTGGTCAACGCGATCCTGCGAAAAATGGACAAGAATTCCACGCGCACAAAATCGCCCGGCGACACTGTAAATGCATTATTCCCGAGCGACATGTCGCTGGCGGATCGCCTGGGGATTCAATATTCGCATCCCACATGGCTGGTCGAGCGCTGGCTGAGCACGTTCGGCGAAGACCGCACGCGTGCTCTGCTGAACGCGGACAATTCTGTTCCTTCCGTAGCCGCGTACGTGCTCGATCCGCAGCGTCGCGAAGATGCATTGTCGTCATTGCAAAAGGCAGGTTGCGGCGTCAGATCCGGACATCTCCTTCGCCACTCATGGACCCTTGACGGGGGAAACCCAGCCGCCAGCGAAGCGGTGCGGC
>JBEKCU010000093.1:0-13502 GCA_050014735.1 Candidatus Acidiferrales bacterium | reverse complement strand
GCCAAGCGCCAAAACCACTCTCGGTTCCAACCGAGGTCTGGATCAACAAACCGCTAACCGCAGATGAAAAGACTCACTAAATTCCGTGACCGCTGGTCTCAAACTCGTTGACACGCGCCGAAGCGAGGAATCTCTCTTCGGTTTAAATCCAAGCACAGAGAGACTCCTCACCTGCGGGAGCGGGTTCGGAATGACAATTTTGAGTTTTTTCCGCAAACTATCAAGTGAGACGATTGTGCAGGGCAGGAGGGCGACGATGAAATTGGGGGCGTTGGGGAAGATGCGCGTGTATTGGCCGGCAGTGCTTTTGGTTTTGCTCGCCATCGGTTGTAGATCGACTCCGAAGACTGGGGGCGCGGCAGATCCATCCAGCGTGCAGGCACCGCCCATCGAACAAGTTGTACGCGCGACTTTGAAAAACGGACTGCGAGTCATTATCGTGCCGGATCGTCTCGCACCGGCGGCAACGACGGTAATGAATTATCTGGCTGGCTCGAACGACGCGCCTCCGGGCTTTCCCGGAATGGCGCATGCGACCGAGCACATGATGTTTCGCGGCGCTCCCGATCTTTCCGCCAATCAATTAGCCAACATTTCGGCGGCGATGGGCGGCAACTTCGATGCGGATACACAGCAGACCGTGACGCAATATTTCTTCACGGTCCCGTCGGAAGATGTCGATGTCGCGCTTCACATCGAGTCACTCCGAATGAAGGGCGTTCTGGATACGGATGAGCTTTGGAGCAAGGAACGAGGAGCGATCGAGCAGGAGGTCGCGCAGGACCTCTCGAATCCGCAATATGTTTTTTACACCAAGCTGCTAACCGCGATGTTTCACGGGACGCCTTACGAGCACGATGCTCTGGGAACGCGGCCGTCCTTCGACAAAACCACGGGGAAGATGCTGCATGATTTTTATGACACATGGTACGCGCCGAACAACGCTATCTTAGTCATCGTCGGCGACGTGAACCCGCAGAAGACGCTCGATGGAATTCACAGTCTGTTCGACGATATCCCCGCCAAGAAAATCCCGGAACGGCCGGCTCTCCAGCTTAGCTCCGTTAGCTCCAACTCGCTCAAGTTAGAGACGGATCTGCCATACGGCCTGGCCGTCGTTTCATTTCGCGCGCCCGGCTCCAACGATCCTGACTTCGCCGCAGCCAATATTTTGGGAGACGTGCTGAGCAGCCAGCGGGGCAGCCTATATGCGTTGGTGCCTGAAGGAAAGGCATTGTACGCGGGTTTTTCTCTCAGCGGTTTGCCGCACGCAAGTGTCGCCTACGCTATGGCGGCGTTCCCGCAGGGCGGCAATGGAGATGGCCTCGTCAAGCAGCTCCAGGATATTCTTGCCGACGACCTAAAGAACGGTGTTCCTTCGGATCTGGTCGATGCAGCGAAACGTCACGAGCTCGCAAGTGAAGAGTTTCAGAGGAATTCGATTTCGGGCCTGGCGATGGAGTGGTCGAATGCTCTGGCGGTGGAAGGCCGGCAATCGCCCGAGGACGATATCAACGCGATTGAAAAAGTGACCGTCGATGACGTAAACCGGGTGGCGCGGAAGTACCTCACTCCCGAAAGCTCGATTGTGGCGGTGCTCACCCCGCAGCCTTCAGGCAAGCCGATTTCGTCAAAGTCATTCGGAGGCGCCGAGTCTCTTGCGCCGAAAGGAACGAAAGTGGTTCCATTGCCCGATTGGGCCACGCAGGCCGTGAATCGCCTAGATATTCCACCGTTGACCATTCGTCCGGTGGTAAGTACGCTCCCAAATGGGATTAAACTCATCGTGCAAACGGAGCTGATCAGCAATGCCGTGAGCATCACCGGCCAAATCAAGAACAATGCCGACCTCGAAACGCCCAGTGGACAAGAGGGGGTAAGCACCGTTCTCGACGAACTCTTTTCCTATGGAACCCACACGCTCGATCGCGTCGCATTCCAAAAAGCGCTGGACGATATCGGAGCGGATGAATCCGCCGGCACGAACCTTTCATTGCAGGTACTCGCGGATCACTTCGATCGAGGTGTGGAACTACTGGCGGACAACGAACTTCATCCCGCACTGCCCGACCAGGCATTTATAGTTGTTCAGCAGGAGACGGCCGCGTCCCTCGCGGGGGAATTGAAAAGTCCGGACTACCTTACTCACCGCGCCCTGACGGCCGGCCTCTATCCAAAGAACGATCCGTCACTGCGCGAGGCCACGCCTGCGACGGTTTCCGCGCTGACGCCTCAGAATGTAAATGATTACTATCAACATACCTTCCGGCCCGATTTGATGACCATCGTCGTCATCGGGAATGTCTCCCCTGACCACGCAAAAGAAGTCTTCGAGAAGTATTTCGGGTCGTGGAAAGCATCGGGGCCGCAGCCACAGACCGATCTTCCCACAGTTCCACCGAATCCCTCCTCGGTTACGGCCGTGCCGGATAAGAGCCGAGTGCAAGTGAACGTCAGTTTGGCCGAGACGCTGGGGCTTAATCGGTTCGATCCCGATTATTACGCGCTCGAATTGGGCAACCACGTTTTGGGCGGCGGATTTTATGCAACGCGCCTCTATCAAGATCTCCGGGAAAACGCCGGACTGGTCTATTTTGTTGCTTCGTCGTTCAACATCGGGAAAACCCGAGCGGTGTATTCGGTGGATTATGCGTGCGATCCGCAAAACGTATCGAAGGCGCGCTCGGTAGTGGTACGCGATCTTAAAACGATGCAGACCACGCTGGTGGGCGATGAAGATTTGCGCCAGGCGAAGGCAATGCTGCTTCGCCAGATTCCCCTGTCGGAATCGAGCGTGGATAGCATCGCCGGCGGATTAATAGCACGCGCCACCATCGGCTTGCCTCTGGATGAGCCAGTGATTGCCGCCCACCACTACGTTGAACTCAATGCCGATCAGGTGAAATCCGCATTCGCAAAATGGCTGCGTCCAGACGATCTGATCCAGGTCACCGAAGGCCCGAACCCGAAGTAAGAGCAATTTCTTTGGTATTGAACTGTCGAAATTAAAGGGTTTCAGCGGTTTGCCGAATGGAGTATCGGAGCATTCGACTGCTGTGTACGCCGCCCGGTGTTCTACGGGAACGGCATGCCGTGATACTTTTTCGACAGGACTGCAGCTAGCGAAGGAGGAGTTCGGTTCCAGACTAAATTCCGCGCAGGAAACTCACGCTTGAAAATACTGTGCCGGATTGAGCCATTCAAGCATCCAACATACAGAACCGTGTTCCCCAGGTCAGCCTGTGGAAATCGTTAGGCAGGTATCCAGAAACGTGATACGATGCAGTTGCGTTTGTTGCTCTTGTAACACCTTTAGATTCGATTAAAGGGGCTGCAAGTAACACTTGCTGCCCTTTTTTTGTTGTACGGCTGGAGGCGGTCGAGAAGCACCAAATAGCTCAAAAGAGTAAAAAGGAAACACCGTGAAAGAACAAGGAACAGTGAAGTGGTTCAACGCCAGCAAGGGATTCGGATTCATCCAGCGCCAGTCCGGCGAGGACATCTTCGTCCATTTCTCCGCTATTCAGGCTGAGGGATACAAATCGCTGAACGAAGGGCAAGCGGTTGAGTTCGAGGTTACCTCCGGCCCCAAGGGCCTGCAGGCAGCGAACGTCACCAGCCTGTAATGAATCGGGGCGAGACGGCGACCGCCGTGTCGCCCCATTTTTTTGTTTAGCACTCCGAAGGAGGCACTAATTTGAAAGCCCTCGCTGAAGGCCTATATATTAAGCACTTTCAATACGGACTTGGAGTCGTAACCGATTCAGATTCCGAGCGCACGTCCATCGATTTTGATCTGCACGGTCTCAAGAAATTCGTTACCAGCATGATGGTTGTTGAGCCCGCGGAAGGCACTCCTCCCAAGCGATCCCGCGCCAAACGCAAGAAAAAGGTCGTCATTGCCCCAGTTGCTCCTGTTGCCGCAGCGGCGTCGGCCGCTCAATGAGCGACAATCGGATCGTTCAGTTTGTGGGCTACGAAGTTCGCCCTCTCGCTCGTGAATACACGTTTACCGTGCGCGAGAACAAAACCGAGCCCCGTCAATTTACGCTGACCATCGACAATGCCGCGTTCGATGGCCGCCGTGCGCGGTTTCAAGATGCGCCCGACATCTGCTCGCTCAGGCTTCGCAAGGAGCTTGCGGCCGACGCCAATTATCCAGTCACGAGTCATTTTCAAATCACCGACGAAGAACTGGATGACTACCGGGGCCGTCACTCACCTAAGCCCTCCTCAAGTCCGTACAAGAAAAAAGTCACCGAGGAATACTGATTGCCGGCGTGACCGGAGTTCCCTTCGAGCGGAAGCCTTTCGTAGGACAGGCTTTAGACTGTATGTTTTTGATTTTTGCGGCGTTGGCAGAAGTCAAAAGAAGACACGTTGAGGCTCTCCAACCGAACTGGAGATGAGCGCGCACCCGCACGGAAATGCTGCACGGAAATGCGACGTTGTCACCGTCATTCAGAAGCACTAGACTGTCTGGCGCGGTCCAATTTTCGCCATGGCAACAAAGCACCTTCTTGACTTGCGCGATTACCGGCGGCCTGATTCCGGGACTCAGCCCGCATATCTTTATCCTCCGTACAAATCTTCGGTGAAGCGCGCGCCTACGAAGCCTCTCGTATTTCTCCCGCACACGCTTTCGGAACTAACCGGACCTGTCTTCGGCCACGACGTAATATCTCAGGGCGATGACGATATGACTTTTGCCAATGGTGGCGAAGCGATCGGTCCGCGAATCCTTGTGAGCGGCCGCGTACTCGATGAAGATGAGAAGCCGGTTCCCAAGACCCTGCTGGAGGTTTGGCAGGCGAATGCCGGTGGACGGTACCGGCACAGAAACGATCAGCCTCACTCGCCGCTCGATCCGCATTTCAATGGCTGCGGGCGCGTAATGACCGACGCTGAAGGACAGTACCGGTTCAAGACCATCAAACCTGGCCCGTATCCCTGGGGCAATCACTACAATGCGTGGCGGCCGTCGCATATTCATTTCTCATTGTTCGGCCCTGCATTTGTCACGCGACTGGTGACTCAGATGTATTTTCCGGGCGATCCATTGCTTCCTTTCGATCCCATCTACAACAGCATCCCGGACGAAAACGCGCGGAAACTTCTAATTTCCAGCTTCGATTGGGAATCCACAATTCCGAATCACGCGAATGGCTACCATTTCGATATTGTTCTGCGCGGCCGGAATTCCACGCCCCTGGAGGGATGACTTGAAGCTGACTCCAACTGGAAGCCAAACCGTGGGGCCGTATTTTCATATCGGTCTCAGCGGGATGCTCATCCCAGCTGTTGACAGCCCGTCTATCGAATGCTCGCGGATCACGATTCGGGTCCGCATCATGGATGCGGACCGAATGCCCATTCCGGATGCGCTTCTGGAGACTTGGCAGGCAAATGCAGCAGGAAAATACGTGAATCCCGAAGACGCACGAGACAAACCATTACAGGCCGGCTTTCTCGGATTCGGCCGCGTGGCCACGGATGATCACGGAGCTTTTTCTCTAACTACGATTAAGCCCGGCCGGGTGCCTGGACCGGAAGGTGTATTGCAAGCCCCACATATCGCGGTATCTGTTTTCATGCGAGGAATTCTGCGTCAGCTTGTTACACGAATTTACTTTCCGGATGAGCCATCCAACGCAGACGATCCGGTGTTGCGATTGGTCCATCCAGAGCGCCGCATGACTTTGATTGCAAAAAAGATTTTCGGGAATGCAGACGCTCTGGAATGGAATGTTTGTTGCGCCGGAGATCACGAGACCGTCTTTTTCGATTTCTGACTCGATGGCCCGTTGTAAATAGGCTTGCAGGAAAGGTCGCATGGCGGCACGCTTAATCGAAAATCTTGCCACTACCCCGCAATATGCCGCGATTTTCGCGGATGAACCGCTACTGCAGGCGATGCTGGATTTCGAGGCCGCGCTCGCGAGGGCCGAGGCTTCGGTTGGCGTGATTCCGTCGACTGCCGCCGAGACAATCAGCAATGCCGCGCGCGCGGGCGATTTCGATGCGGAGCAGCTCGCCGAACAGGGCCTGCGCGCCGGAACTCTCGCAATTCCGTTAGTTAAGGCACTGACGAATCATGTGCGAGCGGCCGATCCATCCAGCGCGCGCTTTGTTCACTGGGGCGCAACCAGCCAGGATGTGTCGGACACAGCCATGGTTTTGCTTTTGCGCCGGGCCTGGAGTTTGTTAGAGGCTGACCACGCGCGCTTGCAGAAAAGTCTACGCCGAGCCTCCGATCAACATGCGGACACTGTAATGCTTGGACGAACGCTCTTGCAACCTGCGCCACCCATCACGTTCGGACTGAAGATTGCCGGTTGGTTCGGCGCGATCCGTCGAGGCTGGACCCGCCTGGATGCGGCCTTCCGCGACGCCATGGTACTCGAATTTGGCGGCGCGAGTGGAACTCTGGCCGCACTCGGCGACCGAGCAGTTCCCGTTGCGCAAGCGCTCGCCAAGGAACTCGATCTCGCACTCCCCGAGGCACCGTGGCACACGCAACGCGACCGCCTGGCGGCCGTTGTTTGCGCTTGCGGAATTTACACCGGCTCCGTCGCGAAAATGGCAAAGGACGTTTCCTTGCTTATGCAGGGCGAGGTCGGGGAAGCGTTTGAGCCCGTTGGCGATGAACGCGGCGGCTCTTCGACGATGCCGCACAAGCGCAATCCGATCGCGTGTTCACTGGCGCTGGCTGCGGGCGAGCGTATTCCAGGGTTGGCGGCCAGCTATCTTTTTGGAATGGCGCAGGAGCACGAGCGAGCGGTGGGCGGGTGGCATGCGGAATCGGCAACGATTGCGCAGGTGATACAAAACACGGGACTGGCGGCTTCCTCAATGGCGGAAGCTGCTGCCGGTCTTGAGGTTGACGCTCCTCGCATGCGAGAAAATATCGAAAAAACTTGCGGCGTAATCTTTGCCGAACGCGCCATGATCCTGCTGGGTGCAAGCTTGGGTCGCGACGTTGCGTACAAGTTACTTGAGGATGCTGTGAAACAATCGATGCAGGAGAAGAAGAAGCTGACTGAGGTTCTCGCGGCGATTCCTCAGGTGACGAACATCTTGTCCACGTCGCAAATCCAAAGCCTGGACGATCCGAAAAACTACCTGGGGGCTGCAGAGGTTTTCCGAAGGCGATTGCTGATCACCGACGACTGAGGCATTTTGGTGGCGTCGGCATCTTGCCGGCGGACTTTTCGGTCTCCAGAACCCAAGGCACTCGCCATAACGTAAACCCGGCGGCAAGATGCCGGCGCTCCTGAGCTCTAATTGAAAGAGAATACTAACGGCGGCCGGTAAGCCGCCCCAGCAAGGATGGCCGTGTTGCGAGACGCGGCGCAGCGGCATCCAGCCGGTTTAGACGTTCTCGCGCTTCCACATGATTGATATCGAGTTCCAGCACGCGGATATAATGAGGCCGGGCACGCCAAGGCAGATTCATTTTTTCGAGCATTCGCGCGTAATATAAATGCGCCGTGAGATTGGATGGGTCCAGCTCGAAGGCTATCTCAAATTGCTCGACCGCTTCGCGGCGATACTCCGGGACGTGGGCCAGGCTAAGTCCCAGCATGGCGCGGTAGCTTGAGGAATTCGGATCGTTCTCAATTGCCCGGCGCAGCCAGAGAATGGAGCCAATATAGTTTTGCTCCGCCAGGCATGCTTTCGCGGTCTCCACGTACTGTGCCGCCAATCGCTTTGGCTCCGATTGCTTTTCAGCGACCCGGCGCAGATTCGAGTCGTATTGAGCTTTTGTCTCCTTATCGGAGAGGATCTTATAGGCGTTGGCCAGGGAGTCCATCAAGATCACTAGCCGCGGAATCCGTTCCGGGTGATCCATGTGACGATCGGGATGGAATCGCCGCGCCAGACGGTAGAAGCGGCTCTTGACTTCGTGGCCAGGCGTATCGGCCTGCACGTCCAGGAGTTGATAGTGCGCTTCCGTACTTGCAAACTGCAGTAGACGTTCAACCTCAGCCATCAAGGAGACCGAGTCTTCCTGCACTGCTGGCGAGAAGGATTCCCAATCTTCAGGAGCCTGCTCAACCGGCCAAATGTTCTGCGGGGTCTCGAATTCGACTCCGACTTGATAATGCCCGTCCAGACGCTTGGATTTTCTGATCCAAGTAACCCGGGCATCCAGATAATGCGATCCCAATTTTTCAACTTCCTTATTATCAGCTATTTGAATGCGTATTTTAGCGCCTTTTTTCGGCCGATGCCGGGAAAAATAACGGCATCCATGGCAATTGATGGAGAGGGTCGCCGTTTCCTCAACTCGAATCTTCCCTTGGGTTTCGGGCCAAGTAATGACGAGCGGCACCGTATGAGCTACGCGAGTGCTTCGCCTCTTGGCGTCTGTAGCCTTGATGGGAGGAGTCTGTTCCTTCACCTACAGAACTTCCCTTCGGGTGACCTGTCGGCAGCGATCTTCCAGTCGCGAAGATCCCTTGCTGTACCGCAGCGATTTACAAAGACGGCGACTGCAAAATCCGAGCGATCGCACCCTAGACCTGGTATTTCTGAAAGACAGTATACGGCGGAGTTCCCAGGGAGGGAAGTCCAAAGTATGTCACACCGTGGGAAGTCCGCCGAAAGCCGTATAAATTACAGACAATTATAGACTTATATGGTGAGCGATAGGACTCAAGATATCACTTCATTAAGGTTTTAATTGGCCACCATGTGTTCTGCGTCGAGGCAGGGATTGTGTGCAGGCCGCGGCCATTTGGCAAGGAGCACGACGTTGCCAGTAATCGGTGAAATATGGATGAAAAAACTCTCTCGATTCCCTTCAAGCTCATAAAAGTGTTCACGATGCGGGTCCTGCTGTCCGTTTCCGCCCGACAACAGCAAATTACGGAGTTCCTCAACCGTCCCAGCTGCGTACTCCCTTGGATTCTCTATACTTGCTCCGTCGATCATTCGAAGTACCATACTCCATTTCCTTTCTTCCAAGACTCCACCGAGTCCTCGTTGGTTCAACTTCCTCGCTTAGAATAAATTCATAGTGAATATTGCTCATAAAGAGGACATTAAAAAGTTGTCGCAATTTCCATGAATGCAATCGAAACCCGCTTCTCTGGCGGCATGCACATGGAACCGTGATGCACTCCGCCAGATAGCAATTAGATGCTGAAGGTGGCATCCGGACTACTACTAATTTCTGATGTGTGTCATTTGAAATCCGATGAACTTGACCCAGGTTCGGAACCAAGTTCCAACCGCGGGAGCCCCGCGGCGGATAAACGCAAGATTCCCAGTAACGTAGCAGCAGTAATCTAGTCACATCTATTATTGAAGAGTATTCTTATTCCTTACGAAGTAATGTAACAATTGCCACTTGCGCGCTCTCTCGTTGATTGAGATAGTTGCCACTATGGCCAAAGCAAAGACGACTAGCCGCAAGCGCACAAAGCTCGGCAAAGACAAGCGACGCAAACACAAACATTGGCAAGTCACTGTTTTCTACAAAGACGGCGAACGCTTTGCTCGTGTATATACAGATCGTGAAAAGGCCGCAAAATTTGCTGAACGACAGCGAAAATCACCCGTGGTGAAAGCTGCCCGCGTGCTTCAAGTCGGTTGAGCTGCCCAAGGTCTCCCGAATCTGTAAGGTCCGCGGCACGTAACGGTCTCTGAACTACGTCAATTTCAAGCTTCGATCGGAACTTGCCGCCGCAACGCTGTCGTGCTAGAGTTTTCGTGATTCGGGCGGCCGTAGTATAGGGGTAGTACGGGACCTTGCCAAGGTCCAGGCGTGGGTTCGAGTCCCATCGGCCGCTCCATTCCTTCAAATATAAATCTTTCATTTTAGAGCGCTGTGGGTTGAGTAGGACAGGCTTTAGCCTGTCTGCTTTTGAATTTTTGAGGATGTGGCGGAAGTCAAACCTAGACAGACTGAAGTCTATCCTATTCAAATCACTCTAATCATCATCGCAGTTCCGCTCGAATCCGAGCCGCAAGAGCTTGGTGTTCGCCGCCTCCGATAATTTCGAGGGGAGGTCGTTCTCCGGGCATTTCCGTGAGTGCGCATGCGTGTTCGATGCGATCGAGCGACGCGTGCCACTCCAGTTCCGCAAAGCGCCCTTTCCTTTGCGCGTTCCTGACGGCTGTTATGGCCGGCGCGACGGCGGACCAATCATGACACAGCATCGCGATATCTGTTCCCGCGAGTAGCGTTCGCACAGTAGCGTCGCCGGGGCCGTATCTTCGAGCGATGGCACCCATGCCGAGATCGTCAGCAAGAATAACGCCGCCGAAGTCCAGCCGGCGGCGCAATACTTCCGCGAGAATTATTTTTGAGAGCGACGCAGGATTTTCGGCATCGATCCTGGGAAGCAAGATGTGCGCAGTCATAATCATCGGCACACTTGCCGCTACGGCCGCAGCGAAGGGAACCAATTCGGAAGTTTCCAACTGCTCCAGAGTCCCCATGAACACCGGCAGGTCTTGATGCGGGTCCACGACCGTATCACCGTGGCCCGGAAAATGTTTCGCGGAGGAGAGTACGCCGCCGGCTCGCAAGCCCCGGTCAAAGGCGACGCCCATTTTCGCGACGCGATGAGGATCGGCGCCATAGCTCCGATCTTTTGTGACTGGGCTCTCCGGATTCATGTGCAGGTCGAGCATCGGCGCAAAGTTCAGATTGCATCCGGCAGCGCGAAGTTCGATCGCCATTGCCTGTGCAATCTGTTCCACGAATTCGACGTTTCCAGCTTGGCCAAGCTGAGCCGCTGTGGGCCAGGCCGTGAATGGTTCGCGGAGACCGAAACGTGTTCCTCCTTCCTGATCGATGCCGATGAGTACCGGTCGTCCCGCGGTGCGCCGGATTTCCGTCGTGAGAGCGAGAAGGCGTTCCACGCTCGTAAAATTGCGCTGATATATGACGACACCGGCAAGCCCGCGCTCAAGATAGCCCGCGAGTTCGCCGGGCAGTGACTCGCCCTCGAATCCGAGCATGAACCGTGCAAGTACGGAATCACGCGCCCGCGTTTTGGATTCGCTCCGGTTGATCATCTGTTATGATTCGCGCGGCGTTTTCGCGAGAGGATTTAAGTAGGACAGGCTTCACCCTGTCAGGTTTTGGTTCCCGCTTCGATAGGCAAAAAATCACACAAGCGGAAATCTACGCCACTGAAAGGCTAACGGGAGAAAGGAAGCAAGTCAAAGTGAGAATCAAGGCGAAGGCACCGACGCGGATCGATCTGGCGGGCGGAACGCTGGACATTTGGCCGCTGTACCTGTTTCACGAGGGTGCCGTAACGGTAAACTGCGCGATCACGCGCTACGCATCGTGTGAGATCGAAACTGCGCCGGAAAAATCACGACGCATCGTTTTGACCTCTCGCGACACCCGGCGCCAGGAAACATTCGCGTCGCTCGATGCGCTGCTTCGCGCGCGCCGCTACAAGCTGCCCCTACTGGCGCACCTGGTGCGATTTTTTCGGCCGTCCATGGGCTTCACGCTCACGACCGATTCCGAAGCGCCCGCCGGCGCGGGAATCGGAGGTTCGTCCGCGATGGCGGTTGCCATCTGCGCTGCGCTGGACCGCCTGACGGGAGCGAACCTGCGCCGCGAAGATTGGATACACATCAGCCGCGATGTGGAAGCCGTGGTCATCCGTGTTCCGACCGGCACTCAAGATCACTATCCCCCCGCGTTCGGCGGCGCTGCCGCAATCGTACTGGCGCCGGGGGGCGAACGGCGCGAGGCGCTCGGCTGCGATCTCGATGAACTCGAGCGCAGGCTGGTGTTGTGCTACACAGGCAAACCGCGGCAGCACGGCATCAATAATTGGGAGGTTTTTAAGCGGCACATCGATGGGGACCGCCGTGTTGCGGGGAACCTGGAGAAAATTGCCGCGATTGCACGGCAAGTGCGCGCGTCCCTCGAACAAAATAAGTGGACAGAAGCTGGCCGCCTCGTGCGCGAGGAGTGGGACTTCCGCCGCCGCAATCTTAAGACGATCTCCACGCCATTAATCGATGCCGTTATTTCACGAGCGCGACGGCAAGGCGCAATGGGCGGCAAAGTCTGCGGCGCGGGCGGGGGAGGATGCCTGACGCTTCTCATCGAACCGGAATCGCGCGCTCGCGTCGAGGCCGCCGTCACTGCCGCGGGGGCGATGCTGGTGCCTTTTCAAATCGACCGTGAAGGCATACAGATTCGGGCGGATTCGTAGGGATCTCCGGCTGCGGTCCGCCGTTCACGGAGAATATTCTCGATAGACTGGCCCTTCGCGAAGCTTGCAGTTACGCCCACAGCAGGGAATTAGTGCTAGAATAGCGGCGATAGAAGGTGCCGAATGCTCCGGCTAGCATCCATGATTGCCACAGCAGCCCTGTTGCTGAGCGGTGATGTGCCCGGAGTCATTCGAACACGTCCCCCCATCGATCCCGTCGATTTTCTCCATGACCAGAATTTGCCCGTCTTGCCCGACTTGTCCCAGGCAAATTCCTCCCAGGGAAGTGGCCAGGCACAGCCTGCTCAGGACGACCCCCTTGCAGGCAACGGTTTACCCAAGACAAAAGACGAGGCAAAGGAGCAACCTCTGCAGCCGGAGTCCCGACTGGCGCTGGTCCGGTTCGTGGACGGAGAGTTCGCCCGTGTTGTGGCGCCGCTGCCCGCAGGGAAAAATGGAATTCATATTAAGGCTCGCGTGCACCTCGACGAACAGCAGTTGCGGGTTGCGGTTGGGGCTTCAGGCGCGGCGCTGAATCCGGGCGACAAGGCGCAGATCACGAACCTTACATTCAAAGACCGCCAAATCGTCGTGGATGTGAACGGCGGCGGGCGCGGAAAACGCCACATCCGCGACCATATCCACATGGAGATGGGGGGGCCGACAATGACAACATCGGAGCCCCAACCTACCGTGAATACAGCAGTCGGCGCCACCATATTCCTGGATTTCGACAAACCGCTGCCGGACATGTCTCCCGATGACTTGAAGCAATATCTTTCCGGCGTGTTGGATTTTTCGAAACAGCATTCGGCGGCAATACAATGGATTGAGACTCTGCCTCCCGATATACAGAAGGCGATTACGGAAAAGCAGCCCGCCGTGGGCATGGACCGTGAAATGGTGATTGCGGCCATCGGGCGTCCTGACCGAAAAGTCCGTGAAAAGACAGAGGACGGCGGCGAAATCGAAGACTGGATCTACGGAAAGCCTCCGGCCAAAACAGTGTTCGTGAGATTTGAGGGCGACAAAGTCACTGGGGTGAAGCAGTATCCACAGTAGGCTCGGGTGCATACGGCGTTTCGATGAAGTACGGCATTTAATTACTCAACAGATCCATAAATTATTTTTGGGGGGCTTCAGGCTCTGCATGGAAACTTACGCTCAAATCGGCCAGCCATTAAGCCGCATTCGTGTTCGGGCCTTTGCGGCGATCTTCATCCTCTTTGCGGTGACAGTCTGCTCGGTTCAGTCGATCGCGCAGGTTATCGAGGTCCCGAATCCGCCAAACACGGCGGTGCAGCA
>JBEKCU010000092.1:0-13867 GCA_050014735.1 Candidatus Acidiferrales bacterium | reverse complement strand
AGATAGATGGGTGCGCCGCTGCTCCAGCTTACTGGATTGGCGAGTGTAAGCACATTCGTCGAATAGTTCACCGATGAAATTTGAACCGTCGTTGACCCTCCGATGCGAATCCAATCTGCTTGGACTCCCGTAAGACCGTAGCCATCGCAAAAAAATCCCGCGTTTGCCACGACCAATGAAGTGCTATTCGCTCCGGAACCAATCGCGCTCGTCAGTGGGCCACCCTTCCCAATGTTAGGCGACTTTATCTGAAGATGCAGGTCGCTGCTGCTATTTACGAACAGCGGGTCTTTGTTGAAAATATCCGTTTCTGAATAGGTATAGCCACTGTAGGGCTTCTGCCAGGTGCCGCTCCAGCCGGTAAGAAAGCAGAGATTGTGATTCTCGACGAAGCCGGCCTCCGACGGGCCGTCCACGAAAATGCAGTAGTCGTTCGAGCCTGGCCGCCCGCTATTCGCAATCGCGTTGTTGATAACGTTCGCCCCGGTGTCACCCTTGGTGAAGACCAGGTCCGACAGATCCTTTGACTTGGCGGAAGCCTGGGTGTTTTCGACGGAATTATTGTAGATGAGCTCGCTCGTGGAGTTGGATTCGTTGGCAATCCAATAGGATCCCAGATCGATAAACTGGCTGAACCGGATCACGTTGGAGGTCTGGCCGCAGCTCTGAGTGTCGCGCAATAGGAACCCGTGAGCGTCGGATCCGCCCCAGTTTATCGTTGTATTGTTTTCGTAAAGCATGTGCTGGAGAGGAAAGTCCTTGCCGAAAGTACAGGTCGACTCTATGGCGTCGGGATGTTGCGTGGTGTAATCGGCCGGTAGGAGCGGTCCGAAGGTGTTGTTCCGCACCACCATGTAGGCGCCGTATAGGTAGATCCCATCCTCGACGTGTGAGAGCGTGTTGCCATCGATCAGCCAGTGATCGCCCTCAATTTGCATGCCTCCCTGCAATCCCTCGCCGATCGTTCCGCAAAGTGTGATGATGTTATTCAAAACGTAGACATAGCTGGAAGCTCCGCTGGAGCTGGATCCCGGCCCCCTTAGACAAATGCCCGAGGTATTGTGCACGTAGTTGTACTGGATGATGACGTTGTTAATCCTCGTCCAGGTGATTTGTCCGCCAGTGACCTCGAAACCGGAGTAGCTGAAGCCCCCCTTCGTGCAACGCTGGGAGTTAAACGTGCCGAGCGTCACATAGCTGGAACTCCTGAGATTGAAACCCGTGACGGTCACGCAGTCGCCGGAATTGACGGCGAAGGTAATGGGGCTTCCAGGGGAACCGGAAGTTTTTAGCGATGGCGTCTCGTCATAAGTGCCCGCGTAGACCACGCAAGTGTCCCCCGCAACGGCCGCGTTGGCGCAGGCTTGAATCGTGGTGTAGTCGCCTCCTCCTCCGGACTTGACACTGTAAGTGGCCGCTTCCGATGGAACGAGGGAAAGAAGTAAGATCGACAAGCTTAGGAGCAACAGTTTTTGTCGCATGGCCTCTACGTTTAAGCTCCTTCAATGTTCGATGGTATCGATGCGCCGACTGCCAACGCTTTCGATGGCTCTAGCACGAACGGCGCAAATGTCATGAGCAGAGCTTTCGCGGGCGATTGTGGGAACCGAGTTCGAATGAAGGAGGGTCGGCTCGGGGGTCTGTCTGAAGCAAGAGGGGGAATCGCCGCATGGCGAGAAGAAGGTAACGAGGGGGCTGCGAGGAAAAAGCAAAAAAACAATTTTCCAGTCCAATTGGAACTCTCGCAGCACGGGCGGTGAAGCGATCTCCGCCGCTGAGTCCATCAAAAGGCCGGAAATCGTATTACGTTGTAGCCTGGGCCGAGCTGGGGGGCAAATCAACTGCCGATGCCTTTTTCGAGGACCTGCGCCCAGGCATCATCTCGCCGAGCAGACCGACAACCTGATACAGCGGTGCAAACCCTCTGTGCAGGATGATCACAGCGCCCAGGTAGAGGGCAGAAAACAAAATGCTGACCTTCGCAATTCGCACGATTGCGTCAGTCACACTTGTGGGCGGGGCGAAAGAAGCGGCGCCTCCAAAAATCAACGCAGTCGAGCAGCCCGCCGCTAGCGCGGCAACGACGAATCTCCAGGTCGCGGCAATCACCGGGCCTACCCCGAACCCGATAGGCTTTCCCGCGTACCAAAAGCCAGGAAGTATCAAAACCCAGAACGACACCGTCCATGCAACTGCGATCCCCTGGGCTCCCCAATGCAACATCAATAGGAACATGGAAAAGGTAACGACCACCTCAACGATTCCCCAACGAAACCAGCGATCGGGCCTGCCGATCGAAAGGTGGATCCAGCTGTGGGCATAGTAAACCATCATGACGCCAATGCCCGGCCCGAAATACATGAAGATCTGGCCTGCCTGCTCCCATCCCGGTCCCAACAGAATTCGAATGAGATCCTTGCCGACGAGCGTGAACATCGCGGACAAGCCCATGCCTGCAAACGCAATCACTCCCAAAGCGTTCAACAAGGCATTCCGGTATTGAGGGGACTGCGGCTTGAAACGGCTTAACGCGGACACCGCTACGTTCGCCAGAGGCGCGGTCAACTGACTGGCCGAAAGCGCAAACAGGTCATACGCCTTTTTGTAGAAACCAAGGGCACCCGCGCCGAACCGCCATCCCACGAGCAGGTTGTCAGAATTCCTGGAAAAATAATTGACCGTGAAACGTCCGTAGACATGCATCGCGAACTGAACCATGGAGCGCGTCCCGTCAACACGCCGGGGCAGCCCCGGGATCCATTGACAGAATGCCCAGGCACCAATGGATTGGACGACCGCCTGCGCGACGACTCCCACCACGAGCGCCTTGTAGCCCCAATGCATCCAGGCCAGAATAATCGACAAGCCTATTTGACTAATCTGAGCAAGAATTCCGATGATCGACGCGATCGAGAAACGCATGGCGCGCTTGAGCAGCGCGAGATGAAGCACCGAAGTACTCGTCGCAATGATCGACAGAGATATACCGACAGTTACGTGTGCGACAAGCGGATTGCCGTAAAAACGTGCGAGAGCCGACCCCGACGCAGCGAACCCGATTGTAAGCAGCAAACCTGAGGTTACGTTGATCCAAAATAGATTACTGGCCAGGTTTTTATTGAGTTTTTCCGCTTGCAGGACAGCTTCCGTGAATCCGTTGATACCGAAATTCACTAAAAGAATGCTGAACGTCGTAACCATGGTTACGAGTCCAAAATCCTTGGGGAGTAACAGCCGGGAAAGAACCACGGTCGAAGCAATTTGGACGACCAGCCCCAAGCCTGAGGAAAGGACGGTAATGCCGGCGCCACGAACGGCAAGTCGTCTTATCCCACCTTCGTTGACAGTCGATTGGAACACGCCGTTTGAATCGAATGGCTTCACGTCATCTCCTTGCAAAATCCGATACAGGCTGCCGCGGGTGCTGCCAGGTGTCAAAGTTTGGGGCGGTGTCCTCTGGAAGTGTGTCTGAGGCTGTCTCCATGGCAAGGCCAGGAACGACGGTCGCCGACAACAGCAGGAAGATCCACGTGAGCGTCATCATTCGGAATCCCGCTTCGGTAACGTTGTAGACTAGGGCAACAGCGATGAACGTCATTCTGATGCGGCCGGCTTCAGGGTTGGAGCGGAGCAGCGCCAGCGCGTTTCGGTATCCGGCGAAAATGATCGCGGCCAGTAAGACGATTCCTATCCAGCCCAGTTCCAGATAAACCTCCAGGTAGCCGTTGTGGGCCTGCGTCGGATGAAAGTAGTACATCGCCCACATTCGATTAGCGCGGCTGCCGAGCCAGAAGCTTTCGAACCCGGTGCCAAAGAAAGGATTTCCGGCCATGTTCAAAACCAGTTTCCAGATGTCCGTGCGACCCGTGAGCGTCGCATCCTTTCCCATTTCCTCTAAAGCCCCCCCGCCTATACCCAAAAGTAAAGTGCAGGCGGGAGCCGCCACCAGGACCAAAACGAGCAGTTGAACAAGCGAGCGTTTTCGGATAACAAATGCCAAGCTAGTAGCGATCAGGAAAACTGCCGCTATCGCGAACGTCGCTTGACCAGTCATGGATTGGGCCTGCGTAAAGAGCCAAATCGACATGCCAATGAGCGTCCCGTGGACCAGGAGGCGATTTCGCCGTTTCGGATCCTCGCGGTCTCGATAGGCCAGCAGAAAACGCCACAGGAAACCGATAGCCAGGATCATGACGATCATTCCGAGGGTATTCTTGTGATCGGCGACGCCCACATACGACGGCGTCCAAGTCCAAATGTTATATACGCGCCCCAGGGCCGGGTAATATTTGATCAACAACACGGACGCGGGAACGAGGATAAAACCAACACGCGCCAAAAGCCGCTTCGTCGCGACGAGCGGGTCGGCTTCGGTGAGGACGATCAGGACCATCACAAAGTCACTCAAGGCCTTTACCCAGCGCTTGAACGAGACGTCCGGGTAGTCGGACCACAAACAGCTGATCAAGCAATACGTAAAAAACAGCGTGATCACCGGATTGCGTTGCAGGATCTTACCGACCAGCCCCTTTCGACGAGCAAGGATCACTAAGCCCACTAGCAGCAAACCAGAAAAGATGAATCGGTCCATTGGATTGCCTTCGAGGTACTGATCGGCATTTTTCAGCCCCTCCGAAGCAGGCCCGCCCCCCAGCCAGCTGGATACGGGACGCGATCCGGCGATGAGCACCCAAATTACCGGAATCCAAAGACCTTTGGACGTGCGGACAGACTGATCCCGATCGAGCAGGAAAAACCCGATCACGCCAATGGCAAACAGTAGAGTGGCAAGATTTGGAGCCATTGGCTACCTACGCAAGGACCTCTGAAGATAGTACCGACTCGTTCGGGGTCAGGGCTGAATCGAGAAACAGGCGATGGATCAATTCCAGGCTCAAAATCTTGTGGATCGTGCTGGTGTAGTTCTCGCCTTTCTTCGTATGTCCGATCACCATGGATTCGAGCGTGGCGCGTTCGACGTACGGCCGCGACAGTGTCAGTGGATCGAGCAGCATTTCCTGAACGTATTTGGCTAGAGTATCCCTGTACCAGACCCTGAAGTGGTAATACTTGTGCCGGCCAAGCAACAGGTACTCCGGGCGAAGCGGCGAAAGGAAATTATCGATCTTGGACAACGATGGGCGCATGCCATAGTCGTACTCGTACTCCAACCGGAATGTGGTCTCAAAATACGCCCGCGTCAGAGAGCCGAGAATGCCTTTTCCCCCGATGCCGCGGTCGCTGCGGATAGCCCTGAGAGCGGGATTTCCGTCGCTGATCAAACGTAGCGCAACATCATGATCGGCAACCAGGTCGCCTCTTACCAGCGACGACTCCGGCGCGCGGAATGACGTGCGAACTAGATCGTTGTCAAGAAACGGAGAACGCGGAGAAAGCTGGGATTGTTCGAGCGCGGATAAGCCGTAGTGATGCCAGGGCGCCTGAGCGAACGCTATGAAAGATGACGGGTGTCCTTTGCGAAGCCTGGCATACGTTTCTTTCGTCGCTCGGATATGGGGGAGTAATTCTGGATTGAACAGACCTTTGTGCGCATCGTACGCCCTGAATGCAAACATCCGGCGGAGCACTTCGCTGCCATAGTTCCCGGTCATTCTGACGGGCGAGAATTCCCTGACTTGCTCGTTCGTGTAGAGCACGGGAGAACGAAGCACTTCGACGCATCCGTCGGTCAGAAACACGCTGCGCTCGGCATAACGTGGAAATTTGGAGAGGAAGTCTTCTCCGACCATGATATCCCTGTGGGGTTGTTGCCACTGTTTGGTGATCTTCCGGGCCACCACTACATCCTGGCAATCGTTGTACATCCCACGGAATGTGTAGCACGGAACTGTACCTGGTTTGGCCTTCCACCAGGCCATGATCATCCGCGTGTCCAGGCCTCCAGTAGTAGACAGCCCGACCGGTTCATCGCTTTGGTAATAGCGGGGAAGATTCCTGGAGAATACATCCCGGATTTCCCGGTAATAGGCTTCCGGATCGAGAACGCCTTGGCTTTCCCATTCCTTTGGATCGAAATACGCAGCTTTTCGATCGAGGGAACCACCGCGAAAACTCCAAGCGGAGGCGATGGGGAGCACCTGGATTCCCGTAAAGAGAGACCGGTTCTCCAGCGTGCAGCCACAGGAAATAAAATCTCCCAATCCGGCGGGATCCAGCGAACGTAATTCCGGACGAACTGCGAGTATCGCCTTTGCTTCGGCGGCGAAGTAGAATGCTTCCTCCGATTCGTGATAATAGATTCGGTGCATCCCGTAGCGGTCGTTGAAGAGCGTCGCCGTCCTTTTATTCCGGTCGAGCAGCAGTCCATGGAATCGCCCGTTCAAGCCCGCCGGAAAGGTGGGGTCCTCTTCATACAAATGCACAAGGTAAGAGGGTCCTTTAAGATCGACCGCGTGCCCGCGCTGCTTCAAACGTTGAGCGGTGCCCGGCTCGGGGAACTCTTCTCCGGAAAAAATGAGCGTGACGTCGCCCCGTTCATTCTGCAAGGGCATACCATCGGAAAACGAATTCTTGCGTACCGTCCACCCCACATAGACGCCCAAGGATTCATCGATCCACGTGCCCATGTTGTAAAAGGACTCATGGCATATGGACTTCACCATGCGCCGCAACTGCGGTTCGGCCCACTCGCGGGGCATTTTTGTAATGAGGCCTACAATTCCCGGCATGATTTTCTCCTACGCGAATTTCATCACACAAAAACGATCGGCAAAACAATGTCGCGGACCAGCCCTCAGCAATATCCAAACCTCGCCGCTACGAAGAAACGCTGGATTCGAGCTTAGCCTCCGATTGGAACTTGCGGCTGTACCATGACTTCCTGAATTCACGCAGCCTTTCCAGTATCGGTTCCGGAACAAAATGAGTGACACCGCGATGCAGGCCGAGGCCGAGCGCGGCTTCACTCATGAGCGTCAATGGCACGTAGTACCGAGGCACGTCAATCTTCTGAAACCCATTACCTTCCTTAAAATCGCTGAGAGTTGACCGTTCCTTTTTCCCGTAAGCAAAATTTGAGTAGACCAGATAGCGAATTCCCCGGCTGGCGCAGGCTCGCACGGAATGCGCAATCAGGGCATTCGTCGGTGCCTTGTCTCTCTGGGATACCATCGAAACAATGTTCATCAGGCCGGCTTGCGTTCGAGTCTCGTCGATGACCAACTTGACGAAGCCGATCATCTTGCCTTCGAGAAACGCACCGATAAAAACACTGCTATCCAGGAATGGAGCCTCGATCCTGCGTACCGTTTCGATGTCTTCTCCGAAATGACTGAACGGCCTTCCCTGACGGATGGGACACTCATTGTAGATTTCCCAGATTCCTTGAATGAGCGCGTCATCGAACGGAACCTCGCGCAGTACGATGCCCTTCTTTTCGGCTTGCTTGGCCTTATTTCGAGCCTTGAAACCGATTGTTTTCGTCCACCACTCATCGAATGTGGTTAAGGGCAGAGCGGCAAAGTTGTCCCACTCCATCGGGTACCGATATTTCACTTCGGAAACCGCGCCGGGCTCCGGCAGCTTCTGGATGAATGTGAAGATGTCGATGCGTTCACCGCATTTCTTCAAGCCGTCGATCAGCGGTTCCGGATCTTCCAGGAATCGGTACTTGTCACCCTGGATGCGGGCGATCCGGAGTAGCTTGCCTTGAATCTTGATTTCCCTGTCGCAAATCTTAAGCGGCGGATTCATGAATGGAGGCCTCTCTACGGTCTGTCCGGCTGGCCGGATTATCGGCGGATGAGAAGATAGGGTCCTAATTTCTGGCGGCCAGGAGAATTGCTTAGATCGCTGTGAAGACTGCAAGTTCTTCCAATTATCTCAGATCAATCGGTGACGAACGGACTGTTTACGGGGTTGATGCCCACAAAGGCAAGGAGCTTTCCCAAATGGTCACAAAGGCGTACCAGGAGGTTCATAAACATGTGGTGGCCCAGTAGCAAGGCAAACGGCAAGGCAACCGAATAGCAGGCCGTGGCCACGAGCGACTTAACGATGCTGCGGTTTTCGAACCCTGGATTCTTCAGGGTAATCGAGCCGCGGAGCAACGCTCTCTTCAACATGAAGGCGCGCGTCCACCGGGACGGGGGTACAACCTCGAAGACCACGGCCTCGTCGCACCAGATAAAGATTTGCCCCTTGTCATGCATTCTTCTGAAGAAATCCGTGTCGCCGCCTCGGTGAAACTGCGGGTCGAACGGGGGTTCTCCCGGAGTGAACAGACTCGTCTTCACCAGCACATTGCCGGTCCGGCCCTCGGTCCAGTCAATGACAAACCCTGTAGGATGACCCGGCCGGTCGAAAAACTTACAGCCGATTACCCAATTCGGGGGTTTCTGATCGAAGTGGCTTCTTACCGGACCGAGCACACCGGCGACGCCATCTCGATGGATTGCCTGGTACAGCATGAGCAACCAACGCTTGTCCGGAAACTCATCATCGTCGATGAAGGCGACGAACTCACCCGTGGCATGGGCGATGGCCCTGTTCCGGGCTAGGCAAATACTCTGCTCGGGTTCCACGTCGTAGGTGATGGGCATGGAAGAGGTGGCTGCAAAGGCCGAAACCGCGGCCTCGCCGGACCGGAGCCGATCGTTATCGACAACCACGACCGAATATTCGAACAAACCGCCCGTCTCCTGAGCGGCGAGCTCCCTTAGCAAACGCTTGAGTAATTCTGGGCGTTTATAAGTGCATACACATACAGCGATATGTTTCATTTCGTTGTTCATTGTCTGCGCCCGCGTGTTAGTTCATAACTGTGTGCAATCGGAGAAGTTCCCGTCCAACGAAAAATCTCTCCACCGGCGAGGAACCGATATTCTCCCGGATCGACCGGATGCGTCTCCACCTCTACAACCGAGCGCTCCGCCAGCGCAAAGATCTGTTGAAGGCGTGGCTGAGGCTCGAGCGGAATGATTGAAAAAAGGTAATCGGTCGCACGATAACGTCGCGTTAAGATTGCATCCGTGACCCATCGAAAAATGCCATTGCGCAAAAACTTCTCTCCGGATTCGTGGGAGAAATGCCGGCGCACAATTTTTCCAGGCGGTAGCAGCCCTCCCAGCAGCACATTGGCTGACAGATGCATGTGATGATGGCCGTCGATGCGTTCAGGAGACGCGCCGTACAGACGGGTGAACTCCTCAATTTGAGCCGCCACTAGATATTCGAATGAGGCGGCGAGCCAGGGGTTATAAATTCCCCGAGCAAATGGGTTTCGCTTCAGATACTTTGCAACCGCCTGCTGGTGTTCCAGCAGTCGCGTGGAACAATTCGCAGCCGAGAACTGGCCCGTAAAATTCAAATGTAGCCCGGCATCGACTCCGTGCTCGCGCGCCATGCCGGCGGCGCGTTCGGAATCCTCCATGAATACCATGGCACTGACCGAAGAAACGGCGCCGCAACGGACGCACTCGAGCGTCCTCTGAGTAGTTTCCTGGTCGTGCCCCCAATCGTCGGCATTCACGATCAGACGGCCCGTCGAAGCCGCCGCGCCATCGAATGGCGGGGCTTCAACGGAAACAGCTCGAGGGCTCGAAGATGCGATGGTGCTCTCTACCAAGGCAGTAGGCTCCTAAAGAAACTGCGCAGCCGGCGCCTGTGTTCGATTTTTCGGAACTTCATGAACTCGGCGGACACCGGCCGTTCCATCCGAGTAGCCATCGCCCAGAAGTATCCCGCTAAACAGAGGGTGCCACTGATCAAGATTGGCCGGCGCGTCATCTGGTACATGCATCGGAAGGCCTGCCACACGGGATCGATTCCATGAGTGTAATCTTGCTTCCCTGTCTTGAAGACAGAACCGTACCCCTTGCTTGTAGCCGATCCCATCTGGCGGTGATGCATGCAGGCCTTTTCGAGAAAAGACCGTGTTTCCCATCCCTTCATGCGCGCCGTGATTACGGCAATCGTGTCGATTCCGCCGGTCTTGATTGCCCTGTAGCCGCCAATATCCTGAAAGCACTGTTTTCGGAACAACTGGCAAGCCCCGGAAACATGCTCGACGCTTGTGAACCGGTAATCGTATTGGCGCGTTCCCTCGCGGAAGGGAGTCCCCGCAACACCCAACCGTGGATTCTCCGCGAATTTCTTCAACAGGAACTCAAAATACTCTTCGTCGACCGTGATATCCGCATCCAGATTGCCAATAATGTCGTAATCCAATTCCACGACTTTGGCCCGGCCGGCATCGATGGCCTTGACTTTGCCGGCAAAGTGGCGTTCCTTTCGTTCCGGAAGCCGAACGAGTTCAATCCAATCGTGCTGGGCGGCATAACGATTCACGATTTCATCGGTGCCGTCCGTGGAGCCATCGCTCACGATAACCCACTTGAGCGGTGGCAGTGTCTGCTTCACCACGGCTTGTATGGTCTGCTCGATAAACGCGGCCTCATTTCGAGCCGGAGTAATCAGAACGTATTTGAGTGCCACAGACGCGACTTTGTCGGCTGGCAAGGCAGTGAGTTGTTGCGATTCGGTTGGCATTTCGCGGAAGCCTCTAGTTCGATTGGGCTACTTCTGGGACGTTCGCAAAGATATTCTCAAATGTGGCCACGGGTATGTTCTTCTCGCGCAAGAAGGAAAGAAAAGCGTCCACAGTTTCCAGGTCGTTCAAGTCCTTGGAATGACCGATGGACACAATGGGCTTGAGCGAATCGGGATCCTTGCGATCCTGCAAAAGCACTCGCTCTATCATCGAAGTCAGCTCGGCGAGCGTCATTCGGCAAAAATCGAATTTCAGCGGATAACCGGGTCTCATGAAATCCAACGCCCGGTTCACCTTCGTGCGAAAATCCACCCGAGTCTTCTTTTGCACACTGCCTCGAGTGCTCGCGGGACTGGTGCCCATTCCCATCCGTTTTGAAGTGGCCATCTTCCACGGAGCAACCATCTCCGTGTAGATGGGAAGTTCCAGCCAGTCGCCCTTGGGATCGGGCACATTCACATCCGAGCTGAATGTCCAATAGTAGCCATTTTTCCGGGCCGGCCGATAATCCAGCTGGTGATTACGCTGTAACCCGCCTTTGAACACAGAAGAGTCGATGCGGAGTCCCCTCCGAGCCAATTCCTGTGCTGCATTTCGGGTGGGCTGAAACAGCCAATTGCCTGCACGAAACGAGATGGGGTTGAAGTTCCGGTCATCGACCATGTAGCCCAAGTAATTCACGGCGCGGTCCACAATCTCCGCGATTCTGGGCTGAGGCAAAGTACACAGATTGTATTCCGAGTAGTCGAGTTCCCAGTGCCCCTGTTCAAACCGCGCGTTGTACCATTGCGGATGCAGGTGCAGGGCAACCTCATGCCCGCGGCGGTGCATGCTCTTGACTTGTTGTTTTACGAGATCGATCGCCGAATCGCTGCCCGCGTGCTCGATTTGCTCGAATTCAGACACTTCCACATAATTAACGAAGCGCGCATCCCACTTCTCAAAGACCTGCAGCAGGCGTTCAGTGGGCTCGTACACAAGCTCATTCAGCGAGCCGGTCCCATTGCCGTAGATCTCATAATCCAGCGTAAAAATGCACTTAATCATTTCCACGTCCGTGAGAGCCGTTCGAGACAAGCGCGGGCAGGCCACGATCTGCCGAGCGCGCCTGGGCCCCATTCAGTTCGGACAATCTGGTTGCGAGGGCCAGCAGCATCCATGCCTCGGACCAGCGCATATAGGAAGTGCGAATGGTCGCGAGGCGGAGAACACGGTAGTAAAAGAAGCCGCGCTCATCCCACATGTGATTCATGGTCCACTGTATTACCTTATCGGCTGTGGCCAGGCTGGAGGGATGCAAATCCTGGAATTCGGTGAGAGTGATAATGCTCTGCGCCACGCAATGAACATCGATCGGATACGTGCGATTGTGGAAGTATTTCGGCGCGCCGTCTTCACGAAAGAAATTTGTGCGATAGAATTCAAAACCACGCCGGAGCGAATCCTCAAACTCATCTATTTCGGCGTAAAGGCCGATCGCGCGAAGCGCCCCGAGATTGAAACCAGTGTGGAAATTATCGATCCAATTTTGCTTTGGTGCTCCGCCATAGAGCCAGGAACCGTCCGGCTTCTGCTGAGCAACCGAGCAACGAGTAACCGCGAGCGCCGGGCCAATGAACTTTCCTTCGCCGGTGAGCTTGCTCACGCGGCAAAGCAAGGCCGCCGCCAGAAAATTGGCATTGTAGACCTGTACCCGTACCGAGGGCAGCGGATAAGCAAAGCTGTGGACGGCAGGGCCATCGGACCAGTAGAGCTCATTCAGGATGTACTCAGCAGCGCCCGTTGCCATGGTCAGACAACGCTCGTCCCCTACCTGGTCGTATGCGTCGAGTAGTGCATTGGCCGCAAACGTAGTGCAAACCAGGTTCGGAGTCCCAGCCGGTACAACGCCGGTTCGCATTTGCCAGGGAAAACTGTAACCCCAGCATGAATACGTAGTCCCCGGCGAGCGCAATGCCTGCAAGCGGTCGATCATGAGTCGAATGAGGCGATCGCGATCCGGCACGTCGGCTTCCGACATCTTCACAAATGCCGACAAAAACAGACCCAGAGCTTTCGGATTTTGCGTCTTGGGAACGCCAAGAAAGCGGCGCACATTCACGGGACTGCGCTTCAAGCCCTGCGTCAGAATCAGGCGGGGCCACCTGGAATTTAGAAATGGAAAGATGGAAAACAGCCTACTGTTCAAAGCATCGTACGGATCGTAACCTGCCCATTCTTCCGCACGGCAGTAGGAAAGCAGCTTCAACATCGCTTGTTTTGCATTATTTTGCATATCGGACACGCTTCGATGCACTCCGAGAGTCGCGTTCAACAGGACCGGCTGGTTGCTTTATGTTCGGGACATTTCGAGGTTATCGACTTTCGAGGCGTCGGCGTCTCGCCGACTTCCGACCTGCTGAAAGACAAGCACCGCCGTCTCCGAGGGGCCGGATACGTTCTTTTCCACGATCGAGAAGTCGGCTTCAATGGCTTTCACGATTCCGCCGTACTTGCCTTGCGATGTCCACAGCCTTACGATGATAACGCCGCCCGGCTTCAAGTATTTCGTGTATCGGTGTAGCGCCGCCATCATGATCGGCCCAGGGATGTAGTAGATGGATTCCCGTAACAGGATCAGGTCGAATTGTTGTGTCGGCTCGTAGCTGCTAATGTCCCCTTGGAAATAGTGGTTCTTCTGCGCCCGCCCATCCGCTTCCGCCTTCTTTATCGCCTTCTCAATCGCCACGTCGGAAATGTCAACACCGGTGTAATCGCGATAGGCGTTCGCGGCCAACTCAGCGCCTGTGTTGCCCGAGCCGCATCCGAGGTCCAGGATGCTTCCGTCGTGGCCATATTTTTCAAGGTATGGGTATAAACAATCTCCGTCCGTCCGGGCCAGGTTATCCCATCGGCCTTTGGCGAATTCGGCGTTCCATATCAATCTTTTGATGCTCATGGGGCCGGATGCCAAAAGGATCATGCGTACCTTATTTTGAACTCGTCTTAAGAAAGTCAGGAACATATTGTCGAGCTCCTTCGCCCCTGCGTACCGAAAGTTAAGATGGATTTGTCCAGGGCGGAGTTTTTATTGTTGAGCCGGCAAGCACTGGCGCTCAGCGATTGAAATAACCGCTTCCGAAATACTGCGAAGAGCAACACTACTCTTGGAGAAATCACCGCGTTCTCTCCGCTTCAGAGCAATCTTGGTGAGGATATCTCCGACACTCTCAAGAAGCACAAGGCGGCCGTTGTCGGCGAGGTTCCGGTCCACGGCGCCGATCCTGCCGCGAAAGATGCTATACACCGGCACTCCCAGAGCCGCAGCCTCTCGATTCATCGTTCCACCGCCGCTGATTACCAGATCGGAATGCCAGA
>JBEKCU010000091.1:0-15250 GCA_050014735.1 Candidatus Acidiferrales bacterium | reverse complement strand
GTAATAAAAATTGTCTCCGCCCGCCGCGGTAAGCGCCAGAATGCGCGCCACGATATTCGGCAACGTCGCGACCGAAGGAAGCCCGGTCACGTTGGCGCGGCAATTCCCCGCCGAAGTCCAGGAAACGGGCGCGGACGGCCGCGTGAGGTACCCTTGCCGCGTCACGAAAATCACCGAGCACTGATGCACGCCGGCCGTAAGCGACCCGACCGGCGCAGCCGTGCCGCCGCTCGATGTGGTGTCCGCAAGAGCCAGCGCATACGTAAAGTTCAGCGAGTCGATAATCGAAATGACTGGAAACGTTCCGTTGAAGCTCGTGTCGGTAACGCCCACGATCGTGACCTGATCGGTGGCCAGCAATCCGGTCGGCGCGGACATTGTCACCGTCACCACGCCCGATGTGCGGGAAATCGCGGCGATATTTACGATGATGTCCGCGATGGCCGTCACACCCGCGCCGGGACCGCACTGGCTGACGCGATCGAAATTTGTCCCGTCGTACTGGCGTGGAATGTCCAGTCCAAAATTGCCGTCGTGAAAACCGATGTATTCCCTGCCAAAAAGTGACGCCGAATTGGCAGCCGCATTCGGAACAATCCCCGTGAATATCTGCGACAGCACGCCCGGAGAAGTTTCTCCCCACAACGTGCCCGCCGAATCCAGCGCCAGCAGCGTTTGCGCAAGGTTCGGCTGCGTGTACGTCTTGAGGTAATTGACAGTGGGATTGCCGCCTCCCGCCGAGACAATCGGCGAATACACCGAGACGAGTCCCGGCCGCGTCTTCACCGCGCCCTGCAAAAACGCCAGATCCTGGCAATCCGGCGAGACCCCTTCCGGCAAGTCCGCCGCGGACATGTCGGTCACCAGCCCGCCGAATAGTTCGAGCGGCGCATCGATTGTGCCTGCAATAGACATAGATGTTTTTCCGTAAGATGGTCAGATAGGAAGAAAGAAGGCTGGCTTCTCACCCCGTGTGAGAAGTCGACAATCTTTGTGGGTCGTGGCTTTAGCCACGACATAAGAGACGCAAGATCAGTCCGGCTTCAGCCGCTGGAGTTCTGAGCTTTTAGTTTTCATGCAGGCGTGGCGGCCTGTTCGCTTGTGTGTTTGCAGTGATCTCAAGGTCACACAAAGGTTGTTTGTGTTTGTACTGTCAAACCTAAAACCACACAGACTCAAGAGCCCGTGTGACAACTGCGAAATTAGAACCTCAGCGGCTAAAGCCGCACTGATTCCGCGGGGCTTATGTCGTGGCTAAATCCACGACCCACAAAGATTTCCGAGCTGTCATACAGGCACTAAAGTCTGTTCCACTCAAATCAACTTCTTAAACACAGCCTCGAACACAATGTTCGTGTCTCCGGTAATCCGCGACGGATAAGCGCCGGAGGCAAGCTCCGTGTTGGACGCCGTATTGATTTTTATTTTTTGATTGTTCAGCGCGGCGCCTGCAACCCACGAGTACGTGTCGCCGGTGGATCCTCCCGCCCACACTTGAACGGGCGAAAGGCTCGCGGGAACTTGATTGCCCACCGTGGTGAAATCGAGCGTGTCTCCCCCTGTGGAATAACTCCCCGACGGGGTGAGGGATCCAAAGATGTAAACGTTGTCGCTAAGCGCGTCGACGTTGACGACATTGATGGCCAATGGCATGGTGTTCCTCCAGTGAAGTGTGATTCGCTTTTGGTAGAACAGGCTGTCCCTCGGCTCGCCTCGGGATAAAAAGCCTGTTCTACTTAAGCCAGCGGCCCGAATCCCAATCTCGCCGAATACGGACGCCGCCTGCGCCCGGTCTGCTGTTCGCGCTGCGTCGCACGCACGACCAAATCCTCGAGAGCATCGGCGGCGGCCGCGTCCCAGCGCTCCGCCAGCGGAGCTCCCCGAGCGGCACCGGCCATCGCTGCGGCCGCGTAGGCCAATGCTTCCTGCGAGTTCCGGATCAACACGGGGCTGGTCGAATCGACCAGATCGGGATACGACTTCTGATATCGCAGCCGAATCTGCGTGTCCTGCGTTGCGCCGATGAAATACAAACCGTCCGCGCACCACTCCCAGTACCGCAAGGACTCCGACTGCGGCTCTGACGGCAAGCCGTCGTGATCGGTCATGTCCGTCATCTCGACGAAATCGTCCGAGCTGCCGTTGGCGCGTTCCCACAATTTCACCGGCACAAGCAGGTCCGGCGGCAGCTGGTTCGGCGGCGCCGTCGCGTCGGTGATCGAAACCTGCACGGACGGATCCACCTCGGCGACCGCGGACACAACCAGCAGCACATTGTCGGTGAGAAACGATCCCGACTGGACGTTCGCCAGGGTACGTTGCGCCTTGTGATAGGCCGCGTTGACGTATGGCAGCAGAACGGTATCGGTGAACAAATTCCCGGCAGCGTCATTCAGCAGCGATCGCACCAGCGAAGTGATTTGTCCGGCTGTGTTGTAAGCGGTGGTTCCGACGACAGGCATGATGGCCTCGTGATTCGTGAATTGTGAATCGTGATTCGTGACTGGTGATTAGTGACCGGTGACTAGTGAATCGTGATTCGTGGTACGAGGAGACCGAAAGGGACGCTTATGCGATTCGTGAATCGCGACTTGCGATTCGTTAGTCACGAATCACCAGTCACCGGGCACCACTCACGTCCCGCTCGGCAAGGGCGACTGCTTCAAATACGCCGCGACTCCGATAATCGCCGACATCAGCGCGCTGACTCCCGCAATGGCCAGCGTCGAATGCAGCCCGGCTTGCAGGTTGAAATGTTGCGGATCGATTCCAACGGCGGCGAATCCGGTAATCACGCCATTGGCTCCGCCGGCAATTCCAGCGGCGGCAATTCCCTTCAGCCAGGTTTGCAATGTGGACATGGTTTTTCGGTAGAACAGGCTTTTAATCCCGAGGACCGTCGAGGGACAGCCTGTTTGCTTTTGAATTTAGACGCAGCAAGCAGGCTCTTAGACAGGCGACTTCCTGATTCGAGTTGGCGATGATGCAACAGGCGTCATAACCAGACAGTGCAACAGAAGTCAAAACCAGACAGGCTGAAGCCTGTCCTACTGAAGCCCACTGAATCACTCGCGCGTTATTCGTTTATCTCGTTTCCATTTGCATGCAAAAACTCAATACCCCACGCACATATACCGCAGATGATCCGTATTGACGCCCCCGGATTCCGCAATCGTCACCGAGGCCGCGGCATACGTGTTGAACGAAACAATTCCAGCCGCCGTGGTCAGGTCCGACCCGCTGCACGAATAGCTGGAGCTGCTCGTAAACGGCAGCGTGGTGATCGACTGCGACGTGGCTGTATTCAGCGTCACGTCACCGAATACCGTGACTGGCGAATTCTCGACCGTTTTGGCGCACGCTTGCGTCGATCCGCTGGTTGCACCGCAGTATTCCACCACGACTGGCGAGATGGTTCCCGTTGAGCTGTTGCTTGTCGCTGCCGTCGTGATCGATGAAATCTGCTGTGCCGCCAGCAGCGTGTTGGTTACATTAGCTCCCAAAAACAGCCCTGTATCCACGTTCGTGATCGTGTTCGGGCCGACATTGTTCCGGTCCGAAGTTCCAGTGTCATTCTCAAGAGACAGGCCGATGGACCCAGACGTGCCAGAGCCGTAGACATTGTTCCCGTGGTATGAATTCCGGCTGCACACCGTCGATGCGGCGTTGCATTGCTGCCAGATTCCCTTGCCTGCCCCGGAAGCCGGAAAGATGATTGTGTTCGACTCAACGTCGATGTCCGTAACTTGCCCCGAAGCAGTCGATGTTCCGTTGTAAATCCCAGACGCCGCGATTGATGTTCCGAATCCGTTGATGACGTTTCCAGTCTCGACAATGTGCTGGCATCCGACACTGCATCCAATTCCCGATGCAGTGTTCGCGGGAGCTCCGCCATTGATGACGTTCCCTGTTACGGCGAAATCAACGCTGCCGCTAACGTTACCGCCAAGCTCGATCCCGGCAATCGTGTACGTGTACCCATTCGCGTCGAACACATTGCCGGTAATCGTGGCCCGCACGTCCCCTACAATGGAATAGCCGCCTCCGGTCGAGTTTTGTGTCAGCTTGCACGAATTCCCTGAAACTGTCACGTCGTAGGGAATGCTTCCGCCGAAGGCCCCTGCTTCCACGCAAAAGACCTTCGTCCCGCGAAGGACGTTCCCACTGATTACCACTTCCCCGATGTTCGCGGTGCCAGTCGAAGTGTGAACGGCAATCGGCTCCGCGCCCGATGCCGTAGCGGACGTAGTATCGATGTGATTCCGCTCGATGCGGACGGCGCTTATCGTGGTGGAAGTAGTGGTGTTATTGACGAAGAGCGCCCCATCAGCATTGCCATAAATCGTGTTGTCGCAAACTTCGATCACCCCGCCGCCGACGATCTCGACGGTTCCATTTCCGGTTTGCCCGAACCCGGTCACCGTGTTCCTGGAGAATACGAAGTCGTTGCCAGATGCAATGACGGGCTGGTACGTTGAGGTCCCCGTTCCCGGCCCGGCGAAATTGCACCCCGTCACGGTTTGCTGGTTTCCAGTAAAGTTCCACTGAACGTTCGCGCTGTACGTGACGGTGGCATTGTTGACGCACTGAATCGTCACGCCGTTCAGAGACGTTGTAGCCGTCGCTGCCAGCGTGACATTCTGCGGAATAACCAGGGTCTGATTGGCAGCCAGCGCCGCCAGTGCGCCGGAAAGCGTGCTGTACTTCACCCCGTCAACATAGATCGTGTTGTCCAGGGACGCCGTGCTAACAGTGGGAGCGCGCAGCGTTGTGCCGACATTCACGCCGAGTTTGGTGTAAATGTTATATCCGGCGTTTCCCGTCGGGACCATGCCGAAGCCTACCGGCCAATAGTCGGAATGTCCCCGATTGGTGCAGAAGAAGCAGCTATACGGTGTCTGGTTCCAGTCCCAGGAAAGCCACGAGAACTGCGCGGCGGAATTCGTATATGGAGTGCCCGAAGCCGCGCCGGACGTGCTGCTAAAACTGGTTGTCACGGGATCTAGCCCGGACGTCGCGATATTGAGCAGGTAGTTGTTCGGTGAGCACGGGACGCCGCCCGATTCCACGCAATACCAAAGATCGAAATTGCTGAACGCCGCATTCAACGAATTGGAAGTGCCTTCATACCAGGAAAGGTTGATGGCGCCACTGCTGCCGACCGCCTGGCACACGACGTTCGAGAGATTTGTCTGCCCAATCCCACTGGGTTGTGCATCGACACCGTTGACGCCAATGCAGTAGGTTCCCGACGCAAGGCTTCCCGATCCGGTGCCGGTCACGCTCAGGCCCGCCGGGGCCGGCAGAACCATGGCCCAGGCCGGAATGGCGTACGACCCTCCGCCCGCGAATGTTTGAGCAAACAGCGTGGGACCCAGGGAAACGTTCGCCGCATTTGTCGTTGGCAATCCGTAGCTGCGACTTTGCGCAAAGCCGCTGCTGCCAAAGCCCGCGCTCAAATTGGGAGGCGTGCTGTTCGAGAAAACATTGATCAGGCTCAGGGGACAAGCAGCGCCGTTTACGCACACCGCGAGGCTTCCCCCGCTCTGCACGTTGACCAGGCTGGCGCTCTGTACAGGAGCGGAACCGGTTAACGAGGATGTGGAAAAAATGTTTTGGTATTGCGCTGCAACGTCGGAATTGCTGACATTCAGCAGCCCAACGCCAAGTAGAGGGAACCCCGCTCCATTAATCTGCCCGGGAGCATTCGGCCCGGTATCGATCTGAATCAGCCCGTTGTCGAGCGGGTCCATATTTTCCTGCAGCCAATCGGTGACTTGCAGCGTGTTATACGTGTTTCCCGCCCCGTTGCCGCCCGGCCCCATGAAGCCGAGCCCGTGGTTGGCCGTGAAAAGGTCCCGGATATACCAGCAGCAGCCCGCGCCTCCATCGTAGAAAGGCATGTCCCACAGAATAGACGAGAGACCTCCTCCTGCGCCGCCCTGGACCCCGATGTGATTCATGTAAAGGCCGACGGCGCCCTCCACGCGAAATCCTGCGCCAAACGTTCCGACGGTAACGTAGTCGTTATCGAAGCTCAGTGCCCCGCCCTCGACAAAAATTCCGTCGCCGTCCAGCAGCCCGTTGTCCCCTACCGTAAAGCCGCTAAACGTAACGGTGCCGCCAGGAGGGTTAAGCAGCGCAACAGCCGCTGGCACCGTCGCCGATGTCTCGATCGGGGTGTATCCCCCATGCTGAAACGAGCCTGCCTGCGCACCTCCACCGATGCCTTCAATATCGTACCGGCCCTGCGAGATGAACCACGGAATCGTATGAAAGACCAGCGAACCTGCAATGGCAATCTTCATCACGCCGGGTGCCGGCAGTATCGACGCCGTCGGCATTTCTCCGTTGATCCAGTAGTTTCCGGCAGGCAGATAGCAGCCGTAAGACCCGGCCTCGCCGCTCTGGTCTGAATTAACCGCGTTCACGCATGCCGTGAAGAAGCTGGACTCGTCATGGTAGACGTTCACCGTGGTGACAGCGGTCGTGGCAGCCGTCGCTAAGGTGAGCATCGTTGACCCGCCTCCCGCGGCAATTGTCGTGTTTAGCGCGTCCGCAGTTGTGGTCGACGGAGGCGTCGATGGAACGAACACGGGGCACGGGAAATTGAATCCCATGTCTTCAAATCCGCCGCCGAATGAAGTCCCCACGCAGCTATAGCCGCTCCCGGAGTTGCGATAGACAACCCACATGTAAGCCCCGGTTTCATTGGCCCACATCACGTGGTTGTAGTTGTACTTCGATAGCGTCGCGTTTCCGTTGGTGACCGTCACTGCCGCCGTCGACGCGGCTGTGACCCCCATGTTGGCGTCAATCGCCGCGATTTTATAACTGTAGCTGGTCGATCCCGTTACTCCGTGCGCGTAACCGAAAAACACGTTCGCCGAGCAGCCCGTCGCCGAGCCGGTTCCGCTGGCCGTCGTGTTGTAGGTGAAGTGAGTTGTGTCCGTGATGGTCTGAATCGGGTACGTACCGTTGTAGGCCGTGTTCGAGCAGCCCGTTACCTGGACGCCCTGGTACTGCCCGCTCCCGGAGCCGACGACGAGGTTGTGGTTCCCGCTGCTGGTCACGGTGACGATATTCGAGGAGCTCGTGACGGAAGAGAGAGAAATTGCCGACGGTGGCGTGACGATGGTCGGTGCGGCCCCTGCTCCCAGGATCGCGATCCCGCAGCCCGTCTTGAAGTCTTTCGCCGCAGCCAGCGATAGCGTCGTCGCGGAGCCCAGGATAATCGTCCCGGTTGTGTTCGCTCCCGCGTCGGTCGCCGTGGTGCTGCATCCACCTGCTGGCATGAACGTTGTGACGTCGCGCCACGGTATCGGCCCCTTGAACCGCTGATTTGCCGTCCACTGATTGTCGACCGTCGCTGCCGGTATGGGCAAACCTCCGATTGAGAGCGTGCCCGCCACCGATATCGACCCGTTAACGGTCAGATTACCCGCCAGCGATAGCGAAAACGCGGAGATTCCGCTGGTCGTGGTGACCGTGGTGAATGTAGGCGCGCTCGGATCGCTCGGCAGAATCACGTTCGGCAATTGCTTGGTGGTGATTCCCGGACCGCTGATCTCAATCTCATAGCGCCCCGGCGCGGCATAAAATGTGTAGTTCCCCATGCCATCGGCCGTGAGCGGATTCGCCAGCGCCTGCGTCAGACCCGGATCCGAGTAGACCGACGCCAGCGGCGAGCACGGTTGTCCCGTAGCGGCCGACGTGCAGATGCGCACCGTCGCCCCGGCCATCGGCCGCCCCTGCGCGTTGAATACAATGTCATCCTTGCGCGAGCCCTGCGCAAAGCCGTTCCCGGCAAACGCTAGGCTGACGACCAATACAGAGATCGCCAGCGCGATAAAATATCCAAGACAGAAATATCGTATGAGTCTTTTCATTTCAATTCATTCCCTTAACTTAAAGAGGATTCCAGGCACCATGATTTTAGTGGTACAGGCTTCAGCCTGTGTGCTTTTCTCTCACCGATGTACTAAATTTCAACTGCCCCGAAGAATGCCCGAGGCCTGAATTTCAAGCCAACCGCCTGGCGAATTTCACCGGCGCGGTTGTTGCCGACTCGCAAAAGACTCCGCGCTCTTCTCCCCCGCCACCGCTGCCGGAGCCTGCACGATTCCCAGCGCCAGCGCCTTCTCCCGGTCCAAAACCGCCCCGCACGATTTGCATACCGCAACGCCCGGTTTCACGCGATCCCCGCACCCAGGACATTCGGCCATTTCCCGCGACCGGTAATACCATTCCTTCTCCAACCCCAGGTTCGCCGCCGCTCGCCGCTGCAAATCATGAATGAAAAGAAACGAGTGCGACCGTTCCCACTCGCGATCCGCCGCAGCCACCAGCGCCCGGTAGAATTCATCGAGTTTCTCCCGCGCCGCGCGCAATTCCTCCGCCGTCGGTTCCGACCCCGCGCAAACGAACACGCCGAGGAAACTCCGCTCCCCCGCATCCGAATTGATTTCCCGGCAAATGTCTTCGGCAATTTCGCGCGCCGTGATCTGCAGCGGCAACGTGCGCTTGTCGCCATAATCCATCACCGCCGTGCGCGAAGTCACGCGCGTCAGCGCGTACGCCTCTCCTCCGACGTTCGCTTCCCCTCCGCCGGCGATGCCCGGCCGACCGGACTTATTGTCCAGCTCAGGCTTTCCCTCCGGCCCGGAAACCGAACGTCCCACAATCCGAAACGTTCCATAGGTCCGATGTGCCATGTAATTCTGATCGGTGATATTGGCGATCACCGCTGTTTCGTTCTGCATGTAGTTCCTCTCGTGATTCGCGATTGGTGACTTGTGACTGGTGATTCGTGATGACAGTGGAACGGGCTTTTTATCCCGAGGCGCATCGAGGGACAGCCTGTTTGCTTTTGACTTCCGTAGCCCAATGCCTAACGCGCTGTGGGTTCTTATAACGAGGGCCTAGATTCCGATGGCGACGAAGATCACGTCCCCCAAAATCCCCACCCTTGCGTAATCCGCAAGGATCGGACACCCGGCGGACCGATTCTCGAAAGCCGTGAGCAACAATTTCACAACCGTCCCCAAATGATCTGTCAACCCAGCTTCCAAACACGAAACGTGTCATTCCGAGCGAAGCGAGGAATCTCTCTTCGATCGTAAATTCAAGAGAGATTCCCCGACGGGACGCGCGCCTCGGAATGACACTTCTGGAGTTGTGCCGCTAAGTTGCTCTTTGGCCTCGAATTCCAAGGGCTTTTCGCAATGGCGGGTATCTACCTGACTGTGCACTATTGAACAGTCAAGCCTCGCGCACTCTTGCTAGGCTGTGCCTCCGCCCACGACGGCGCCATGTTTGGGAGGTTCCCAATGACGCTCGCCGGAACGAACGTACTTCTCGTCGGACAGAACTTCCACAAGACACAAACTTTGACCGAACGGCTGCACCGGCTGAAATTCCGATGCCACTTCGCGGGCAATGCGCGAGTCGCCAGCGAATTTGTGGCGGCGTATCCTGTCGATCTCGTGCTCAGCAACACATATCTGTCCGATGGAACCGGCTACCGTATGCTGCTCGATCTGACGTGCGTCCCCGTTTCCGCCTTCCTTTGCTTTCCAGTCGAAAATAGCTGCCTTTGGCTGCCCGCCCTCGATGATGGAAAACGATGCCTGGGCTTGCCCGCTCTCCGCCCTTCGGAATTTGCGAAAGCACTCGAACGAATGGCCCTGCGCTTACCCGCCTGAATCCTCGCACCGCGATCGCAGCAATGCGAGGCGCCCCACCCCTAGTGCATTTCAAAGAGCGGAGGTGCCTGTAATGACTTGAAGTCAGGCCCGAGAGTTTTCATTCTTGCATGGACGCTAAGTATGAGGCACCCAGCCGCCTTAGTAGAACAGGCTTCAGCCTGTTTGCTTTTGAAGTCTTCCGCCTTGCCATACACCGCACTACTTCGCCGCTTTTAGCCGGGCATAAACCTGCCCCACAAACCGGTCTCCCGAACCCGCGGGCCGCGAAGTCTTTGCCTCGAAGTCAGCCGTCAGATGCAGAGCGACAACCTCATCCTGCGTCTTCCCTTCCCGGATCATTTCGGACACGCGATCACGAACCATCGTGATCATGTCTTTCCATAAAATCATCCCAGCTCGATCCGACGTGGGACCGTGACCCGAAACAATTTTTGTATTTGGACCCGAAAGCCCGATCGCCAGGCCAACACCGTCGACCAGTCCGTCCAGCGAGCCTCCATCGGCCGCATCGATCAGTGGAAACGCTACTGTTCGGAAAACGTCGCCGGTCATCATCACGTCCGCCGAGTGAAATATCACGAGCGAATCGCCGGCGCTGTGCCCGCGCGGAAGGGGAAACACGGAGACTTCCTCATCGTCCATATGAAACGTCAGCGCTTCGCGGTAGGTCACGATGGGAAGGCCAGCCGGAGGGGCAGGCGGAGTGGGGGAGCCATCGGCCGCGACACCGGGACGCATGAGCGCTGCGCGCACCTCGTCGCGCGCGAAAATCACGGTGCCCATCTTTGCCAGCTTCGAGTCGCCGCCCGCGTGGTCGCCATGATAGTGCGTGTTGATCAAGTAGCGGATCGGAAGGCTGGAGATTTTTCGCACCGCCGCGATCATGTAGTCGGTCACCTGAGGGTATTGCGTGTCAACCATCAGTATGCCGTCAGGCCCGACAAGCACGCCGACGTTGCCGCCCGGCACCGAGAGCGAGTAGAAATTGCCAGCCTCCCTGGTGGTCGTGACCTCGAAAGCGCTATTGTCAGGCACCTGCGTAGCGGCCGGAGCGCCCCCCGCACCTTGGGCGTGCGCGGAAACCGCCATCGAAAGTAATATCGCAAGAATGGCACCCAAACTCCGACTAGGCATAATGTTTGTTTGTCGTTGCTCCTAAATTTGAAGGGAACGTTGCTGCGATTGCCGGAGTATACACCAATTTTTCTCGATGAGAACACGTTTGCCGGATGTCCGCACTTTTGTGGATTCTAAAAGGCGGGAGGCTTAGAGCACCTTCAACTCAATGATGTGCGCTCGATCAATTCTGCCGAGACCGGCAAAACTCAACCGTGTGTAACCACTTAAGTCGAAAGCGCTCTAGTGATCAGCTCGAAGGAATCCTATTTATCCGGACTCGTGTCCGTTTCGTTCGGAGAAGTCCATCGGTCTGCCATGTAACCGTCGGTGTCGGGATAAAAGAAACGGAAGCAGAGATCGCATAGGGCGTAATTTACTTCTCCCGGCGGCGCGTTGAGGAACTCTGGAATCCAAACCCACCTGGGGCTGCCGATATTTCGCACCTGGCGCGTGCGCCGGCAGTGACTGCACATCACGATGACGCCATTCTGGTCTACATAGCGGGACGTCGCAGGGTGAATTTCCGCGCGATCCGCCTCGTGGAGCCTCTCGATCCGCAGGCTGTTCTCAACGCACAAATAAGGCCCGCCGATCGGAAGCACGCGCATGTGAAACAAACGAAAGGTTTCCGGCGATGAACACTCGAAGTTGTGTATCCAAGGTTGATGGGTCTTCCTCGCAGTTGCATACGCGGTTCTGTAAAACAATTGTAGGGGATCCGGGACAACGTCGAGCACCGATTTTCCCACAACCGAGAGGTGAGTTAGATTGACTCCCTTGTTCTGGGCCGCAAACCGGTCCCACGCCCAGTTGCAAAAAACGATCCGCGACTCCGCATCGAGTATGTAAATAATCGACCGGCTAATTTGCAAATCCCGAATCGAGAGTCCTGCGGCTCTGAGATATTTTTCCAGGTCGGGGGGATATAACATCGTCTCAATATGGCCCAAACCAAGCGATCTCACGTACCCTTAAATACGCGTCCTCCATTATGGCACTGTGCGACGTTTTTTTCGACGAGTCGGTAGAACAGGCTTCAGCCTGTTTTCTTTTGAATTCTCATACCCCGGCAAGAACGATTGAAAGTGAACGTTTCCCCGCCCGCACCCCGCCCTTGACACGCTTGAACCGCGGTTCTAGCATCCACGCCATGAAAAAACTAACGTTCCTGGCACCGGCACTCGCACTGAGGTTGCTTCTGGCTGGCTCGATTTCCTCACGTGTATCCAACACCGCCGCCGCTCAAACCCCCTCCAATCACAACGCCACCCGCGCCGATTTCGACCAGTACATGAAAGACCTATCCAATTGGGGACGCTGGGGCCAGGACGATCAGATGGGCGCAGTCAACCTGATCACTCCGGCGAAGCGAAAGCAGGCGCTGGCTACCGTGAAAGAAGGCGTTTCCATCTCGATGGCGCGCACGGCGGAGCTTGAACCGGCGATCGACAATCCGCAGCCGATCGTCCGCAAGATCACACGAGTTGGCGTGGGCCAGCCCACCACCGGCACCGGTGGGACGTCAGACACGTTCTTCATTTCGTACCACGGCTATATCCACACCCACATGGATTCGCTGTGCCATTTCCTCTACAACGGCAAAATGTACAACGGCTACTCCGAGGACGAAGTCACCGAAAACGGCGCGGCGAAAAATAGCGTGATCAATTTCAAAAACGGCTTCATCACGCGCGGAATTCTTATGGATATTCCGCGGCTCAAGGGCGTGGACTATCTGGAACCGGGAACGCGGATTTATCCGGAAGATCTGGACGCGTGGGAAAAGCAGGCGCACCTGAAAGTTGGCCCCGGCGATGCGGTCTTCATTCGGACCGGGCGATTCGCCAGGCGCGACGCCAAGGGCCCGTGGCCGATTAGCGATGGCTTCGCCGGGCTCTACATCACGGCCGCGAAGTGGCTGCACTCTCGCGATGTGGCCATTCTTGGCAGCGACGCCGCCGAGGACGTCCTGCCATCCGGCGTGGAAGGCATCACCCAGCCGATCCACGAGCTGGTCCTGGTGGCAATGGGCATGCCGATCTTCGACAATTGCGACCTCGAGCAGCTCAGCAAGGAAACCGCGAAGCGCCGCCGCTGGGATTTCCTCATGACAGCATCCCCGGCAGCCGTTCCCGGAGCCACAGGTTCCGTGCTGAACCCGATCGCAACGTTTTAGGCGAGGCGTGACCTCAGCTTATGATTTTTTCTTATTTACCCTTGGATTCCCGCGCGCTTCGGAGCTTCTCGGACCATCGTGCGTATTCGGTATCGTTGAAGGCGGACTTGGACGCCGATAGTTGAACCTGCGTTTCTGCCGGTTGACTCTCAGTTCTTATTTCCTGCTGTGTCGCTTGCATGTTTTGGTTTTTCCTCCCGATCGGGTCACTTTAGTCGTGCCTGATCGCCAGTTGCGTTGTTTCCATGATTAGATAATCCTAAGAAACGCCGTTCAGCTCAATGGGAGGGAAGCACCAATGTCAGCGGTACCCTAGTTCTGGTACTCGTGACTAGTGCGCGGTTACGAGAGTTTGTTGAATTTCTTTTTTGTGGGTCAGGGCTTCAGCCCTGACATTAAGGCCGTAAAATGATTGGGGCTTTAGCCCCTGAGGATGGTGCTCATCCTCCATGTATGTGCGGGACAGCTCACGATAGCGCTTTCGACTTACGTCTTTGCATTCGATCGCGGAAGCCCGCGTTTTGCCGAAATTTACTCTCGCAAAGGACGCGATAAAGCTATCGCAAATCGCTGGCCTTCAAGCCGGATTTCGCCTATTCTCCCATCACGATGAGCGATGAAAAGCAAACCGGAGCCGTCCGGCACAAACATTGGACGTCGCACGCCGCGAAGGTGCTCGGGATCTCGGAGGGCGTCGTGCTGGTCCTGATTGGCGTGGCGCTGGTGTTTGTCGCCGTGCTGCTCCTCTACTCGAGCATGTACGACCTTAACGAAGCCGTGCATCACGGACAGCCGTTCCTGATCATCGGCGTCATCGCCGGCATCCGGCGGATGCTGGTGATTACCGCGACATCGACAGAGGTCGAGGCCCACCCCGAACAATTCCATAACACGCTGGTCGAACTCGGTCTGCTCGCCGCCACGGTCGTCGCGCTGGCTTGCGCGATCTGGATTCTCCGCTACAGCGCGAACAAGTACGTCAAGGCGGAAAAAAACGAAAACGATTAGCCGCCGATTCTGAAAGCGAAGCTTCGCGACAACCAGGAATGCGGGTGCGGCAAGTTGCCGATTCCCGCGGGCAAAACGGGAATCCGAGCCTAAGGGAGTCCAGCCATGACAAAGCCGTTACTTGCTCCAGCCTTCTGCCAAGTTGCCTGGGTCGTCAGAGACATCGCGGCTGCCGAAAAGTTCTTTGTCGAAACAATGGGGATCGGACGCTTCTTCCATATGGACAACCTGGCGGCAAAGGACACCGAGGGCACTTACCTCGGCAAACCTGGGAACTGGGTCTGCAAGCTGTAGATCGCCTACGCGAGCGATACCCAGATCGAACTGATCCAGCCCGTCTCGGGAGACAGCATGTATCAGGAGTCGCTGGACCGGCACGGTGACGCCGTTCAGCACGTCGCGTACTGGCTGGATGATGCCTGCTACGACGCCGCTGCCACCCATTTAGAATCCTCGGGCTATCCCGAAATCCAGAGCCTCCGGCTTCCGATGCTTCGCGTCGGCTACTTCGATACGCGCCGGGCAATCGGAGTCGTTACGGAAATTGTCGGAGCCAACGACGCAGGGCACGAGTTCCGGCGCAATCTGAAGTTGGGGAACTTTTGAGGAAGCCGGGATGAACGGCCAATTTTCGAGTGGTTGGCTTATGCTGGCGATTTCGGAAAAAGACATAATTCGACATCTGACCAGCTAAGGAATCCGTGCGGAAATTAGCCACGCGTGTCAGTATAGGTGTTCCCATGAAATCATCTCTTGCGTTCACGTTCCTGTTCGCGGCAATCGCTCTTGCAGCCGTTGCCCAAGGTCCAACGTCGGCTACTCTTCCAACCGATCGGCTGCTGAGCGGGCCCGGTCCCACGTTTCGGATCGCCGACAATCAGTTACCCAGCCCCTTCGTGTTCATCGCCTACGGGGATCAGCGGTTCACCGATCCGGCGGAAACTCGCCTGTCCAACCCGCGAATTCGCCAGTGGCTGGTGAACCAGATTGCTTCGGAGCATCCTGCCGCCCTGCTGATGAACGGCGACGTGCCGCTGGCGGGCCGAGAGACGAACGACTATGCCGTGTTTCAGGCGGAGACTAAAATTTGGCGCGACATGCACCTGCGCGTCTTCCCTGCCCTTGGAAATCATGAATTCGTGGGCGATCCGGAGCAAGACCTGGGAAATTGGTGGAACGCTTTCCCGGAGCTGCGGAATCGGCGATGGTACTCGGCGCAGCTAGGTTCGCGTGTGTACCT
>JBEKCU010000090.1:0-13913 GCA_050014735.1 Candidatus Acidiferrales bacterium | reverse complement strand
TTCTCCCGCCGGCAATCTCTGGATTCGATACTGCCCACGGCTGTCGGAGAGCACTGACACGGTGATTCGAGTTTTCGTATTCTGGGCCTGGACGAACGCTCCTTGGAATGGCGCGCCATCCTTGCCTTTCACCGTTCCAGTGATCGTCGCTCCGAAGCACGCGGAGCTGACGAAAAGGATCAAGCTTGCCAAACGCAGAACGCTGCGTGATGTACTCATAGTGTCTCCTCGGTCCTTAGTCAGGGTCGGAGAAATTTCCTGCCGGTCTGGCATCGAATATCACGAGAGCGAAGAAAGTGGCAAGCGTCGGGACTACACCGAGATGCTTGCCACTTCTGGATTATTTTGCCGGCTTGGCGTCGTCCATGCCCAATACGTGGGCGGGATTCTTCTTCGCCATTATATCGATTTGAGCTTGCGTCACACCCACGTTCTTGAGGGCCGCGATCGCCATCGGCCAACCGGGTATGAAATTGATGTAGTCGGGCCGGCCGAAGTCTCCCGAGAGAATGATGTGCTCGGCGCCGACAGCCTTAATGATTCCGGCATACTCCGAAGGCTGATGCGACGGCGGATTCGGAATGATCTTGTCGGTCCCGTCCTGATTCACCGGGATGATTTGGTTGCTGGTTAATTCGATGAAAGCGCCGGTGCTGGCTTCCTCCTGCATCTGCGGGATCGTCGTTCCCTCAAGGGCGGGGTGGGTGACCACGACCCGGGTGAGCCCGAAGTCCTTCGCGGCATGGACCAGCAACAAGGCGTCTGCCGGTACCACGTGGCCGGTGCACAGAACCAGATCGTATTGCTTAATCACCTTAAAAACATCGAAGACCGCCGGCAGCAGCTTGCCGTCCTTGGATACGGCAACGTACGGCAAATTCTTCTCGTGCTTCGTGGGGTTCTCCGCATCGTTGGTCGGCATGAACACAAACTTCAGAAAATGACCCTCGACCTGCGCCTGCATTTCGACAACGCGCGGATTGATTCCGCCGACGGAGCGATTCAGCACGACTGTTCCCCATGCTTCGAAGCCCGGCACGAGTTGCCTGATGAAATACACCATCTGCGAGGTCGGAAGTTCGTGACTTTTCATTACGGCGCCGCGAAATCCAAGCTCCTTGGCTCGCTTTGCAAATTGCAGGCCATCGTACCTTCGCGGAATATAGTCCGGGCCGGAATGCGCGTGGATATCGACAATTCCCTTCAATTCCGCTTTTTCCGCTTCTGTTTGTGCTTTGGACATTCCGGGAAGAAACACGAAAAGCAAAGCAAGTAACGCGAACCGCGTCCATGCTCGGTGTGTCATCGAATTATTCTCCGTTCGACCTAAAAGTCTGTTTGGGTGCCTAAGTGGGTACACTTATACACCCAAGACCGATTTATTTGGAGAAGACTTTTTGTAAGAGCGCACCTGACTGCGAATTCTGGTAAACAAATAAGTAATACGGCCTGGATTTTCGCTGCGAATACGTCCTGTGAGCGAATTCATCCGTGAAATAAATTCTAAAGATTCTAAAAATTAAGGTCATAAAAATAAGTTGACATCGCATTTGAATTCGGCTATAGCCGATGCCAGATAGTTCCCTCGTAAGCGAAAAAAGGCCATCTTTAGCTATGAAGATGCCCGGGTGGGCAGAAGGGCCGATACCAAGGTCGGGACGTTAAAATCGGCGTTAAAAGGGGTGGGGAATGAAAGACTCTTTCAGATCCTGCGGAAAACTCTTTATTGCGTTGAACTTTTTTGGACTCGCGGTTCTGTGCTTGGTTCTAACTCCCTTGGTTTTCGGCCAGACCTCCGGAAGCGGCGCGTTGTCGGGAACGATCAAGGACGCTTCAGGCGCCGTTGTCCCGAACGCAACGGTCACCATCACCAACTCAGGCACCAATCAAACCCGTACCGCGACGACGGGCGCTGACGGAACCTACCGGTTTGGATTTCTCCTGCCGGGCCAGTACAGCCTACAGGTTGAGGCTCCCGGGTTCAAGACGGCCATGTCACAGTCGGTCGTAGTCACAGTGACGGAAACCGCCGTTTTCGACGAAACTCTGCAGGTTGGGGCGCAAACGCAACAAGTGGAAGTCAGCGCGGAGGCCGAAACCGCGATTCAGACGACCGGGGCAGCTCAAGGCACTGTGCTTGGCGGGGCGACGATCACGGATATTCCTCTGACCGTGCGCAACTATACGACGTTGCTCGGTCTCTCGGCCGGCGCGAATGCCACCGTTGCCAACGCGGGCGCATTGGGCCGCGGTACTCAGGAGATCGCGACCAACGGCCTTGCCGTCTCCCAGAACAATTACTCGATGGACGGAGCCTCGGTAGTAAACTCCAGCGGAAGCGGGACCACGGCCGATGGCGGAGGCGCCACCGGGATGGGGATCGTCAACCCGGATGCCATTCAGGAATTTAAGATTCAGACCTCCATGTTCGACGCAGGCTACGGACGCAATCCGGGCGCCAGCGTCAATGTGGTAACGAAATCTGGCACCAACTCGTTCCACGGCTCGGCATTCGAGTTTTTCCGAAATACCGTGCTCAACGCCAACGATTTCTTCCGCCTCCAGAACCCGGCTCCGAACAATTCAGAGCCCATTTTGAACCAGAACCAATATGGAGGAACATTCGGCGGACCCATCAAGAAGGACAAGCTGTTCATTTTCGCCGCGTACCAGGAGACATATCAGAAGAATGGGTTCACGATTTATGCAGCCGGCAATCCAGTGTTGCCGCCGCTCAATATGCCTGGGTCAGTTCAACGCGCGAACAATGCCGCCTATAGGGCTTACCTGGGGAGTCTGTTTTGCCCGGCGGCCAGCGGGTGTCCCGCCGCAACGGCCGGTAGCACAACCGCCGGGGGTGTGCAGGTCGATCCCGCAGGAGCACAGATCAGCCAGGTAGCCATGAACTTGCTGAATTTAAAGAACCCAGACGGCAGCTGGTTCATTCCGAGTTCGACCACCTCGGGGTATCAGGCAGTCACCCTCTCCCAGCCAGCAACGTATGAGGAACATCAGGCTGTGGGAAATTTCGATTACATTATCAACGGCAAGAACACTTTGTCAGGCCGCTGGTTCCTATCCGATATCCCCGAATCCGTGACGTTCGGTTGCGGCGTTACAGGAACAGTAGGTGTTACACTCTTGCCGTGCCTGCCGGATGACCCAGGTTCGGTCTACTACAAGAACCAGTATTCAAATTTGAAGCTGACCACGGTCCTTTCCAATACTTTGGTAAATGAAGCTCGGCTTTCTGTACAGCAAGCCTACGCAAACCTTGCCAATACGGGCCCCTTCTCGAACGATCAGGTGGGCATCACTCCGATGTACCCAGGATATCTCTACACCCCGGGAAACGATCCCCTTGGCACGATCATCGTCAAGGGAAGTGCCAGCTTGGAATTTGGCGGTGCGCTTTCCTTGTCCAACTATAAACATACTTCCTCGTGGGAAGCGTCCGACCAAATCTCGTGGTCGCACGGAAAACACACCGTGCGTGCAGGTTTCGAATTCGAGCGCGACCGGATCAATTGGAACCTGGCAGGCGTGAACCTAATCAATCTTACGTTCAACAGCTTTCAAGACTTCCTGATCGGTCGGGCCGGATGCCCGGCGTCGACCCCTGCAGGCGGATGCACTGCGGCCAATCCCCCCAACGATCAGTACGGACAACCATCGAATGGCTCGACCAACAGCAACCTTTTCAGCACGGGCACCACTCCGGGCGCCACCGATCCGGGCGGTCTGCTTCACCAGTTCCGAAATCCGGCGGGCGATGCTTTCGTGCAGGATGATTTTAAGGTCAACAACAATCTGACGCTGAGCCTTGGGCTGCGGTGGGAGTACGACAGCTTAGTCCAGGACGCCAAGGGGCAGGAAGTCAATTTCTGGCCCAGCCTGGCCCAAACAGTTGTGCCTGGACCTACAGCTGCCACTGGTACTCTGGCTGGATGGGTCGTCCCGGCGAACTATAATCCTTCCATTAACCCCGCGCCACCGGTTGGCGGAATTTACCAAAACACCTCAAAGACCCCAGTGGACCATAACACTCCGCTGGATAACTTTGCCCCGCGCCTTGGAATTGCCTGGAAACCGTTCTCATCGGACCGCTTTGTAGTGCGCAGCGGGGCCGGATACTTCTATGACCGTGTGGGTGGCCTCACCTACGCAACGGCCATTGCGCAATCGGTTCCCTACGCTCTTACGTTGGGGGCGCAGGGTGGAGCGACGCTGAATGACAGCTTTGCCCATCCGTACCCGACTACACCGCCGTCCTGGACGCCTCGTTTCGTGAACTACACAGGTGCGATAGGCACCTCCACCAATTCGAATCTGGCAACGATTTTCATCGATCCAGCGTTCACAACCCCCACCACCTACGAGTGGAATCTGGATACACAGTACGAATTTGCATCCCACTGGATCCTGGAAGTGGCCTACGTCGGTTCGCGGAGTCTTCGGCAATGGCCTGTAAACACGTTTGCCTACAACACGCCGCTCACCACGAGCGCAAGCAGTCCAGACAACTACGACGGCCAAAGCATCACCACGAATTCGAAGGCGAATGTCCCCTATCGGGTGCCCTACCTGGGCTTTGCCGCTACGGGTGTGACGGGCGCTTGTATGTGCGCGGATACGAAGTTCAACAGTCTGCAGGCAACATTGCACAAACAATTCTCGCACGGCCTGCAAATGCAGGCGGCTTACACCTGGAGCCGAACCCTCACCGATACCAACTATGCTACTTATAACATTCCCGGACCCGGGAACTGGGGACCGTCGATCTATTACCATCCGCAACGTTTGACACTGAATTACAGCTACCAATTGCCATTTGGCAAGCACACAGGCTTTATGGATAAGCTGGCCGGCGGCTGGAGCGTTGCCGGCGTTACAGTCGTTCAGGATGGCGTTCCTGTGACTCCTATAGACTCTCGGGCCGGTGTCATCTATGGGCAAACGGCGACGAATTACACGGCCGAGTTTACCCCAGGAATGGGACCGGCGAATGCCGGCAACCCGGCCGGGGGAAATGACCAGAACCGTCTCGGATGCGCGAATACAATCACGACTTGTCCGGGTGGTGGCTGGTTTAACAGGGCGGCATTTGTAGGCCCCAGCGGCACGTTCCCCGCTTCCCCGATCGCATCCGACGGATCCACTGGTTTAGGGAATTCCGGGTTCGGTTATATTCTCGGCCCCGGCCAGTTTAACTTCGATACGGTAATCGTGAAGGAGACGGTCGTTGGCGGAATCCGAGAAGGCGCTAATCTGGAGTTCCGCACGGAGTTCTTCAACACGTTCAACCACCCGCAATTCAACCCTCCAAGCGGATTGGACGCGTCGAAGACGACCTTCGGCCAGATCAACAGCGAATCGGTGAACCCGCGGCTGATTCAATTTGCGCTGAAATACGTGTTCTAGGAACCGAAAGTGTGAAATCGCGGCGCTTGCCGGATCAAGTTTTGTCGGCTTGCGCCGCGCGCTCTCTCCGCATCTCTCGCTCTGCCGAGATCTCGTCGAGGCGCGTCATCCCGCAAAATTAGGTTGACTTCGCACGTGGCTTGCGCTATAGCCCGTACCACAAGTTTCCTTGTATCGGACAGAGAGCTGTCTTCACCACAGAGGACTGCCCGGGTGGCAGCAGAGCTTGTACGAAGATCGGGATACTAAAATCGGGGTTAAAGGGGTGGGGAATGAAAGAACGTTTCAGATTGTCTGGAAAATACGTTTTTGCGCTGAATCTTTTTGGACTCGCGGTTCTGTGTTTGGTTCTATCTCCATTGGTTTTCGGCCAAACTTCCGGCACCGGTGCGTTATCCGGCACGGTGAAGGATGCTTCGGGCGCAGTAGTTCCAAATGCAACCGTGACGATTACGGACCGTGGCACTAATCAGACCCGTACTGCTACGACGGGCTCCGATGGCGCTTACAAATTTGGATTTCTACCCCCGGGCGATTACAGCCTGTCCGTTGAAGCTACCGGGTTTAAATCGGCGATGGTAGGCTCGCTCACAATCACCGTAACCGAGACGGCTGTGGTCGATGAAACCCTGCAGGTGGGTGCGCAGAGTCAGCAAATCGAGGTTAGCGCGGAAGGAGAAACGGCGGTACAGACGACCGGCGCGGCCCAAGGTACGGTGCTCAACAGCCAGACCGTAACGGATATGCCCCTAACCGTGCGCAACTATAGCTCCCTGCTAGGTCTGTCGGCGGGCGCCAATGCCACGGTGGCCAATGCTGGCAGCTTTGGCCGCGGCACGCAGGAGATTGCGACCAACGGCCTTTCCACCGCACAGAACAATTACTCGATGGATGGCGCCTCGGTGGTGAATCCTGGTGGAAGTGGAACCACGGCGGACGCGGGTGGAAGCGCGGGAATGGGTGTCGTGAACCCGGATGCCATCCAGGAGTTCAAGATCCAGACCTCTCTTTACGACGCCGGCTATGGACGCAACCCAGGCGCCAGCGTGAATGTGGTGACTAAATCGGGCACCAATGAGTGGCATGGCTCGGCCTTCGAGTTTTTCCGCAACACCGCCCTCAACGCCAACGATTTCTTCCGCAATCAGGGCACGCCCCCGAACAACTCGAGACTGATATTGAACGAAAACCAGTACGGCGGCACTTTTGGCGGCCCAGTCAAGAAAGACAAACTCTTTTTCTTCGCGTCTTACCAGGAGACCTATCAGAAGAACGGGGTTACCATCCTTGCGTCTGGCAATCCGACGCTGGTTCCGATCCCGTCGGGCCCACGCAACACCGCTGCGTTCCAGTCCGCGTTGGGGGCGACATTTTGCCCGAGTACCCCCGGAACTGGCGGCAATACCTTCGAGGGCGGGACTCAGGTTGCTTGTAATGGGTCGAACATCAATCCCGTAGCTCTCGCCGTTCTCAACTTGAAGAACCCAGACGGCAGCTATTTTGTTCCCAGTTCGCTTGGGGGTTTTTGCAGTCCAATCGGGGCAGCGCAAACCTGTAGTGCGCTGCTCAGTAGTCCAGCCTACTACCATGAGCACCAGGCAATAGGCAACATGGACTATGTGATAAACAGCAGGAACACGCTGTCGGCACGGTTTTTCATCGCCTTGCTTCCTCAGACCGTGTCTTTCGGTTGCGGCGTGACGGGCGCCGTCGGGGCGACAATCCTGCCATGTCTGAACGACGACCCTGGGACTATCTACTATCACAACGAATATGCGAACTTGAAGCTGACGACACTTGTTACCAATAACCTGGTGAATGAAGCCCGGATTTCCGGTCAGGAAGCCAACTCATTTACAGCCAATACCGGTCCGTTCACAAATTCTCAAGTGGGAATACAGGCCCTGTATCCCGGGTATATTTTCTCGCCCGGCAATAACCCTCTCATGCAGATCACGATCGCCGGAAAGATGGAATTCGGCGCTGCCCTTTCCCTTTCTGCTCTGAAAGACGTCTACTCATGGGAAGCGGCCGATCAGCTCTCGTGGTCTCACGGCAAGCACACGGTTCGCTTCGGCGGTGAATATGAGCGCGACCTGGTGTACTACAACCTGGAGGGGGTGAACCTCGGCCAGCTGACGTTCGAAACGATGCAGGATTTTCTAATCGGTCTCCCGGGCTGCCCCTCCACCGAGGCGGCGGCGGCTTGCGCGGCCAGTCAAGCGAGCAGCACGGGTCCGGTCCTGCCGAACCAGACGAACGGTTCGGCCTTCAGCAATGTTTACAGCGGCGGCTCGACCCCTGGATCCACGTTGCCGGGCGGCCCGAATCACCATTACCGAAACCCAGATGGGGATGCCTTTGTGCAGGACGACTTTAAGGTAGCCAACAATCTGACGCTGAGCCTTGGACTACGATGGGAGTACGACAGTCTGGTATGGTCAACCGACGGTCAGGAAGTCGACGTTTGGCCCAGCCAGATCAATACAGTGCCGTTGCCTGGATCTACGCCAGCAACCGGTACTCTGGCAGGTTTCGTTGTACCCTCGAACTATAACCCCGCGCTCAACGCAACTCCGGCCAACACCGGTGTTTTACAGAACAGTCAGAAAGCTCCTTTGGATCACCCCACTCCTAAAGACAACTTTGCGCCGCGTGTTGGCGTTGCCTGGAAGCCATTCAACAGCGACAAGTTTGTCGTGCGCAGCGGAGCCGGATACTTTTACGACCGCATCGGTCAGTTGCAGTATGCGACGGCGATCGTGCAATCTGTCCCTTATACGGTCACTTTGGGCGCGACGGGTACGTCAAACGTCGGCGCTTCCTTCTCCCAGCCTTATCCCAATGTGCCACCGTCATGGACACCTCGCTGGATCAACATCAACTCGACGACACAGACAGGATCGGGTTCCAGCCTGGCTGTGCTCTTTATCGATCCAACTTTCACCACCCCGCTCACCTACGAATGGAACCTGGACACGCAATATGAATTTGCGTCGCACTGGCTGCTGGAACTGGCCTACGTCGGCTCGCGCAGTATCCATCAATTGGGAGTCAGCACCTTTGCTTACAACGCGGCTCAAATCGTGAGCCCCAGCAATCCGTATTACGGCATCACCACCGACACGGCGGCGAACGCAAATATTCGCGTACCGTATTTGGGTTTCGCACCGACTGGTTTGACGGGCGCCTGTAGCTGCACCGATACCAAGTTCAACAGCGTGCAAGCCACGCTGAACCATCAATTCTCCCACGGTCTCCAAATGCAGGCGGCCTATAGCTGGAGCCGCGATCTCACCGATACATCTTTCGTCGCCTACAACAACCCTGGCCCTGGGAATTGGGGACCGTCGGCACAGTACCATCCGCAGCGATTGGCCGTTACCTACAGTTATCAGCTGCCTCTGGGAAACCATAATGGTATGGTTGGCAAGGTCGCGAATGGATGGAGCATCGCCGGTGTGACAGTTGTTCAGGACGGCACGCCTCTAACGCCCACCGACACCCTCGGAGGGACCGTCTACGGGACTCCGTCAACCTCCACGGCCGAATATGCCGCAGGAATGGGCGCGAGCAATATCGGTAATCCGGGAAATGACCAGGCTCGGCTCGGATGCTCGAATACAACCACGTGCACGGGCTGGTTCAACCGAGCGGCATTTGCCTCCGCGATGCCTATCCTCGGCACCGACGGAAAAGCAACCGGCTACGGCGATGGCGGATTTGGCACGATTCTCGGTCCGGGCCAGTTTAACTTCGATATGAATCTCCAGAAGGTTACCAAAGTGGGCGGCATTCGCGAGGATGGGACTCTGGTGTTTCGCACGGAGTTCTTCAACATCTTCAATCACCCACAGTTCAACAATCCCGCTGTGGTGGATGCCTCCAAGGCAAACTTCGGGCAAATTAACAGTACGTCGGTAAACCCGAGGCTGATCCAATTCGCCCTGAAGTATATGTTCTAGGAACTGAGAAGTAGCAGTTAAGGTCGATATGAAAGCGTTGAAGGTGCGGCGCAGGCCAGACAAACTTTTGTCGGCCTGCGCCGCACCTTTTTCGGGCTCTGGACTGCACTGATATGGCAAACACTGGATTGTGCGAATCGTGTGCCGTACGTCCGGACCTGTTGCCCCACGATGGCCGGTTCAGTCTCGGCGAACGCCCTAGTTGTGCGGTGTCTTCTCGTGTGATCGTTTGTCGCGCAGCGCATAAGCCGATCCCGACCCCGACCCTCCGCTCAACCCGAATCAACTCGTCCGCGATTTAATTCAGAACGAACTCGAAATCTCCGCGCAAAACAGATAAGTACTGAAGGCTCCTTGAGCCCGTCGGTGCAGGCTAAAGGGAGATCACAATTTTAGATGTTCCCGATTGAAATTTGGAGTTTGCATTTCACGCAAAGGAAATACATCATTGAAACTGTAGTGTAGTTGCACGATCTCTGCAATTGGTGCTGCCTCCGTTTTCCGCGACGAAGCGAGGTTGTTCATCGCGCTCTCCTTTTGCCGTTTGCACGATTCAGGGCACACAGTTGTGTCCAGTTTAATTTAGAGATGTTTCGATTCGATCGTGGGTCGAGTTCTGCCCATACGCGCTCCTGACAAAGCGTGCGGCCAGCGCTTTGGCCATGATCGTGTCAAGTGGAGTTGTCCGCTCTTCGTAACTTTGCGAAGGAAAGGAAAATAGTTCCAAATGAGCCAACAAATCTTCTTTCTGAACGATATCGATCCTGTTGCCAGACCGAGGCAGAGCATTGTGTTGCCCCCAATGCATAAGGCGCAACAGGATGTTCTCGCCGAAGCATTGCTCGAAAAATCATCGACACGCCAAAAAAGAAATCCGCTGAAGTGGGCAGCTTCTCTCGGCGCGCACATTGCCGTATTAACCGTTCTTTTACTTTTGCCATTATATTTTTCGCAAGGATTGAATCTTCAGAAATTGAACTCCACGCTGTTAATTGCGCCCCCCCCGCCAGCGGCGGCACCGCCTCCGCCTCCAATAGCCGCGGAGGTTCACACCGTCCGATCGATTCCGAAAACTACATTCGCGCAGGGGAAATTAACGGCTCCCTCGTTCGTTCCGAAGACCGTTGCTACAACGCCTGACGCCGGCGTACCGGACGTGGCGATTGCCGGGATTTCGGGTGGTGTACCGGGCGGGATTCCCGGCGGCCAAATCGGCGGCATTCTCGGCAGCGTGATGGGCGGTGTTGCAGCGCCTGCCGCACCCTCGGCGATGTCCGAAGGACCGAAAAAGCCAGTGCGCGTGGGAGGTGACGTAAAGCCACCGAGACTTCTTTCCGGACCTGCGCCCGTCTATCCGATTCTCGCCAGGCAGTCTCATGTCGGTGGAATCGTCGTGATCGAAGCGATTATCGATGAACACGGAAACGTCGTTCAGGAAAAAGTCATCAGCGGTCATCCCCTTCTTGTTCAGGCGGCGTTGAAAGCGGTGTCCGAGCGTAAATACGAACCGACGATTCTGGATGGCGAGCCTCAATCCGTCGATCTGCGAGTCGAAGTTAATTTCGAGGTTCACTAGCACGAAGGAGTTTTAACAAGACCTACCCAAGATGGCGTTGCAACGTCTCGCGGTCCATTTCGCGCTCCCAGCGCGAAATCACGAGGGTTGCGACGCCATTCCCTATCATGTTTACCACGGCGCGGGCCATGCTCATGAATCGGTCGATGCCCAGCAGCAAAGCCATCCCCGCGACAGGAATCGTGGGAATCACAATCAGCGTGCCGACAAGAGCGATGAAGGCCGCGCCTTGCACGCCGCTGGCGCCTTTCGAGGTGAGCACCGCGACCGCGAAGATCGTGAGCTGCTGCCCCAGCGTTAGATGAGTGCCCGTCGCCTGAGCCACGAACAGCGCAGCAAGCGTCATGTACAGGCTGCTGCCATCGGTGTTAAACGTATATCCGGTCGGCACGACGAGCCCGACCAGCGATTTCGAGCAGCCTAATTTTTCCAGCTTTGACATCAGCGTGGGTAGAGCAGGCTCGGAAGAACTCGTTGCCAACACGAGCAAGACTTCTTCGCGTATGTGAATCAGGAATTTGAAAATATTGAATCCTACTGCCCAGGCCACGCCGCCGAGAATCGCCAACACAAAGAAAATACAGACACCATAGAAAGTCAGGATGAGCTTCAAGAGCGGGCCGAGCGACGCGACCCCGTATCTGCCGACGGTAAATGCCATCGCCCCAAACGCGCCGATCGGAGCAAGCCGCATCACAATATTCACCACGCCAAACACCGCATGCGTGAGCGCGTCGAACAATTCGACCACGGGCCTGCAACGCGGCCCCACCCTCGATAATGCAAAACCAAACAGCACGGCGACCAGCAGTACCTGGAGGATATCTCCTCTTGTGAAGGCGTCGACAATCGTATTCGGAATGATGTGCAGAATAAAATCGGTCACGGTTTGCGCTTTTGCCTGGCCCGCGTAATCGGAGACCGCCTTGGCGTCGAGGGTCGCGGGATTTACATTGAATCCTGCGCCGGGATGCAACACATTTCCGACAATCAGGCCGATCGAGAGCGCCACCGTGGAGACGATTTCAAAATAGAGCAGCGCTTTGCCGCCCACGCGCCCCACTTTCTTCATGTCCTCCATGCCCGCGATGCCCGTAACCACCGTGCAAAAAACGATGATGGCGATAATCATGGTGATCAACCGGATGAATCCGTCGCCAAGCGGTTTCATCTTGGCCGCGAGCGCGGGATCCACGGCGCCAAGGACAATCGCGACAGCAATTCCGAACAGGACTTGCCATGAGAGGCTCGTGTAAAACGGCTTCTTGGGGATTTTCACATCCGGCATGGCGACGGGAAGCGGCGTGGTTTCAATTCCTTCCATTTATGGACGCTCCTTCGGAAGGGCGATCGGGCTCGGATCGTTTTTTTTTACCAGTCGCAACGACCGGGCGACTATCTTTTCGATCTTCATTTGGACATTCCGGCCATGTGTGCCAGCACTTCGAAGATCACTGCGAAATCCTCGTTCGCCATGCCCATCGCCCGCGCGGCCGTCAGGAATTCATTTACCGCGGCAGTCGTGGGCAGCGGAACATTCAGATGCCTTCCCATATCCAGAGCCAGCAGCATATCCTTCTGCATCATGTTGACGTCAAACCACGCTTCGTCCGGCAGTTTTAGCACAAACGGCCCGCGATATTGAACCATCGGCGACGCGACCGCGCTGTGCGTGAGCACATCCACCGCGGTTTCACGCGGAATGCCGCTTTTTTCGGCGAGCAGAACGCCTTCGGAAAATGCCAGCATCTGCACGGCAAGGCTCAAGTTCACGGCAATCTTCATGCTGAGCGCCAGCCCATTCCCACCAACGTGCGTGACCTTCGGTCCGATGTCCTCGAGCACCAGCTTCACTCGCTCGAACGTTTCAGGACGTCCTCCAACCATGATCGAAAGTTTCCCTTGCTGCAATGTGAACGGACTTCCGGACACCGGCGCGTCAATCATGTCCGCGCCTTTCTCCCGCACCTGCAATGCAAGCGCCACGCTCGCCGCCGAACTCACGGTGCTCATATCGATCAGGACTTTGCCCGCGCTCAATCCATTCACCAACCCGTCAGGCCCGGAGGCCACCGCATGCTGCGCCTCGGAATTTGTCACCATGACGAAGATGAAGTCCGCGGCGGCGCAAACGGCGCGCGGAGACTCGCCCCACTTCATGCCGCGCTCGATCAGCCACTGCGCTTTCGAGCGCGTGCGATTGTAACCGGTTACCGCATGTCCTTTGTCGAGGAGGCGATTCACCATCTGGCTTCCCATCGCGCCCAGACCCACAAATCCGAGGTTGGCCATTTGCTCTGCTCCAAAATAAAAATGGACTTCTAATTCATTTGCGCGCGAACGTCCAGTTTACGCAAAGGATTCCGCTGATGTTGCTCCAAGGTTGTACCACGGCGAGGGGCTATTGTTCGCCCGGTTTTTCTTTTGCCCCCAGTAGAACAGGCTTCAGCCTGTTTGCCGTCGATTTCTCGGCACGATACAAAAGCACACACAACGCCCGCGCATATCCACGAATCCCAGCGGCTCGATGCTTGGGCCATCCGCCATATCGAAAATACTCAACATTGGCCGAGTTCCGTATTTCGCGATAAACTCTCTTCCACACGGGGCTGTAGCTCAGATGGATAGAGCGGAGGTTTCCTAAACCTTAGGTCGGGGGTTCGACTCCCTCCAGCCCCACCATGCTTCTGTTTTGCATTTAGTCAGATCAGGAAGCGTCGAGGGTCGGCGAGACGTTGTCCAACTCCAAAACGTGATAAAAACGTGATAACTCTGCTCACGTCGTGGACACATTATCGGAAAACTTCTGTTTGGAAAATTGCGCGCGCGGCCCTCCGTGCCAACATCTCTGAGACCGTTTTAGTACTCTTAATTAATGAGCAGGGCGAGAAAGAAAAAGGGAAAGATGAACGGGAATTCTCTTGGTTTTGCTTCTTCTGCAAGTTGGGCTG
>JBEKCU010000089.1:1731-15755 GCA_050014735.1 Candidatus Acidiferrales bacterium | reverse complement strand
CAGCTTCCCGGTTGGGCTGGTTTGTTTCTTACGCCGATCAGTCTCACCCGAAGATCGTTCTGGTCGTGCTGATGCGCGGCCACAGCAGCATGATTAAGGGCGCAATGGCTGCGGGAGTGGCTGGGCGAATTTATCGCCGTCTGAACGATGAAAATTATTTTGGGACGCGCAGTGCCGAGGTTCGGATTTCCTCATCGGCGACCGGCTCGCTGCAGTAGACGAACGCGAAGACTCAATTTAGATTTAAAATTCGTAATTTCAGAGATGGTCTTTCCTGTCTGCTATTTCAAGTTCGAGATAGACAGCCCACTGCGCCGCTCCCGAGTCCAGAGCCAGTTGGCAGATGCGACGGCTATCGTCACGAGGACAACGATGCCCTCGGCACGGTTGATTCGGGACGCTAACGCGGCCATGAACAGAACTCCGAGTACCGCAAATAGACTTCCCGCGGGCAGCCGATAGGCATGTGCGTTCGGATACTTGCGCCGCAAAACAGGCAGCGAAGCGCATGTGAACCCATAAATAAATAACCGCGCAACGGATGACATGATCACGTTCCATTGAAAGTTGCCCACGGCCGCCAGGCACCAGACAATCCCTGCAAAAACGAGAATTGAAATGTGCGGGGTCCGATTCCGCACGTGAACCCGCCCGAAGAATTGCGGAAAGTCTCCTCTCTCACCCAACGCGAAAGTGAGGCGCGGCGTATGCAGCATTTGCGCGGTCAAATACCCATAAACGGAAATGAGGGCCCCGGCTGTGATCAGTACCGCGCCGGTTGTTCCCCACATCTGGCGGGCCGCAACAGCCAGCGGACGATCGGTCACCGTTTCTGCGGGAACCACGCCTATGACAACGTATTGAATCGTGGAAAAAAGAAGAGTCACTGCCGCCATCGAGAAAAACAAAGCGAACGGGGTATCGTGACGCGGATCCTTTGCCTCCGCCATCGGAACTACAGCGCCTTCGAAGCCGCCATATGCGAAGATCAATACGAGGATGGCCTCAAGCCAACCACGGATCGGTGTTGGTGCGGCGCCTTGCGTCACGGACCGGGTCGCCGGGTGAACTCGCAAAAGAAAAATTGCACCGGCGATTGCAAAAAACAATAGCGGCGCCAGCTTCGCCACGGTGAATATGTTGCTCGCTGCCGCGCCCGATCTTACGCCGCGAATATTGATGGCAGCGAGGAGTCCGATCAATCCCGCCAGCAAGGAGAGTCTCGGAGTCGTCTCCTGAATGGATGGCCAGAATTCCGCGAGGTAATTTGTAAAAAGGTTGGCCGCTGCTGCCGCGGCAGTTAATTTTCCAAGCCAGAACAGCCATGCGACCTCAATACCGATGAATCGCCCAAAGGCTTCGCGCGCATACAGGTACGGTCCTCCTGCCGCGCCAAATTGCGAAGCCACTTCAGCGAAGCACGCGACGACGATTCCGATTCCACTGGCGGCCAACAGGTAGGCGAGAGGACTTTGCTTTCCCACATAAGTCGCTACCACCGACGGCAGGCCAAAAATGCCGCTACCAATAATGGAATTGATCACAAGCGCCGTAAGAGTCCAGCGCCCCATGGCACGAACCAGTCCGTGCGATTCTTTGTGTTCCACAATCCCTCAATGAACATCGCGGGCGCGTAACCCGGCCATTCTCGCACAACGCGCCATCGGCGCCCTACGAGCCACGCGAACGAGAAATTGTTATATGCGATTCGGAAAAAGTTTGGGGTGAGCGACGGGGTTTGAACCCGCGACCCTCGGTGCCACAGACCGATGCTCTACCAGCTGAGCTACGCTCACCACTGACGATGTAGAAACAGTCTAAGCCACATTCAATGTACAGTAAAGTGGTACCCCTTCTTCATGCAATCAACCGGCGATGAGGAACTGACCTGGCATAAATCGCCGTTTCCGGTGTAGCATCGAGCGAGTTTTTTACGCGCGTTTGCAGGCCACTGAGGTTAATCTCCCACGTGGCCAAAATGGAATTTACAAACTAGATGATCCTTACCGATAAAATGCCCGCGACCCATCGCATAATTCCGGCGCAACGGGGCGGTTTATGAGCGTTTTGAAGGATCTTCCACCAATGAGTATGGCGCGGCCTGCGGTCTTATCCGACAAATCGCAGCGTGCAGCGGTCATCTGCGGGTGCATTGTAGCGTTTGCTTACTCCGCCAATTACACCAATCATGCCCCTCTGGCGCCTGCGCTGATGCGTCAATTCGGCTTCAACCAGGCGCTGGCCGGGTTGTTGACGACCGGTATCTTCGCCACCCACGCCGGCATGCAGATTCCTGGCGGGCATCTGGTTGACCGGCTCGGCGCCAAACGCGTACTTCTGTGTGCGCTGGCGTGGGTGGCGCTGGGAAACCTGGGGCTGGCATTTGCGGGCGCATATTGGCAGCTGCTTCTTTGCAAGATTTTCACGGGCATTGGAACTGGGGTTTGCTTTGTGGGCGGCGCGCGCTACGTTCACGCTGCGGCGGCGGGCTCCAGACTGAATTTGGCGCAGGGCTTGTTTGGCGGCTCCGTCCAGCTTGGCGCGGGGTTTGTGATTCTTGCAGTTCCGAGGCTCTACCTGATCGCTGGATGGCGGGCGACGTTTCTCGTGTCGGCGGGAATGGCGCTTATCGCAGCGATGATCTGGCAATTTGCAGCGCCAAACGTTTCATCGGGCGCGGCGCCTCCCGGACGATTTCATGAGATGCTGATTGCTCCTCAACTGTGGCTGCTGGGCCTCGTGCAAATGGCGACGTTCGGCCTTTCCGTGGTTGTCGGTTCCTGGGTGGTCGTTATCCTGACGAAGGTGATGAAGGTCCCCCCCACCCGCGCAGGGCTTATCGGATCGCTGGTGCTGCTTCTCGGAATCGTATCGAGGCCGCTCGGAGGCGTGCTCCGCCGGCATGTTGGAATCCGTCCGTTGATTGTCGTGAGTCTCTCGATGATTGCGTTGGGATGTTTCCTGTTTCTTTCTTCTTCGGTCTCTCTGGGTAGCGCGCTCATAGCCGTCGTGCTGATAGGCATGGGAGTCGGGCTGCCATACGCGGCCATGTTTTCGCGTGCGGGTGCGCTGTTTCCAGGCAGGGCCGGGGCGGCCATGGGGCTGGTGAATATGCTGGGAATCGTTATGATTTTGGGAGGCTCGCCGCTCGTGGGACATCTGGCGGATTTGTCTGGGAGCTTCCGAACCAGCTTTATGGTTCTGGGCGGGTTTTCACTGGCGCTCTGCGCGATCGTTCCGCTGATCGATCGGGATGAACCGGGACCTCTCATCGAGCCAGCAAAAATATAGCCAGCGAGAGATCCCGGGCTCATCTCGATTCAAACTTCGAACATCCAACGTCGAACATCAAGAATTAGTTCGCGCTTGCGGTTGCGGGCGATTTTCCCCGGGCCATCTTGCGGGCCATGAAAAACAAAAGTTTTCTGTCGCCCTCATTTGTCCGGCTGAGGAGTTGGCGGAATTTTTCGAGCAGCCTCGCTTCCTTCCCCGTGCTGCCCCAGACAGCGTCGCCGGCATTTCTACGCTTATAAATATTTGGCATCGGCGGTGGAGCTTCGCCGTCATAGAAGAGTTGGTACAGCGGGACTTCCAGGGCGCGGGCAAATTTCTCTATCGTTTCAAACGCGGGAACAGTATGTCCGTTCTCAACGCGGGAGATATAGCAACGAAGCAGTCCCGTTCGATTTTCGATTTCTCCCTGCGAAAGATTTTTTTCTTCGCGAAGCTGTTTCAGGCGATCGCCAATGACCATTGTCTTTATCCTCTCAAGTTAAAGTCACTCGAACTCGGGTTCACTTCTAATTTCTCACCGACTTGTGGCCCGTGAAGCAGATTTCTAATTATATATTATCGTCGAATCGTTTAGACGCTCGGTGTTCGCGATCACACTACGATGTGATGCAGATCACATCTATTTCATAGTTCGGCCATGTGTTATCAGGTGCGCCGGAACGGAGTCAGCTTCCCGGAAGGCGAAGACGAGGTTGGATTGCGGTATCTGGCGATGCGCGACCTTGCAAATTCGGCCCAGGGCCCATTCGGCTCGTAACGCAAATATAGCGTCAAATGCTGCAATGCATCTTGCGCGTGGCCTTTTTTTTCATACGCGAGTGCGAGATTCAAGTGCGCGTCCGCCAGGCCGGGGGCTAGTTCGATGGCTCGGACTAGATGCTCTATAGCCTCGGCTTCTTGGCCAAGTTGCTCGAGAACGCATCCGAGATTGAATTCAGCTAACGGATTTGTCGGCTCAAAATAGACGGCTGCCTCAAAGTGCTCGCGTGCTTCTTCCATCCGGCCCAACTGGTAGAGCGTTGTACCCAGATTGATGTGTGCCTCGACCCAATCCGGGGCTGCGTCTACCGCCCTGCTGTAGGCCTGTGCTGCTTGTTCGAGAGTTTCGGCGTGGGAATCGTAGCCCATGCCCATTTCAAACCACTCTTCCGCCGACCGGGACGGCATGGCATGAACTTTTTTTGCCAACTCCGAAATCTCGAAGTTCAAAACGAACTGCCCGGTGAGCGGCTCATACGGCCGCGCCGCGGTCAGCGGCGGATAAACAACCACCTGTTTTCCATTCGTCGAGATTCGCAGCCTCGAAAGCGGAGTTGGTATCGATCCGAGTTCGGCTTGAAGCGCAGCGACTGCTTTGCGAATGCGGATCGCCGGCACCCGGTGAGCCGCAAGGCGCTTGATGGTTTCCAGAGCGACCAAGTCCGAAAAATTGAAGAATCGTTCGCCCCATCGCGCGCGCGGAAGAACCAAGTGAAGACGAGTCCAGTAGTCCAACTCGCGGCGGCTGATGCCCGTCATGCGTTGCACTTCACTGCGCGTGTAGCGATGGTCCAATTCCGGCACTCCGCCTAAACGATCCCGAATTACCATCGATTATCGCTCTAAAAGCCAGAGTTGAAACAAATAATTGTGTGGATTTCCTGTGAATTATCGAAATTCAAGAGAGCATCGGCGCTAGGAGTTGCAGGGATGGAACGCCCACCTTGCGCGGTGTAACATTCTTGTTAGACTAGTTCTCGCCAGTCTTTCCTCGCCGAGTCTATGCAACCCCACGCAGCCGAGAGGCGCCACCTGGAGCGTCAAATCGCTTACGCGCGGCCTATCTTCATGGTCCTCGCGCTGGTCGATCTACTGGAACGTCCACCGGCCGAGCGTGGCCCCCATGCTGTCCTGTTCGTTACTGCCTATCTTTGCGTGGCCCTTGTTTTGGCGTTGGCGCAGAACTTTCAATGGATCGGAGAGTTGCCGCTTCCTCTCCCCCTTGATTTAGCCGCGCTTGCAGTGTTCTTGCTGCTGAGTCACTCGGTCGTGGCGTTCTGGTTCGTCTATTTATTCGTCGCCCTTGCATCGGGAATTCGCTGGGGGACGCGTCGTTCCGTGATTTTGGCGGGGGTCGTGACCCTTGCTCTTTTGATTCGAACGGCTTACAACGGCCCGCTCGCCTGGGAGCAGATGCTATCGTGGATCGCCCTTTCCACTGGGACATTCGCCGCAGGGGCGGGCATGTCGTTTCTCGGAAGCCGACAGCGGCGTCATGCGACCGAGCAGGAATTCCTCGCGCACCTTACGGGTCTTTTGGAGGTAGACCGCGGAGTAGCGGAATCGTTGCGCCTCGTTCTAACGGAACTGGTAAGCGCTTTTGACTCTGATGAAGCCGTGCTCGCGTTTCGGGATTCGGACCTCGAGCGGATTTTTGTATGGCGACTTCGAGCGGGCGACAACTCGCGACTCACGCCTGAAAACCTTCCCGTCACGCGCAGCGACGGGTTCCTGCTTGACCATCCGGATGCCAGTGTGTGCTGGAATCAACTCGAGGGCTCAGGTGACGGCTTAGGATGGGATCGGAAGGATGGCCGCCGTTTGAAGGACTTGCCACGGTTGCCCGGACCCATGCGTCAGGAACTTGGATGGAAGTCCATTATGGGTGTAACGGTGGATTTGGCTGGTCACCCTGTCGGACGTCTGATGCTGGGCGACGCACACCGCCGGTTTCTCTCCCAGGATTTGCAATGGCTGGAAAGGATCGTCAGACACCTAGGCCAGCCGCTTCAGAACTTATTCATATTAAGACACATACGGGCGCATGCCATTGAAGGGGAGCGCAGCCGCATCTCCCGCGAAATTCACGATGGTATTCTGCAAACGTTGCTCAGCGTCGATATCCAGCTGGACGTCTTGAGACGCAAAGCGGCAGGCGATCCCGAGCAGGCAGTGGCAGGACTAACTTCTTTGCAGCAAACCGTTCGGAATGAGACAGATGAGCTGCGCCGCATGGTCACCGATATGCGCCCGCTTCGAGTCCAGAGCGCTGATTTGGTGGACCTTATGAGGGGTTTTGCGGAGCGTTTCCGAAACGAATCGGGCCTTGGGCTTGAGCTGATCATCGATGCGGTGGAGCTCCAGATCCCGGACCGCATCTGCCGTGACCTTTTTCAGATATATAGAGAATCGTTACACAATGTGAAAAAACATGCGCATGCTTCTCACGTCGTGGTAAAACTATGGCAGAATGAAAGCCAAGTCGTCCTAGTTGTGGACGATAACGGGGAAGGCTTTAGTTTCGCAGGACGCTTTACCGGCGATGAGTTGGACCGTCTTAGATTGGGTCCTATTTCAATTAAGGAGCGCGCCCGTAGCGTTGGTGGTGTGTTGACTGTGGAATCGACTCCCGGGCATGGCGCACGTTTGACGGTTGAGGTTCCTCTCGGCTGATATGGCCAAAACTCCCAAACAGCAAATTCGAGTCCTGATGGCTGACGATCACGCCATCTTTCGTGAAGGTTTGCGCAAGCTTCTCGACGGAGACGATGAGATCGTCATCGTCGGGGAAGCTTCGAACGGGAACGACTGCATTAAGATGTTGACCAAGCTGAAGCCCGATATTCTGCTGCTCGATTTGCGCATGCCGGATAAGGATGGCCTGGCCGTGCTGGAAGAAGTCAATTTTGACCAGCTTCCGACGCGGGTCGTTGTGCTCACCGCCGCCGAAGACGACAGGGACGTAGTTCGCGCGATGCGATTGGGCGCGCGCGGGGTAGTGCTGAAGCAGTCCGCGACAGATTTGCTGGTGCGCAGCATCCATAAGGTTCACGGCGGCGAGATCTGGCTCGACAACCACATGACCGCCGAAGTCATGAAGGCTTTCTCGAAATCCTCCGACGGAGGCCCACGCCGCGAAAAACCGCTGCTGAGCGATCGCGAAAAAGAAATTGTCCAGCTCGTTGCGCAGGGCTATCGCAACAAGGAAATCGGCGAGAAGCTTTTCATCAGCGAGCAGACGGTGAAGAACCATCTCCACAATATCTTCGATAAGCTCGGAGTCTCCGACCGGTTGGAACTTGCTTTGTATGCCATCCACCACCGGTTGATCGACCAAGCGTAGACCATTCTTCGGTGTCCTCCATCTTGTGAATCTCCTTGGCGTTTCGATTGTAGCGGCACGGCATGCCGTGCCCACGGTCGATCCACCGGCTAGCGGCTTCGCGAAGCCACTCTCAAAATACGCCCCTTGTTTCGTACTGTTTTTAACTGTCCTCTGAGCCTAGTACGCCCGTACCAAATTGAGACCTCGATAATCGGGACCTCCGCGCTATTGAGGCATTCGATCCCAACCCGTAATCTCGCATACATGAAAGCAAGCGTTAAATACTTGGAGGATGACACCTTGACAGCCGAAGAGCGACGCGCGACACAACGGTTTCAGATTCGGCTACCCATGATCGTTCGCTGGACCAGCGGTTCGGCGATCGGTGAAGCTTCGACGGAGTCCCGGGATGTGAGTTCGCGCGGGGTTTATTTCTTCCTGCCAAAGGAGGTCTCCAGCGGTTCACCGGTGGAGATCCTGCTGACGCTCCCGCATGAAATCACGCTTGCCGGACCGGTGAAGGTTCGCTGCCTCGGACGCATCAAGCGCCACGAGACCGACGAACCCGGCCGCATCGGAGTGGTGGCGCAAATCGAACGATACGAATTTCTGCGTGGCGACGAACACGCCGCGTAGTAACAGTCTTGCCCGCCACCTGCGGAGGCGGACAGGGAAGACCGGGACGCTCCGGCCCCTCAGCTGAGCGTCTCGGTTAAATTTTTTCAGTAGGACAGGCTTCAACCTGTGTGGTTTTTTGAATTTTCAAGGTTTGGGAACTTCGAACCGAGGATTATTTCGAACCTAAAATTTGAAATATGCGATTCCACATAAAACCAAAGCCAAAGCTCAAAACAAAACAACACAAAACAATAATCACAAACCCTGCAACCTGCATAACTTAAACCACTTCGAAATCAAGAACCACCAGTCGCAAGTCACCAGTCACAACTCACGAGTCACTCATAACGCAACGCCTCGACTGGGTCGAGCTTCGCCGCTCTCGACGCCGGGTAAATTCCCGACGCCAGGCTGACCAATACAGCAAAGCCGATCGCGCCCAGCACCAGCCACCACGGCACGTTCCAGATATTCGGCGAAGCCATGCCCTGGCGCTTTAGATAAATCACGGTGGCGAGATGAATTGCTTTTCCGATTGCCCAGCCCAGCGCCACTCCGAAGATTCCTCCAACGAATCCCATCACGCCGGCTTCGACGAAAAATAGCTGCCGCACGTCGCGATTCGCGGCGCCCAGCGCTTTCAAGACTCCGATTTCGCGCCGCCGTTCGAGGATCGCCATCACCAGCGTATTGATGATTCCGAGCGACGCCACGGCAAGAGCGAGGCTGCCGAAGATCCCCAAAAACAAATCGAAGATTGCAAAAAAAGTGCGCAGGTTGCGCGTGACATCGATCAATGAAAACGCCGCGAAGCCCATCTGCGCAATGCTGGACTCAAGCTGCGACACAGCCGCGGGACTGCTCGCGCGAACGTTCAATGCAGCATAGCGTGTGCCGGCGACCCCGGATCGCGTCGCGTCCCGCAAATCCGAGCCTTGCACGACCTGGAGCTTTTCGGCCACGGCCAGCGGCAGGTAAATTCCCGCGTTATTAAAACCGACTTGGCCGCCTCCTGCATCCGACGCGGGAGTCACTCCTACGACGCGAAAGTTTTTCTCGCTCGGCACGATCGAAAATCCCATGGCTTCTTCATCCGGACCGACCGCCTGATTGGGCGCGTCCGAAGCAGCTTGCTCCGATGGCGGCGGAAGCGCTTGCCGCTGCGCGAAACGCAACGTAATTTCCTGGCCAAGCAGGGAAGCGGGGGCTTGCCCTTCGTCCAACAGGCGTTTCGCCATGTCGCCTTGAACGATTAGTTCGTCGGCGTCCGGGCTTGAAAAAAAACTCCCGCTCATGCCGTCTAGCGTGCCGCTGGATTGCGAAGATTGAGCCATCCCCGCGACCATCACCAACTGGCTGTAGGGTTCCCGACGTGCCTCAGCTGTGAACCGTTCCTCGGGATTGACTTCCAATACGTTGGGCAGCGCGGCGATTTCCTTGCGCGCCGCGTCGTCCAAGGCGCGCGGCGGTGCCAGATCGTCGGCGTCACGCCGGAGACGCCGTCCGCCGCCCGGCTGCCCAAACGGAGTACCCTGCCGCGCACGCACGGAAATCATGTCGAACAAACCGGCCCGCGCGACCGAGCGGCCCACAAGTTGCTGCAATCCCACGCCCAGGGACAGAAGCGCTACTAACGAAGCCACGCCGATGCCAATACCGAGCGTCGTCAGCGAATTTCGAAGCATGGATTCGCGCAAATTGCGCGCTGCCAGCTCGGTAAGATCTCCCATTTTCATCGCAAGCGCTCCTCGCGGGAAATCACGCCATCCGAGAGCGTCACGATCCGGTCGGCATATCGTTCCGCCAGCGCGCGTTCATGCGTCACCATCACAATGGTTCTCCCGAGGCCTTCCGCTGGCCGGTGAATTCCGGCAATCAAGTTCATGATTTCCTCGCCCGTTTTGCTGTCGAGATTTCCTGTTGGCTCGTCCGCGAGCAGGATCATGGGCCGGTTGACGAGCGCCCGCGCAATCGCCGCGCGCTGCTGCTCGCCGCCGGAAAGCTCCGTAGGCCGGTGCTTTGTGCGGGCGGAAAGGCCAACCCGATTAAGGGCTTCTTTCACCCGCCCGGGCCGCTCGCTGCGCGGGACTTCCGCCAAGCGCAGTGGCAGCTCGACATTCTCTTCGAGGGTCATCCGAGGAAGCAATTGGAAAGACTGGAAGACAATGCCAATCGTCCGGTTACGATGCGCGGCGAGTTCCTCGCTCGACATCGTTGCGAGATCACGTCCCTGCGCGAAAATCGCACCGCCGGATGGCCGGTCAAGGCCGGCAATCAAGTTGAGGAGAGTGGACTTACCCGATCCGCTGGCCCCCAGTAGCGCCAGAAATTCCCCAGCGCGAACGTCGAGCGAAATTTGGTTTACCGCGCGGATCACGGTGTCTCCCATCCGGTAATGGCGCGACACATGGTCAGCGTGGATCGCAAAGCCGTCCGGTCTGTCCGCGGATTCTGGCACACTCATACTACGCAGCGTATCATGCAAAAGTTTCGCGGTCGATTTTGGCGCATCTTGGAAAGCGTCCTAACTTAAATTTGAGTTCGGGTGTCGGCTGGCTACCCTGGGAACGCCAGTCTCCCGATTGGCGAGGGTTCAGAAACGCAAAGCGCCAATCGGGAGATTGGAGTTCCCAGGGTTAGACTCCGAAGTCGCAGCCTCACATTTCCGCGAACGCATGTCTCTAAATTGGGACACTAGCGCATCTCGAACCTCTTGGATACGCGTCACGGAAAGTGTGACGCAACTCAATCAATTCGTTGCATGATTAGACGTTTCAATTTCGTCAGCGATCCAGCGCCAAACATCCCGCGCCGATCGCCGAGGGTATTTCCGTATGGCGAACCCGAGCACTTCTCCGAATGCAACGCGACCGGACGGTGCGCCCCCGATGGCTGCAAGCGATCTCATACCGTCCACGCTTTATCGTCCCGGCGCCGCTCAATTTTGGCTGGCGGTCTTGTTGACTGGAGTTGCTACGGGGATCGGCGCGGCATTGCTGACCAAGCTTCTGGAACTTGTACAGCATCTCGTGTGGAGAGGTTCTCCAACCGACATCCTCGATGCGGCTCAACATGCGAGCCCGTGGCGTCACATACTCGTGCTCCTCGGCGCAGCCCTGGTGACGGGCATCGGACAGATACTCCTCAAGCAGCTTTCCAGCGGCAACGGCATCGACACGACTGCGGCGATATGGTTCCACGCAGGACGAATGCCGGCATTGCGCACGCTGGGCAGCGCTGTCCTTTCGGTCCTCATCGTCGGCATGGGTGTGTCGCTTGGCCGGGAAGGCGCGCCAAAGCAAGCCGGCGCGGTGTTCGCGAACTTCTTTTCAGACAAGGAACGCCTGTCCGACGAACAGCGGCGGCTCTTGGTCGCTTGCGGCGCGGGCGCGGGAATGGGTGCCGCGTATGGCGTCCCGCTGGGAGGGGCACTATTTTCTTTGGAGGTCATGCGCGGCAAACTGGCCCTGCGCTACGTGCTCCCCGCGCTTTTTGCGTCGCTGATTGCCACGGGAGTCTCATGGTTTGCGCTGCCCAACGCGCCGACTTACATCATTCCATCGTACTTGAGTTCCCTATCCGTTATTCTGTGGTCGCTGCTGGCAGGCCCGATCCTGGGAGTGGCTTCCGTCGGCTATGTTCGCATGATCGCCTGGGCGGATCGCAACCGGCCTCATGGGTGGAAACGCCTCGTTGCGCCGGTGATTGTTATCGGTTTGCTCGGAGTCGTCTCGATCTGGTTTCCCCAAATTTTGGGGAATGGGAAGGACATCTCGGAATCGGCTTTCCTGGGACAGGTGGCGCCCGCACTGCTTCTGACGCTTCTGGTGTTGAAACCCGCAGCAACCGTGCTGTGCATGCGCAGCGGCGCGCCCGGAGGCATGTTCACGCCTTCATTGACAGCTGGCGCAATGCTGGGCGGCGTGCTGGGATATGTTTGGTCGCACGTCTGGCCCGGAGTTCCACCCGGCCTTTTCGCCTTGCTTGGAGCAGGCGCGGTGATCGGAGCAACCACGCAGGGGCCGATTTCCGCGGTTGTCCTGATGATGGAGCTGACCGGCCGGGACCGGTCGTTCATTTTGCCTCTGTTGCTGATCGTTGGGATCGCGACGCTTGTCGCGCGAACCATCGAACCTCGATCGATTTACGATGCGCGCCTGACCGATGAGGAAGTCGCGGAGAGGCAGAGGTTGCGCGATTTACCTACTCAAGAATTTTCTTAGCCGATGAGATGAAAGAACTCGTTAATATCGCAAATGGCGGTCGCAGATCGTAAATCGCAGTCATGCATGTTCACAGAGATGCTAGTCGATGGTTCGGCTGGAGGGCACGACATGTCGCGCCCCTACATGTGCCACGCTGATAGAGCCGATCGAAGTCCACTGAATCGCGGGTGGTCTCCTAGGCGCGTTTGTTAGGCATCCAGGTTATGATCGAATCCGCAATCGGGAGTATCGATCATGGGCGTGCATTTCGCCGTGGAAACCGAACATCTAGGGCGTATCTACCGAACCCGTGGAAAAAAGACCGATCGAAAAACGCTCATCGCGCTCGATGAAGTGAATTTGCAGGTGCGTTGCGGCGAGTTGTTCGGGCTGCTCGGTCCAAATGGGGCGGGTAAAACAACCCTCATAAAATTTTTGACGACGCTGTTAGCCCCGACATCTGGAGCGGCGCGCGTCGCGGGTCTCGACGTCAACCGGGAGGCAAATCGGGTTCGCCCGCTAATCAATATGGTTTCCGGAGGCGAATCTTCCGGCTACGGATTGTTAACCGTCCGGGAAAACCTGTGGATGTTTGCACAATTTTACGGGATCGCTTCGGCCGAGGCCAATCGGCGGATCGACCGTCTTCTCGAAGTGTTTAAGATGGCCGATCGCAAGAATACGAAATCCTCGCAGTTATCGACTGGTCTGCGCCAGAAGATGAATATCGCGCGCGGCTTCATCACCGACCCGCAGGTGCTGTTCCTGGACGAGCCGACGCTCGGGCTGGATGTCGGCGCATCGCGGGATGTGCGCGCATTCATTCGAGGCTGGATCGATGCGGATCCGAAACGCAGCCTGCTGTTGACGACACATTACATGGTTGAGGCGGATGAGTTGTGCGATCGTGTCGCAATCATCAACGGCGGCCGCGTCCTGGCGTGCGATACTCCGGCGAACCTGAAGCAGCGTTTGCAGAGTGGTTCCATTTTTCGCCTCGAAACGACTTTGCTCGACGGTGTGGGCACAAGCACGCTCGCGAAGATACCGGGAGTTCGCAAGGTCACCTGCAAGGAGCGCGACGGCCGCGCACTGGTTGAACTGATTCTCGAAGAAGAGCAAGTGATTGGCGCAGTGATCGTTGCGCTAGAGGCCAGCCGGATCGGTCTGCTCTCGTTGACCAAGCACCTGCCCACGCTCGAGGATGTTTTTGTCGAGTTGGTCGGGCGCAGCATGGAGGAGGTTGAGTTCGTTGGTGAGCCTCCAACTGTATAACGATCGGCACAAGGACACCGGTTGGCGTCTCTTTATTCGGACCGTCCTGGGTCGGGCGTATCCCCGCGTCGTCGGATACCAGCGCGAGCTATCCAAGATCGTCATCGATGTGGGTCTTCCGCTGATCTCACTGTTTGCCTACGTTTTCGTATGCCGAGCGATTCACGCGCCGGAAGTTTTTACAGGCTACGTGATACTCGGGGGCGCGATGAGCGCATTCTGGCTCAACGTGCTGTGGGGAATGTCCAACCAATTCTTCTGGGAGAGGCAGATGGGCAACCTAGCTCTCTACATTATGGCGCCGACCTCACTGATGGCGATCCTGCTGGGCATGGCCCTCGGCGGCATCGTCATCGCGTCGGTGCGGGCAGTGTTCATCGTATTGATTGGCAGCTGGCTGTTCCATATTAAGTTCGTGGTTGCCAGTGTGCCGATGGTCATTCTGGCCTTCTTTCTGACGCTCACGGCGCTCTACGCGATCGGAATGATGTTCGCCTCGCTATTCCTGATGTTCGGACGCGAGGCGCGACATTTTGTGGATATATCGC
>JBEKCU010000089.1:0-1715 GCA_050014735.1 Candidatus Acidiferrales bacterium | reverse complement strand
CGCATACCTGCTGTCGGGGACGTACTTCCCAATCAAGAGCCTGAATTTCTGGGTTGCTGCGGCGGCGTCTTTGATTCCGCTGACGTTGGGGCTGGATGCAATCCGCCAGCTTGTCTTCGCGGGCGGCGCAAAACTCGGGTTCTTGAATCCGAAAGTTGAAATCACGATACTTTTTGTTTTGAGTCTGGTGTTCATTGCGGGTGCGAGCCGCTCTCTAAAGTACATGGAAGAAATGGCTGCCGCCCAAGGGAAGCTTACCGAAAGCCGTGGATAAAACTCTATGGCGCTCGTTCAAAACAGCCGCGTGGCTCGGCTGGCAGATTGAGTCCAATTGGACAAGGCCGCTCTTGTTCGCGTTGTACTCGATTGTGAAACCGCTCGCGCTCGCCGGCATTCTGGTCGTGTTATATGCGGTGGTTACGGGCAGTAATTTCTCCTCGCCCGTGTTTGCGTACATGTATCTTGGCAACGCGTTCTACACCTATGTGGGCGCGGTAATGACCGGCATGTCCCACGCAATAGCTGAGGATCGCGAGCGGTATGAGACGTTAAGGTCCATCTATGTTGCGCCGGTGGATGTCCGTTGGTATCTCGCGGGCCGCGGTGTCGCCGGTTTCATCGCCGGTTCGGCATCCGTGATCATCACGCTTGCGCTCGGAGTTGTCTTTCTGCACGTGCCCATCCGGTTCTGGACAATCAATTGGCCGCTGCTCTTTATTACGCTCGCGGTCGGCATGGCGATGCTGGCCATGATGGGGCTCACGTTGTCGGGAATCGTTTTGCTGCTTCCGGACAACCCGTGGTTGGGTGATGGAGTTGCCGCAGCCATGTATCTTTTCAGTGGAGCGGTCTTCCCAGTCAACGTCCTGCCGCGGATGGTGCGTCCGATAGGCTATGCCACTCCGGTCACGTACTGGCTGGAGTTGGTACGCCGCTCGCTTCTTGGCTCGGTTCCGGGTGCCATCGCGTTTTCCCGTTTCAGCGATTCGGCCTTGCTCGGCGTTCTTCTAAGCCTAACGGTTCTGCTTGGCGTGCTTGCGTTGGCAGCCTTCCGCGCGTGTGACACCGTGGCGCGCGAGTACGGATATATAGACCGGACTACTGGGCATTAGTCTGCTTGAAAGAAATTAGTGGTCGGGGCGCGCGGATTTGAACCGCGGGCCTCCTGCGCCCAAGCCAGCAGGGCTACCTCTTGGAAGTCCTTCCTTTTCATACGTAGTTTTGAAAACAAATGAGTTAGAAAAATATTTGGTAGTGACACGATGTACCGAAATGTGGGCCCGCATGCATGGACTCCCCTGAATTTTCCCCACAGCGAAGAGCAGGCGAACTGTCTCCGAACGTTCCCGCTCACGCAAAGATTGACTCCTTCAGTTCGGACAGCACTTGGATTAGAGTCTCGATGACTTTCTAGGAATGACGCTGATCCGAACAGACCTCGGTCGGCGAAATCGGCAGCGAACCTCGAATGCGAATTCGTAGAATACCTCAAAGAGTCAGGATCTCTTGCCCGTAGGCGCTCGGCAGCTCGTCCGGTAAAGAGACATCAAAGGATAGCCAACCATGCCCCACTGCTGCTCCCGCCAGGTAGACTGTAAGCGGTCGACTAACACACCTGTTCAAGGAGCGGTGTTTGTGGTGAAGTCCAGGAATGACGGAAGAAGAGAGGCTAGCGGCACGCCGGCGACGGACACGAGTGGAAGTCCAGCAGTTGG
>JBEKCU010000088.1:0-14025 GCA_050014735.1 Candidatus Acidiferrales bacterium | reverse complement strand
ACGTTCCGGCCGGTTCGATTCTCGCAATCGTCGGCCCGACGGGAAGCGGGAAATCCACGCTGGCCGCTTTGATTGCCCGGCTATGGGACGCGCCTCCGGGAACGCTGCTGATCGATGGGCGTCCGATCCGGGAATGGCCGCTGGAAACGCTGCGCCGGGCAGTGGGCTATGTCCCACAAGACACATTCCTGTTCAGCGAAACGCTGCGCGAAAATGTCGCGTTTGGTGTGGACAATGCAACGGACGAGGACATTCACAACGCCGCCGACGTTGCCAGTATTGCCGCCGAAATCAACGAATTCCCCGGCCAATTCATGACGATGGTGGGCGAACGGGGCATCACTCTCTCAGGCGGCCAGAAACAGCGCACGGCTATCGCTCGAGCCGTGATTCGAGATCCAAAGATTTTGATTCTGGACGATTCCTTGTCGAGCGTGGATACCGGGACGGAAGAACGTATCCTTCGCCGCCTGGACGCGATTTTGCGGCAAAGAACGACGGTGCTGATTTCCCACCGTGTCTCGACGGTTCAGCACGCCGATCAGATCGTCGTCCTGCGCGATGGGCGAATTGTCGAGCGAGGCTCGCACGCCGAATTGCTGGCGCGAGGCGGGTATTACGCCGATCTGTATACCAAGCAATTGCTCGAGGAAGAGTTGGCGAGAGAATGAGCGACTTCCGAGAAGAGGAAGCTCTAGGAAAGGCCTACGACTCGCAGCTGCTGCGGCGGCTGATGACCTATCTGCGGCCGTATAAGTGGAGCATTGTCTTCGCGGTTGTGCTCACGCTGCTGGTTGGGCCGCTGGAAGTCGTCGGTCCCTATCTATTCGGCTACACCATCGACAAATATATCGTCCCCGGAGTGGACCGAGCGATTCCTTGGACGGCCGCCTTGCATGGCGTCACGCTCATTTCACTTCTGTCCCTGGCCGCGTTGCTTTTCAGTTTTGCCGTGCAGTATTTGCAGGTTCGAATCATGCAGAACGTGGGCCAGCAGACCCTGTACGATCTGCGAAAGGAAATCTTCGAACGGCTGCAGCGCCTGCCGATGAGTTTCTTCGACCGCACCCCAGTAGGACGGCTGGTCACGCGTGTGACGACGGACGTAGACGCGCTCAACGACCTGTTCGCCGCGGGAATCGCAGCCATGGCGAATGACGCCATCGTGCTACTTTGCATCGGCGGCGTCATGATGGCGACAAACTGGCGCCTCGCGCTGGCGACGTTCGCAGTGCTTCCGCTGATCGTGGTTTCCACGTGGCTTTTTCGCAACCGCGTTCGCGATGCCAACCGGCGCATCCGCACCGCGATTGCGAGGATTAACGCGTTCCTGCAAGAGCACATCAGCGGCATGAGCGTCGTGCAGCTTTTCAACCGGGAGCGGAAATCGCAGGAGCAGTTTGCCGAACTGAATCGCATTCATATGGAAGCTTACAAGGATGCGATCACGGCGTTCGCCGTGTTCTTCCCTGCCGTCGAGCTGTTCAGCACGACGGCGATTGCCATCGTGTTTTGGTACGGTGGCGTGCTGTCGTTCACTGGCGCGGTCGAGATCGGCGTCCTCGTCACATTCATGCAGTACGCGATGCGTTTCTTCCGGCCCATTCAGGACCTGAGCGAAAAATTCAATATCCTGCAATCGGCGATGGCGGCCTGCGAACGCATCTTCAAGCTGCTCGATGAGCCGCTGCCGGCGCCTCCCGCGGAAGCACCTTTGCCACTGACATTGCCGCGCGGTGATATTGAATTCCGAAATGTGTGGTTTGCTTACACGGGTGGCGCGAACCCAAAAGAAGACGACTGGGTGCTGCGCGACGTTTCGTTCCACATCGCGCCGGGAGAGACTTTTGCCATCGTCGGCCACACCGGCGCGGGAAAGACAACCCTCATCCAACTGCTTTTGCGGTTTTACGAAATTCAACACGGCGAAATTCTGCTCGACGGTGTCGACATTCGCCGCTACGACGTTCATCAACTGCGGCGTCAATTCGGCATCGTGCTCCAGGATCCTTTTTTATTCTCCGGCACATTGGAATCCAACGTCCGATTGGGCGATGAGGATATCAGTCGCGCGCGCGTCGAGTCCGCATTGCGCGAAGTGGGACTCGGAACCCTCTTGGATACTCTGCCCGAGGGCGTCGAAACCAACGTCAGCGAGCGCGGCGCTACGTTTTCCGTCGGACAGCGGCAACTGATCAGCTTTGCTCGCGCCCTCGCGCACAATCCCCGGTTCCTGATCCTCGATGAAGCGACCTCAAGCGTCGACACGAAAACCGAAGTTCTGATCCGCGAAGCTCTGGACCGCTTGCTCGAAGGCCGTACAGCCATGGTTATCGCGCACCGCCTGAGCACGATTCAACATGCCGACCGCATCCTAGTCTTCCATAAAGGAAGGCTGCGCGAACAAGGTTCGCACCAGCAACTGCTCGGAATGCGCGGTATCTATTACCGCCTGTACCAGCTCCAGTACAAGGACCAGGAACTGCGCGGATCGTTCGAGCCAGCGGAGAGCGAGGCGGGAACTTCCGTGCCTGGGAACGATTAATTGGAACAGGCTTGAGCCTGTTTGGTTTTAAACCTTGCTAAGGCTGCGAAATTCAAATGCAAACAGGCTGAAGACTGTTCCACTGTCTTCGTTCCATTCGCGAAACTATGCCGCCCATTCAAATCCTCATCTCCGCCGGCGAAGCTTCCGGCGACATGTATGCAGCACGCCTGGCAACGGCCTTGCGCGCACGAGCCGACGTTCATCTCTTCGGAATGGGTGGCCCGCGCATGCGCGAGGCAGGCGTTGAGATTGTTGCGGATTGCTCCGAAGTCTCTCTTGTGGGGATCGTCGAAATCGCCAAAAAACTGCCGGCGCTGAATCGCGTATGGAAACGCTTGCTGGCAGAAGTCGACACGCGTAAACCACGACTGGCAATTCTCACCGACTTCCCCGGCTTCCACCTGCGGCTTGCGCGTGCGCTGAAGAGCCGGGAGATTCCGAACGTCTATTTTGTGTGCCCGCAATTCTGGGCCTGGCGTCCGTGGAGGGCAAATCTGGTGCGCCGCCGGTTCGTTCGCGGGCTTTGCATTTTTCCGTTCGAACAGGAGTGGTATCGCTCGCGGGGCGTAACTGCCGATTTTATCGGGCATCCCCTGGTTGGAAATGTGTCGGCCACGAGTACACGTGCGGAGTTCGCGGCACGCCATGGGCTCGACGCCACGAAACCAATCGTCGCTTTGCTACCTGGCAGTCGCGCCGGAGAAATTGCGCATCACATGCCACCATTGGTCGCGGCTTGCCATCTAATTAGCCATGGTCGGCAGGTCCAGTTCGTCCTGGCGCTGGCGCCAGGCATGAACCGGTCCTCGGTTGAAGGATATCTTAGCCCCAAACCTGCTGAAGGCGCGGTGCGTGTTCACGTGATTGAAGATGCAACGTATGACGCACTCGGTGCTGCCGATCTGGCAATTGTGTCGAGCGGCACCGCGACTGTGGAAGCGGCGCTGATGAACGCGCCCATGATCGTGATCTATCGCCTGGCGCCATTCACGGCTGCTGTCGCGCGAGTGCTGGTCCGTACGCCCATGTTCGCTATGGTGAATCTAATCGCCGGGAAGAAAATTGTTCCAGAGCTTGTACAGAACGATTTCACTCCTGAGCGAGTGGCAAGCGAGGCGACTCGCCTTCTGGATTCGCCCAGCGCTCGAGCGGAGATCCAGCAAGGCCTCGCCGAAGTCCGGGCCAAGTTAGGGGCTCCGGCGGCAATCGAACGCGCTGCGGACATCGTCGCGTCTATGTTGCCCTAGAAGACGCGTTGAAAGCCCACACGTCCCAAAGAAACTGGCAACTCAGAGGCCCAAGTTGGTATCCTAGACATTCAAGCCCCTTCGAGGGAAAGGCTTCTAAGAACCATGTTCAAGCTACGGCTCCTCTTTTTCCTGACCGGAATGGTGGGTTTTGCGGTGAGCGGGTTCACCCAAGGACTGTCGCAAGGTCCTAGCCGTCCCGTTGCGCCGGTGCAGGCAGCTCCCACGGAGGCGTTTCGCGCAACGAACTATGAAATCCACGCGTCGCTCGATGCGGTGGGCCAGGTCATAAACGCACAGGCGAAGGTGGATTTCGTTGCGAACGAGGCCAGCCGCGTTGTGGACGTGGAACTCAACCAAAACCTCAGGGTGAACTCGGTTAACGATGGCACAGGCAGACCCGTGTCCTTCGAACGGGACGATACCAGCGGTCTGAAGCTGCACATCACACTCGACAACGCGGTGCCTGCCGGAGGGAAGGTCACGCTTCAATTTGACTACAACGGCCCGCTCTCGAACCGAATCACCGATCCATCGCAACCCGTGAGGCTGGCATACGTTGACAAGGATGGCGGGTATTTGCTGCTTCCATCTCGGTGGTTTCCGCTTACCGGATTTCCCTCGAACCGATATACGGGCGTATTTCAGATTGAAGTTCCCGGAAACATGATGGTGGCGGGCACCGGAGTTTCCGCCGGGGGGCCGGTTTCGGTCACTCCCAAATTTACCCCTGCGCCTGCACCGGCGCTAGGGAACGCGCGGTCCCACGCTCCGATTTCGACATCGGCTGCGCCTGCTCCCCCGCCGATGGAAAACGAGCGAATGCTCTATACATTCCGCGTCGATAGGCCTGAAGCAGCGGGAACATTTGTGGCTTCTCCGTTGCAACTTACTCCGGTGAACGCGGAAGGCATGAGTATGTCCGTGTACACGCCTCCGGCGGCTTCGAACACAGCGCAAAGTTATGCGGATGCAGTCGGTCATATTATCGATTTCTTTAATGGAGAATTCGGGGCGCTTCCGGATCCCAGAATGACGATTGCTCAACTTCCGGACGGCACCGTGGACAGCTTTGCCGCGCCGGGATTGCTGCTGGTCAGCGCGCGCATGTGGTCGGCACAGCCGAATGCTCGCCTTCTGGCGAATTTAGCAGCGCAACAATGGTGGGGAGCGCAGGTCGTGGCCGCTACCCCGTCCGACGTCTGGATCACGGACGGTCTGGCGCGATATTCCGAAGGACTTTACGTCGAGGAATCCGGCGGGAAGGACGGCCTGAATAAGGCCCTCGAGGATTTTGCAGTGGGCGCGCTGATGTTCGACGACGCAGCTCCGATCGCCGAGGCGAAGCGGCTGGAGCCTGGGTCCGAGGAATATCGCTCCGTAGTGGTGAATAAAGGCGCGATGGTTTTTCATATGCTCCGCGCAATCATTGGCGACGCGAACTTTAGCACTCTGCTCAAGGATTTCTATTCTCGTTATGCGGGAAAGACCGCGCGCGTTCAGGATTTTGAGCAAATGGCGGAAGCCCGCCTCGCACAGCCTGCGCCCGCTGGGTTCAAGATGGGCAATACGCCGGCAGCCGCGCCAGAAGCTGTTAGTTTGCGTCCATTCTTCACGCAGTGGCTGCGTTCGACGGGAGTTCCGGAATTCACTCTCGAATACGTAACCTACCGCACGAAAAAGGGATTCCGGATTGTCGGCAAGGTGAAGCAGAATCTCGATTTCTTCCGCATGGATGTCGAATTAGAGGTCGAGACCGAGGGTAATCCGGAATTCAAGACCATCAACATCGCCGGAAAAGACTCTTCGTTTACCGTGGAGACCTTCGGCCGGCCGAAACCGAACGGAATTATACTCGATCCGCACAACTACATCCTGAAATCGAGTCAGCGCCTGCGCGTGCGCGGCATCATTGCTCGCGGCGAGATGCTGGCCCAGCAAGGCAAGTACTACGACGCCGTACAACAATACCAACTCGCGCTCGGACAGGACCGGACGAACGCCCTCGCCGACTTCCGCATGGGCGAGGCTTTCTTCTATCAGCGAAATTACGCGGCGGCAGCTCAATCCTTCCGGGATACGCTCGACGCGGCGGTTGACTTCTCGACGAAGTGGACGGAAGTCTGGTCTCACATCTACCTGGGAAGAATTTACGACATTCAGGGCGACCGCACGCGCGCCGTCAACGAATACAGCAAGGCGAAGCAGACAGGCGATGACACCGGCGGCGCTCAAGCCGAAGCGGAAAAATCGCAGAAGAAAGCGTATAGCGAAGGGTCTTAGTAGAACAGGCTTCAGCCTGTTTGCTTTTGAATTTCGATACTGGCAAGTTAAAAACAAACAGGCTGAAGCCTGTTCTACTCAATCCCCATCAGCCCGGTAAGCCTCGGTTCGGCAATTCCCTTGTGCTGGATCAGAACCTGAAATTTCTCTCCCAAACCTTCCGGATGAATCAGATTTTTCAGCAGCAGGCGCGCGCGTAATTTCTCAACTTCCGATTGGCCCGGTTCGTACAAATCTCCGAATTCATTCGCGCGGCCCAGCGCCACCAAGAATTGCGACTGCGTGACCAGACCCGTGCGTTCGAGCCCCGTCCGGCGACCCCACAATTCCACCGAGGTGAAATTCACGTGCGACGTCAGGTCCTGCATTCCCGGCGCATCGAGCACATTTTCCGTTACAGCATGGTCGCGGTAGGCCAGCAGCGTGCCTCGATTGTGCCGCTCGTCGTACAAAGCTCGCGCTTCATGGCCATAATCGATCGTCAGAACGAAGCCCCTTCCCAGCGATCGCCCCGCATCTTCAATCCATTGGCATGCCTGCAGGCAAACTTCAGCCTGCTGCTTCTCCTCGAGCGCAATGCCCTGCTCGCAAAAATATAGTTCCAGCGCTGGCGTGGAAGGACCACGAAGCAATTCCACGAAATGTTCTCCGTCGTTGGGCGAATTGCTTCCCTCGTCGATCCCCACGAAGATCTCCCGCAACTTGCCATGCTCGATCGCCACGCGATGCGCGGGCAGCGCGTCCAGCAATTCATTCGAGAAAATGCATCCGGCAGGTATCGCTTGCGGCATTTCGGCAACGCTGGAAAATCGTCCCGCTGCCGAATGAGCAGCGAGCCGCCCGGCATGCTCCGCGCGACGCGACGCGGAGCGCTCAACGGCAATATACTCAAGAGCCCCATAGAACGCCGGAAGCTCAACTGCGGCAAAATTCAGGATGTGACTAGCCAAGCGCCCGACGCCAGCGCCAGCCTCCACAATGGTGAATGGGCGCGGCGACCCGAGTCGTTCCCACATTTGCGCGAACTGCCGAGCAAGGAGCCGCCCGAAAATAGGATGAACATCCACGCTCGTGTAGTAATCGCCGAACCGGATCGAACTCGCACGGGAGTAGTAACCGTGCTCAGGATGATAGAGGCATTGGCGCATAAATTCCGCGAATGTCATGGGCCCGCTTTCGCGAATCCGTGAGGCAAGCATCGCGGCGAGAGGCCGAGCCGGATCGCTCGTCGTTTGGGACGGTTCTGGCTTCATGCGTCTTTATGCGTCCTGGCGTTGTGGATTGCACGTGAACATTTCGACGATAAAGTCGTGCAAACAATCGTAGAGCTGTTTCTGAAAAATCCAGGGAAATTGGCTCGATTCAATTTCGCGTGGGCGGAGCAGAAAAACATACACATGCACTTGCGGCTCGGGTGGCGCGTAGCGAATTTCGACTTCGACGCCTTCAGCAGCGGGACGGGCGTCAAAGACGAACAGCGGATGCTCGTAGCGGGCGAGTTCGGCGCGGACCTTCTCGGCAAGCTCGGTCATGTCCGGCCGGCCGAGGCTGCATCATCCAGTTCCTCGCGAGCAGCCATTTCGGCGCGGACCTTCTCGAAAGCCGCGAGGGCTTGCTCGTCATACAAAACGAAATAAACTTTTTCGAGCGACGTGGGCTTCTTCAAATGCTCAACCACTTCGCTGAGCATGATCTGGGCGCATTCGAACAGCGGAAAACCGGCGATCCCGGTGCCCACGGCCGGAAACGCGATGGACTTAAGCCCGTTCTCCGTGGCGATTCGCAGCGAATGCGCCGTGGAACTTCGGAGAGAGCGCGCGGTGGTCTCTCCGCCAAGCTGCATGCTGGCCGCGTGAATCACGTGTCGTGCGCGCAGATTTCCTCCGGAGGTGATGGCCGCGCCGCCGATAGGTACGCTGCCAATCGCGTTGCATTCACGCTGAATGGCCGCGCCACCCTTGCGGCGAATCGCGCCGGCCACACCGCCGCCCAATTGCAAATCATTGTTTGCGGCGTTGACGATGGCGTCCGCGTCCATCTCAGTCAGGTCTCCTTGCATCAGGACAATTGTTTCACCGATATTCATGAAATCGATTCGCCTTCCGATAGAATTCCAATTTCAACATAGCTGCGATGTGTTCTGCATTTACTTCGCCAGCTGTTTCAGCGCTTCCTCATCGTAGCCGACGACCAAATCGGCGCCGCGAAGGACGACGGGACGGCGAATTAAATTCGGCTCGGCCGCCATTAATTCGAGCGCTTCATCGCGCGATGGCGGATTCTTGCTCATATTGCGCTTGCGGTAGAGTTCGTTCCGGGTGTTCAGAAACATCCGATGATCGCGTTTGCCAATGAGTTGGTCGAGCTCCGCAACGGACAACCGGTCTTTGCCAAGATCCCGCAGGTCCAGTTCCGCTTTATTTTTTTCCAGTAAAACCTTTGCTTTGCGGCAAGTGATGCAATTCGGCTTGTGCAGAAATTTGATCTTTGCTTTCGCCATCGTTTGCCTCTGCTCCTTGGCAGTTTACGAAAATCTCATACGCTTGTCATTATAGGAAGAGATCAGGTACCGATTCACTCTCCGTGAGCCATTATTGCGGGGACCGGTCTTGGTAGCGCCGGCGTCTCGCCGGCGGGTTTTGCATCTCGACAACTGCGAGAACCGCGGGCGAGACGCCGGCGCTACCAGAAATTAAGGCAAGCTGCCATCGCACCTATTTCGGCAATTTGGCAAGCAACTTGGCGAGCTGGCGGAAATATCGAAGCTTAGGATCGCGGCCAGTAGCATTCTTTGCGCTGGTGGATGGCAGAACAAACACCTGCGCGCCGTATAGCCGTTCTTTTTGAAGGCCCAATTTACACGGCCGCTGCGCGAAGTTCTCATACGTACCCTTGCCGTTGAAGGCGATCACTTGAGGCATGTACTGCTCCAGTTTCTGAGACAGCATGATGCGCCCCTCTGCAAACTCTTCGCGCCGGAGCTCCTCGGCTCCCCGCGTCGGCCGCTTGACCAGATCGGTAAGTCCGATCCCAAATTCAATCATCCGCTTGTCGTCACGATGATCGAGCAATTCGGGCAGCACGCCGGATTTATAGAGCAGCGGCCAGAACTCATTTCCGCGCCCAGCGTAGTAATGTCCCACACGAGCCGATCGGTCGCCGGGGTTGCACCCTATGATGACAAGCTTCATGCCGCTACGAAGATAATCGGGCAGTGTCCGCATCTAGATTTCCGAACCCATAAGTCTCTTTGGGATCTATCCATGCTCGAATCCCGGACTCGGTGAGGACCGTGCAGCTTTGCACGAAGTCCGCTCAACATGCCAGGGAGAGATTCCAGCGCCGATTGTATCACTCGCGTTGCTCTGCCAGAGTTCCGACCTTCAGGCTTGTGTCATGGAATAAAACGTCATGTTTTTGATTCGAATGTGGGTTTTCAGTGGCACAGGCTTCAGCGTATGTTACTAAAAACCTTATTAATCTTGAATCGCTAAGCCACACCTGATCATCCGATTTAGGGACATGCAGATTCGACATGGCGATGGAAAATTATGATACTCTGCCAAAATAGCGCGGCTGGTCCTCTTCCGCCGCAAATTGGAGCGTTTCGAGTTGTGAGCGCCACGGATCCGAAGCCGTTGACTTCCACTGTCGTCCGCGAGGACGAGGCGGCATTGGTGTCGGCTGCAAAATCAGGCGACGAGACCGCGTTCGAGGAACTCGTCAACCGCTACGAGCGTAAAATCTTTCGCCTGACCATGAACATCACGCAGAATCGCGAAGACGCCGAAGACTCGATGCAGGAAGCCTTCCTGAAGTCCTTCACAAACCTGGACCGCTTCCAGGGCGATTCACGTTTCTATACCTGGCTGGTGCGCATTGCCGTCAATGAAGCGTTGATGAAGCTGCGCAAGAGGCGCCCGAGCCAGGTGTCTCTGGATGAACCGGTCAACACCGAGGACGATTCCGTATTCCGCGAAATCGAGGACTGGGGACCTTCTCCGGAGAAAAAATTCGCGCAGACCGAACTCAACGAAATTCTCAATTCCGTAATCGGAGAACTCGATCCTATTTTTCGCGTGGTTTTTCTCCTGCGCGACGTGGAAGGGGTTTCGACGGAAGAGACCGCGAAAATCCTGGACATCTCCGTGGCGGCGGTCAAATCGCGGCTCTTGCGGGCGCGCCTGAAACTTCGCCAGAAACTTAACAAGTATTTCCGACGGAGTGAAACGCAGTGAACTGTAAGAAAGTAATCCTTGAATTGACGAGCTATCTCGATGGAGTCCTTGACTCCAGCATGCGAATCGAACTTGAACAGCATCTCGCCCGATGCACGGATTGCCGCGTTGTGGTCGATACGACGCGCAAGACCATTCAGATTTTCTGCAGTTCTGAACCCGTGCCTCTCCCCCAGGAAGTCCGAGAAAGACTTCACATGGCATTGCTCGAACGTTTTCGCCGAAACTCGAAAACGCTTTAACGAGCCAAGATTGCAGCCGATTTGTGAATTTATTCCGGAGACTGCGAATCCGTCGTACAGATCAGTTCTTGCCCTTGGATTTCTTGCCCGATTTGCGGCTGGATTCGAATGTGAACGCATCGATTGAAATCAAGCCTGCGCCTGTGGTTACCAACGCGACCGCCATCGCGCCTAAAAGTAGCGGAATCTGATATTTCAGAAAAGCATAGATGCCAGAAGAAGGTAGAATTGTTCGTCCCAAGACCAATCCCATCTCGATTGCGAACAGCAAAGCCACGCCACGCGTGAATAGACCGATGATCAGAAGACCGCCGCCAAAAACTTCCAGGATGCCCGCGATGTACGCGAAGTAGCCGGGAAAACCATATCCCGGAAACGCTTTGAGCGCGCGAGCGGGATCGGTCAATTTCGGATACCCGTAAAAAATGAACGCGCCTCCCAGCGCCACGCGCAATACAAGGAGTCCTAGAGGTTTCAGCTTCTCAAGAAATTGCATTCAAAAGGTCTCCAGTCGCGCTCCATTTTACCAAAGGCCTCGCTGCAAACATTTCCGTGTCCTCAGTCGTTTGCGGCTGGCTCCCATAAAGGGATCGATCGGCCCTTTCCTTGCGCCTTAGCGAGTTCGAATACACGCGCGGCCGCAGCCAGGTCCCACGTTGCTATACCGATAGACTTGAACAGCGTGATCTGATTTGCCTTCGTCCTACCTGGTATTTTCCCCGCTATCACCGCGCCCAATTCGCGCACCGTATCCCAACGCTGCGTCTGGTCGCCAAACGCTTGGATTAGATCCCCTGCCTCCATTTTTGCCTGCTCGATCGAGTCAACGACAACAACATCAGAGAGGTTCACGGCGGCGGGGTCCAATTCTCGTTTCTGGGGCCAATTTGCGCCCATGGCATTGATGTGCACACCGGGAACCAGCCACGCACCTTCCAAGACGACTTTCATGGCGGAGGTTGCGGTAATGATGATTTCCGCACCTCGCACTGCTTCCTCGCCGGACGTCGCAGGTTCGACGGTGACACCCAGTTGCTTGGACATCTCCTGGCAGAACTTGGCCCGTCGTTCTGGGTCTCGTCCAAACGCGCGCACACGCTCCAGCTTTCGAACAGCCGCAACTGCTTCAAGCTGTGTCCGCGCCTGGTAACCGGTGCCAATGATGCAGGCGGTGCGCGCGTTCGAATTTGCCAGATATTTTGTCGCCACTCCGCTAGCCGCGCCGGTTCGAATCTGGCCGAGTGCGCCGGCTTCAACCAATGCCACCATTTCGCCTGTCGTCGAACTAAAAAGCGGCACAACGAAACGCGCCGTGCTTCGTACGGTCGTGTAAAGCTTCATTCCCACGTAACCGCGCACCGGATCGGCTGCCGCCATATAGTGCAGAAGCCCGTTATCGGGCAGTCTCACCCTGCGCCGCGGATGGAGGACAAGCTCGCCTTCTCCCTGATGACGCAGGGATTGCTCCACCACTTCGAGCGCCACCGGCATCGTGAGCAGGGATTGGACATCGGCTTCCTGAATCAGCAACGTCATTTTTGCTCCTTCGTGTCCAGATGCATTTGAAATCGAAATACTCGAGGTGCGGACGGATCGAGCACCAGCAATTCGCCATGAGGTGTAACGGCAATTTGGGGCGAGACGACCGTTCCAAGATGCTCCGCCAGGTCGCCATCGATCCTGTGTTGCCCGTCGAGCGTCCATACATGAATTTGCGGCGGAGTCGGACTCATCGCAAAGACATCGCCAATGCCGGCGGTAAATCCCGAGATGGTATGGGATTCAGAGGAAGGGCTATCCCAAGTCATCCACGAAGCCACCCACGTGCCATCGGGAGAATATTTTTCAATGCGCCCGGTCTTGAAAAATGCAACGAATACGGAGCCATCTTGGGCCGTCGCAACCCCTGACGGACGTTCGTCCGCTGTGGGGTTCTTCGGAGCTGTCCAGGATTTTACCAATCGGCCGCGATGATCGAACTTGATCACTCGAGAGCGCGCCGGATCGGGCATGTAAACATTGCCGTCCTGATCGACGCTGATTCCCATCGGTCCCGAGAAATGCGGTTGCGGCGCGCTTTGCATGGCATGAAGGAATGTTCCATCCGGAAAAAAAATCAGGATGCTTCCGCGTTGGGCATCGGCCACGTAGATGGCTCCGCCGCTGTCCACGGCGATTCCTGCCGCATGACGAACCCGGGCGTCCTCGAACGATAGAAGGGGCGTCCCATTCGATTCGAACTTGTGGACGAATCCGGAAACCGGGTCGACAAAGAAAACCCTACTCAACGAGTCCGTGGCAAAAGCCACAGGTCCGTCAAGCTTACCCGGGCCGTCACCCTTTTCGCCCCATGCGCCCAGGAATTCGAACGGGGGAGCCGCCTGCGCTTTCGGCGCCGGGTCTACTCGCTTGCCGCACGAAATAAGAAACAATAGTGCAGCGAGCAGAGGCGGAAGGAATCTCCGATGAGGTATCTGGGCGTCCGTTTTTTTTATGCTCAAGGTTCGAATTTGAAAAGCATTTGACTATAACCCGTAGGATATTATCACGCGCTCCGCGCCGGGGGGAGGTCCCACGATGAAAGTGAAAGATTGTGAGCTAAGAGGGAAGGCTACTTAACAGTCTTGAAGAGGCTAGGCGTTTCAATGAACAATGGTGATTCTCGCGGAGCCTCCAAATTGAGGCGAGCCAGATCCGGCCAGTCGAACATTCTATTCAGCATGTAGTTAAAGCGAATTCCCAGCACGATCGCGGCGAATTGATACGAGAGTCTGAGCAAAAATACCGTCGGGGCGGCAGCATGGGAAATTAGCGCCGTACGGCCCACGCTCCATTCGAGCCCCGCGTATGACACTGTTGTAACCAACAAGCCCGCGGCAGACATCAGCAAATAAGAAAAATAACCTTCGAGCTTGCGAAAATCCTTGCGCGCATCGGTCAGGTACGACCACAAGCTGTGCAGCACGTAATTCTGCCCATTTGCCGCCAGGCAGGCGATTGCCGAGGCTCTCCAGTTATTAATCCTTGTAAATTTAAGCAAAAAGGCCATCACAACAAGGTTGATCAGAACTCCGATGCTGCCCACCACAGCCGACTTCAAAAACCGTATGGAATAATGGCGGCTCGAACTGCACAGCCGCCACACTTGCTGGAAATACTGAAAAATCACCCTGCTCGACAATTTGGACTCGCCCTTGTAGCGCAACCGGAACGTATAGGGAATTTCCTCGATCTCCGAAGTGCCAAGTCCAGCAAGAATTTCCAGAAGAATCTTGAAGCCCTTGCCGTTTAGATCGTCCTTCACTTCACGGAAATTCTCGCGGGAAAGCAAAAAATATCCAGACATCGGATCCTTCAAACGAATCCCCAGTAGTAATTGAGCGGTCCGCGTGGCAATCCAGGATTGGAACCGCCGAAAACGATCCCATTCGCCCGTGCTCCCGCCATCCACGTGTCGGCTGCCCACA
>JBEKCU010000087.1:0-14035 GCA_050014735.1 Candidatus Acidiferrales bacterium | reverse complement strand
GGCACTGTGCACTATGGAACAGTTTAGTTGCCGGCGCGCTGCCATAAGTAAGTGCGGGTCTTTGCTCGATCGTCTAAGAAGCATGGCAAGTGCCCCAGGAGATTGTGAAATGTCTATTCAAAATTCAGTTGTTGCAGTGTATGCCACGCATACCGAAGCGGACCAAGCAGTGAAGGCCCTTCAGCGTGGGGGAGTCGACATGCATAATTTGTCGATCGTGGGCAGAGGCTATCATACCGATGAGCAACCGGTGGGTTACTACAATACCGGAGACCGTATGAAGTATTGGGGCAAAGTTGGCGCGTTCTGGGGAGGTTTTTGGGGGCTTTTGTTCGGCTCTGCATTCTTCATGATTCCGGGTCTTGGCCCAATCTTAGCGGCGGGGCCGGTCGTGGGATGGATCGTGGCGGGTTTGGAAGGTGCGGTGGAGGTAGGAGCGTTGGGCGCTTTGGGCGCTGGGCTGTTCAGCATCGGAATACCCAAGGACAGCGTTGTGAAGTACGAAGCAGCGCTAAAGACGGATCAATTCCTGCTGATCGTTCACGGAACGTCTGCGGAAGTGGCAAAGGCAAAGGACATCATCGAATCTACGCATCCTGCTCAGTTCTTGGTGCACTCGGGCCAGGCAGTGGCGGCGGCCAAAGTTTAGCGTTCCTGCGAATTGGCACGGCATTGTGAATCGCACGGTTTGTCCGCATTTCGAGGAGGTATCCTTGACGACGACTGAACTCGCACGACCGGCCACGAGTGTCACAACTCACAGCGCCAGCGCGACCATGAAAGCGCTGGTCTATAGTCTTGGCGGGAATTTCTCTCCTATCTAAACGCAATAGCCGGTTCCGGGTTACTTAGAGATTCCCAGGAAGTCGGTGCGCCCCCGGCTTACCACGTAGTACCACGAAGCATTCCTCGAATGATTCGCGGCTCCGTGCCTTTTAAATGGCGGGCGCGTCACCCAATTGCTCATTGTGCGGTACTATCGCGGAGAGATTTCAGCCAGATCTCCATTGTTGTAACGTCGCCGTGAAGCGGAGCAACAATCTCCGGATCGATATTCAAACGCTGGAGATTGCCGTATAAATTATTCCACATGGCCAGCGATAAGGGTGTGATATACCACGCCGAAAAGTCGTCTGCCTCGATCAATATTTTTTCTTTTGGCATATAAGCGAACGATAAGAATTGATCGTGCATGTCGCCGACAATAAGGTGCACTTCGACGTTGCGATTTCCGTCAGTCAGTACGTACTTAGTCTTGTAGGTGATAAACGTGGGCTCTTTTGGATTCTCGGAAAGTCTGTCCGGCTCCACGGTGCGAGGCTGTTGCCATGCCCATTCAAAGTAGGCCTTGTTGCTTTCGTGCGTGATGACTGTTGCACCCTCCGCCACGAATGTGCGCAAGCCGCCTGAGTGATCGAAGTGGTGGTGGGTATTGATCACATACTTGATCGGTTTGTCCGGCACGAGCTTTTTCACTTCATCAATCACGGCAATGGACCGTGTCTCATCCAGAGGCGCTTCGACCACGGCCAAAAAATCCTTGAATTCGACTAGGACGCTATTGTGTCCACCGTGCAGAAACCAAACGCCATCGGCGATTTTCTCCGAGCGGGCTGTTTCCGGTCGAATCGTGGCGCGCAGGACCGCATCAGGCACCTGTAGCGCGGCATTCGCTACGTTCGGTTGCACATCCGTGACGTTCAGATCGAATGTCATCGATCCGCTCTGTTTCTGAACAATGTGCATGGGGAACTTCACGCCGTTGAAATCTTTGTAGTCGTAGAAGTTTGTCTCGACGGGCATGTCGCCAAGGACCGGGTTTGCCACCCATGTGTTAACACTCGTAACTATGTTCCGGGTGTCGATCGTGCCCACGATTTTATATCTCCCGGCCATGAATGTGACGACTGTAATCTTCTTGCCGCCGTCGTTTTCGGTCTTGGCTGTCGCGTGGTTGTCCAACGCTCCGTTCAGGAATCCGTGGGGCGTGAGAAAGATTTGGAGTGTACGCTCGTCGGCCGTGGCAAGCGCGGGTATAGCCACCTCCGGCGGAGGCATGGGGTTTGCATTTCCCGGCTGATTCCACGCGTATTTTCCGCGGACCTCATGGCCCTCCTTAATCTCGTCTACGAATGGTGCTTCGCCGCCGAGCGCTGGAGGGTTCTCCTGATTCCGAGTTATAAGCTCCCGCGAAGACCCGCTAGGATAATCGATGGTCCGGATGTAGCTGTTTAGCACCGTCGGATGCCAGGGGGCTGTGGTATTCCAATTCATTCCCACGACACCCCATCTGCCTGAGCCAGCGTAGCGGATAGACTTCACGTCTCCCATGGCTTTCTCTGCGTTATGGATCGCGGTGTTCGCGTCCTGGGCTATCGCGGTCGCTGCCGTAAGAGCAAGCAACAAGAAGAACTTTGCCAAAGCTTTCTTGAACATTTTTCCTCGTCCGTTTCCACGTTGCGCAGTGATCGTCAACACCTATACGATAGGCAAGCCATGCAGCCTATGCCACTTGCACCTACCGAACTTTGACGTTGTAATACCAGAACGAACCACTGACTTCCGTAAACGAGTGCGGCACGCCATTAGGAATAATGATCACGTCACCGGCAACCAGGTGCTGCGCATGGCCGCCGACAATGTCGCCGCCGCGAATTTCGTCTTTGGGAAAGGGTCTGCCGTCCGGATAGAAGTTCGCAGGCTTGACGTCCATTACTTTCCCGCCGGTCACAACGGTCGCCTCACCCTTTACGATGTAGCAGACATCTGTCCACTTCATGTGCACTTCGGCGGTGCCGGGTTTTTCACGCCTGCTGGTTGCGATTCTGTAGTCTCGCGAGTCATTGGCGTCCTGATACAACGTGTCGCCGAGTTCAAAGTGTTTAACAACATCGTCCTTCGAAAAATACACAACAGGCATGGCGGAGGACGGCGTATCGAACGTGGCGGCGGTCTTTCCCGTGTTCTGGGCTAATGTCTTCCTTCCGCCCGCGAAAGCCAGACTCGCAACGACAACTGTCAATATTATTTCTCTTAGAGTCATGTCGATTCTCCTCTTTATTTTGAATTTCGCTTCGCTGGAAATTCCCGTTCGCCCGCAATGTCACGCTCCACTTCAACCGGCTCTCGGGGCGACGATTCCATTTCAGCAAAACCGGAAGAGGAGAGTGAGACGATGACGGAGTGTATCATCGTATAAATCATTATAAAAGGTCAGCGTCTCCACATTGATCGACAGACCTCGGCCACCTTGAGCAGGTTAAATTGGAGCGCTGCTCAAGTTTCAGAGATGAACAGTCAATGAGAGGCCCAAGGATTGAAGGCGCGAAACAAAAAGAGCATGGACCGTGGAGAGGCCATGCTCTTCTAAAGTGATTCGGATTTTCGACAGCCGTTCGCTTTATCGCTTTGTTTTCGACTCAGTTACCGCTGCCATTTTCGGCAACGGTTCGGCGGCAATCCCCGCCGCATCCTCGGGCAGAAGGTACCGCTCTTTGACAAGACGGTCAGCCGCTTGTTTCAGTTTTGAAGTGAACTCTTGTTCGCTCGAATAGCGTTCTTCCAGGGATAGCCTTGAATCGTGCTTCGCCAGGCGCTCTTTCTTGGTGGCGGCGAAAGGAATATAGCTGCCATCCAGACTACACAGATCGCCCTCGCCGTAGCCCTCAGCCCGGAAATTCCGTCCCGAGTAGGTGCCTGTTGGAACAGTGACCTGGGGCGGTTCGATGCCGCCGATGGGATTTCCATCCGCGTTGGTCATGGTAACGAACACCGGGTACTCGGGTCCCGAAGCGGTCGGTGGCTCCGTGCTGTAGTCCCTAAGCTGAAGCTTGTTGATCTTTGGACTCCAAGGAGAATCAGGAATCGACGGCCAGATCTTTGCGGCCTGATCCAGTGGGATCAACGTGCGGTCCTTTAAATTTGGATAGCGGCTGGGCGGTGGTTCGACTCCCTCGGTGACCCAGCTATCCAGCGCTACAAATAGCGCGCGGCCGTAGAGCCGGTACTTTAGCGGATTCGAAATTTCCTTGCAAATACCGCGTTCCGCGGATCCCAGATTGTTCTGTGGAAGGTCCTTCGACTCGTGCGGAACGCCAGTTGGCACATACATTCGAACGTTGTCAGGCATGGAGATTGGCTTTCCGCTTGGATCGGTAAACAACAGGGAAACCCGTCCCTGCCAGACGTCGGTATTCGAATCGAGCTGCATGATCTTCGGGCATGACTTAGATTTGGTGCACTTTACAAGGATACCGTCGGTCTTCCCGCTGATCGGATCGTGCGTGGTCGTGTAGGTGAAAGGGAATTGGTCGCCCGCATAGAGATGATCCTCATGCTGCCGTGAAAAGCGGCCGGGCTGCGAGAATTCCGTATTAACAATCGTCTTGCGAGAACCGGAAACGGACACGAACGCGCCATCGAAAACTTTCCGGCCCGAGCTATCGATGTTGAAATCCTGATAAATCATGTCGCGCAAGAGCCGCCCGCTTTCCGAGACTCCCACTCCGAGCACGGCTTTATAGGGAGTCGGAGGATGAATGGGATTGGGCGTGCCAACCGAATCCTTCTCGGCATAGCGCACGAACAAAACGAAATCCCTGATCGTTGCAAAGGCGATGCCCTCAATTACCGAGTCGGTTGCAGGATAGATGAACTCGTAGAGCGCTTCGCGGTCGAACCCGGGAACGGGAGTGATCCGTATGTGCTTGGCATCGGTGTAGCTCCAGCCCGATGCCGGGATGGGCTGCCGGGGGTCTTCTTCATGCTCGCGCACGGTCAGTTTCGCGGCAGACTGATCCGTATTCGCGGCGGGGTAGGTCAAATATCCAGTGATCGTCGGTCCAGCAGGCAAATTCGAAATTTCCTCGCGGCTCATGCCCGTGATCGGCTTGCCATCGCGCACGGCGATTGGAAATTTTGCTTTTTGCAGTCCCGGCCTGGAAGTTTCGTGCGAATCTTCAGCCTCCCAGCCGCTCCATGCAATCGTGTACCCCCCTTTCATCAGCAGACCGGTGGCCGGGTCGGTCACCTGGTCCGGCCCGATTGAGCTAAACTTGCTGAGGTTCATATCGGAAAGAACCTTTTCATGGCCGCGATTCAGAATGTCGTAAATCAGGCGCCCGTTGTTCTTGCTCATATCCACGGGCTTCAGGAACGTGATGTCCAAACTGTATTCGACATGGCCTCGGCTGTTGAGCGGCGCGTATTGAATATCGACGATGCCGCTATTCGTCGGATCCTTCGGATCGAGCTCGCCGTAAGCGGTTCCGACCAGAAACTCGTAGGGGCCGATATTTCCGAATGACATGCCGCCAAACGCGGGCTCGGTCTTCGTAATCACAATTTTCGTGATGCCGACGCCCGCCGATGATTTCGTCTGCGCATGCGCGCACTGAATTCCGAGGACCCATACAAGGGTGAACAAGAAAATCGCTTTCTTCATACGGCACGCTCCAGGATTAAGCTAAAGGTGAACCTTTATACCACATTACGGCCCTGCACTCGATTCGATCAGCGGCTTTCTCAAGGGCCTCTATGACTCTGATGACATCCTCACAAACTCGTCCTTCGTGCTGTAGCCCGCCTCTTCAGAGGCGGGCTACAGCAACTGGGCTGCTCCGAATGCCGAGCCCACTGGCCGCGATCGTTGGTGACGACGATCTTGCGGAACTTCGTCTCCAAGTCGGAGGTCTCGGCGATGACCCGCACACCGGCTTCCGGCTCCTTCGAACTTGTTACAACGCCCGCGATCTCATCGGCATCGACCGCCATCCGTGCCCCTACTCGTGATGATGCTTTTGCTTTGGGTTCAGCTTCGACGCGAACTATCGGCATGCCAACCAAAGTTCCGAGCGCGGCTAAGGCCATTCCCATCCGCCTCAATGAAATCGTTCGCATTCCGGCATTCCCTCCACTGCGGGTGAAGACCTGGGGCTGCGCAATGGCCTAAAATAAGGACCGAACCGAACAATTCCGGCCAAAAAGCTGCTTCCCCCGAAATACACCTTTTCGGCGCCGATTGCAAGGAACTGAGTCCCTAGGTAGCGCATCGGTTTGAAAAGAAACTGGCGGATCTGTCCCGAAAAACGTGGGACGGATCGGCCTCTACGGAAACACTTGTACCGACAATGGTTGCCTTCGCAGAGGCCGTCCATTGTTTTGGCGGGGATCCGTCTTTTCTGGCCAAAACCGACCTGACCCACTACTGGCGCCTGGCTGGCGGGCCTTAGATAATGCGCAATTCACTGCGCCATGTTCCGACAGGGACGGAGGTTAGTCATTTCGTGCCTCAAGAGAAATGAAGAACCTATTCTCACAGGTTAGCGATGTCCTTCGGTTCAGTTCTCACGCCCAAAAGTACTCTGTCCATTTGGGCGTACATGCCGCGTCCTAAAGCTGTCCTTCAGGTCAGTAGTCGCCGCAAAAAGTATTCTGCAAACTCGGTGAATAGAGGCTGGGTCCCGACGTGGCTTCTTTAAAGCCTCAAGCCGAAAGGAACGAAAAAAATGAGTACCGAGATGAAGCGGAGAGTTTTCCCGATCGCACTGCTGATGACGGGAATCCTCACGATTGCACAGAGCCAGACGCTAGCGGCGCAAGGCTCTCGTTCCTCGGCCAACGCAACCACCAGCGCCAATCCCGATCCAACCACCGGGCAGCGCGGTCAATTGGTCGCAGGCGAACTGTCCAGTCCGGAATCCAAAGAAGAAGCCATCTATGGCGACGCCAGGCCGGATGGTTCCGCCAAAGGCGTCATGCTGGCCGTGAATGAAACTGCCGGGGTCAACAAATCGATGGATGAACTGTCACGAGCTTTTTCGAATAAAGATTTAGGCGCGATCAGGCAGGTCTGGCCATCGATTTCAGAGGGGCCGCTTGCGTCACTAGGAAAGAGCTTTAGCTATTTCAAGAGCGCATCCCGCAATTTCAAGCCGGAAAAAATCGATGTCAACGGTGACACCGCTAAAGTTATCGGTGGCTATTCGGGATCGTTCGTCAACGGGACGACCACCATACCTTCCAGCGGCAGGTTTCATGCGACGCTAACTAAGATTGGAACGCGGTGGATCGTGGTTACGCTAGTGTGTGACTAAAATTTCCATGTTGCCGTGAAGCTCATCGGTGCCTCAAACGTGACGGCTTCGAATTTCACGATCGAGCAAAAATTCAGGGCTTGATGCTAACAGCGGCCACGAAATCCCCGTCGCAAATCTCAAAACGCGACGGGGCTTTTTGAACGGCCCGATGTTTCGGCAGGAAAGTCCCAATCCTAAATTCTCGCCGACGCCGGATCGGTCCCGAAACTTGCATGATCGGTAGCTGGCCCAGATTCACCAGTCAGAAATGAAGAGCGGTCTCGCATTGCAATCTCCTGCACGGGATTGGTACGACCTGCCTGGAATTAAGACAATTTCATTTAGTCTAACGTATATCTAAGATGAATATTCACCGTTAAAAATATTCGTCCTTAACAAGTCCGGCGAAGCGCGATCCCGCGAAACATCATCATTGGAAAATCTGTCCACAGTTTTGCGTTGCGGAAGCTCGCCGTCCGCATATAATATGTGTCTACGTTAGTTTAAGTTGCGAAAGATTTTCTGGGCGTGCTGCGCCGGACCGTAGTGACCACGTTTTGATTCGTTTAAGATTCGTCCAAAACGACACGCAGAGTCCCGGTTCTCGCGGAATTCCTGGAATTACGACCAAATCGAAATCATAGGAACCTGATATGAAGAAGCAAAGCATGACGCACTTCACGAGTTGGCTGCCGCGCCCTGGTTGCAGACTGAGCTGCTCCTCCCTCTTAATGCTGTTGATTGCCATATTTGTAGCCTCCCCCGCGAGGGCCCAAGTGGACTTGGCCGGCGAATGGAGCGAACTGCTACAGGAAGATTTCCTGGAACGAGGCGATGTGGCCATTGGCGATTACTTGAGCTTGCCGATCAATGACGCAACGCGCATGCGGGCCGACACCTGGGACGCCGAACGATGGACGATGCTCGAGCACCAGTGTTTCGCGCATCCGCTCGATTATGCTCCTCGTGGACCATCTCAGATGCGTGTCTGGTCGGATGTGGATTCGTTGACGCAAGGGATTACGGCCTGGCACACCATCGTAAGTTACATGCTCCCGGAGCGGATCATTTACATGGATGGACGGCCACACCCGCCTGAATGGGCGCCCCACACCTGGCAGGGCTTCTCGACGGGTGAGTGGGTCGGCGACATGCTGAAAGTCACAACGACCCATTTGAAGGAGGGATATTTTCGGCGCAATGGCCTGGCACGGAGCGAAAAGGCGACCGTGACGGAATACTTTATTCGCAACCAAAACAACCTCACCCTGGTCACGATTGTTGAGGATCCCGTCTATCTGACGGAGCCCGTTGTTATAACTTCGGACTGGGTCCAGGACGTGGGCCGGCAACTCTCTCCCAATTTTTGCATTTATAGCACCGAGGTCGATCACACGAAGGGATACGTAGCCTTCCATCTGCCGGGGCAGAATCCGTGGCTGCACGAATTTGCGCAAAGATTCGGGATTCCGTTTGAGGCCACGCGCGGCGGCGCCGAAACAATGTACCCGGAGTATCAGAAGAAGCTGTCGAACATGCCCATACCACCACCGCTAGAGAGCGAATCAGCCGGGAAGGGCAAATGAAGTTGAATGGATCGATTGGAACCGGCAAGTTGCGAGTTGCTCTTTTGTGGGCGGTAACGATTCTGCTGGCCGTCACGGGCGCAGCGAAGGCTCAAACTCCGGAAACGCTGGATATTGGGACTGCTAACATTCACGTGCTCCATGTCCGCGGCAACATCTACATGCTGATCGGCGCGGGCTGCAACATCACGGTGGATGTCGGCGATCGCTATATCATCGTCGTGGACACGGGGCTTCCTCAATTCGCCGACGAAGTGGTTGCGACGATCCACAAGATTTCCAAGTTGCCGATCATGTTTATCGCGAATACGACGTCCGACGCGGATCACACTGGGGGAAATGCCAAGCTTTACGCGGCTGGAGGCGCATTGCCCAATGCGACGACGGGCTTTGCGCGGGAAGACGAAAAGGATTTGACGCGCCTTCACCTGCTGCCTGGAGGCACCATTATTACGACGTTTAATGCCTCCGGCCGGACGAAGGAGCAGGCAGGGATGCAGACCGCGGTCACCTTTGGCCGCGAAGGTTTCAAGCTTTACGACGCCGAGCCCGTCATCTTCTACAACATGGGAAAGGCCCACACCGATGGCGACTCGATGGTTTTCTTCCGATCGTCGGACGTGATCAGCGCGGGCGAACTCTACACGACTACCGGTTACCCGGTAATCGAGACCGAAAACGGTGGCAGCATCGATGGCTATCTCGATTCATTGAACGACCTGCTCGCGCTCCTTGTGCCGAAAGAGAAAGAGGAAGGTGGCACATACGTGATTCCTGGCCACGGATATCTCTCGGACAGAGCCGACGTGGCCAACTATCGGGACATGGTGACCGTGATTCGTGCTCGCATCGCGGATATGATTAGAAAAGGGATGACGCTCCAACAGGTGATGGCGGCAAAACCTACAATGGACTATGACGGCATCTACGGCGTGGAGGGCGGTCGCAAATTCACCGAGGTCGTCTATGGCGACCTTGCAAAGGGCATCGCTCCGCAGGCGCGGAAATAGCCGAAATTGGAATCGGAAAAAATTATGATGACGAACGATCGAAAATTTCAGGTCCGCCGGATCGTGGGCACGGTTAGTTGGGGTGCATGTTTCTTATTTCTCGGATCGCTTGGTTTCGCGCGCGCTGCGCAGTCCCAGGTTCGGCAACCTCCAGCCTCTCAGGCAGGATCGGCGCGGCCATCGGCAAAGGCGAGCGCCCTCATCGATATAACGGGTTACTGGGTTGCGATCGTCAATGAAGATTGGGTCTATCGCATGATGACGCCCGCAAAGGGTGACCGATCCTTTGTCCCCCTAAATGCGGCGGGCCAGCAAGTGGCCGACGCGTGGGATCCCGCGAAGGACCAAGCTGAAGGGAATGAATGCAAGGCCTATGGGGCGGGAAACATCATGCGCATCCCGGAGCGCCTGCATATCACGTGGGTGGACGATAATACGCTTCAAATTGAAACCGACGCCGGCATGCAGAAGCGGCTATTCCATTTCGATGGGTCGAAGTGGCAAGGCGGCGATCCAGAGTTGCAGGGATACTCGGTCGCGAGCTTTGAGAAGCAACCTCAGCTGCGGGCAGGCGGTGCCGTGCACGGCCCAGCGGCTGGCACGGGAGGAAGCCTCCACGTCGTAACCACGCACATGAGGCCTGGGTATCTACAGAAGAATGGAATTCCATATAGCGGTGATGCGGTACTGACGGAGTTCTACCATCTTATAGATTTGCACGGCACTGGTTTTTTAATTTTGACGTCGATGGTCAACGATCCGACGTACTTGAGGGAACCCTACGTTCTCAGTAGCCAGTTCAAACGCGAGCCGGACGGCTCGAAATGGGATCCCAGCCCGTGCCGCCCCTTGTGGCCGCTGTCGCTTCGCGCTCTGACGCAAAACAGGCGACCTGGAGGCGGCCCTGCTGAATGAGCAGCCGTTTTTCTGGAGACCGTGCAGTGAGAATGCGCAGCCCCTCGAATAGCTGCATCTCGAGCCCGCCACCGAAGTAAATCCGAGCCGGACGTGCTCTGACTCAATGTCCGGAGCACTCCAATGAACGGATCGTACAACCTGAATCCGTGCCTGATTCGTTTTTCGGCTTTCAGAAAACCAGGTGGTCGACCATTTACTAACGGATTATCTTCCTTGTTATCTCTTTGACTCCCAAACATCATATATTTGTATTCTTTGCTTCCAAAAATTGTATAAGCTGCCCGCCAGAACTCAGCACGCCCTTTGGTATGGATTGCTAAGTGCCGCACTTTTAGTGTTCGCGCGCAGTTTTTGATGGAATTTGCAAATTGGCATCGCGCGTGCATGGTTGTTGACAAACATTGATTGTGAGTGTATTGAGTACCCATAATCCCGGGGAATAGTCGGTCCAAATAGGCCCTGAATTCAATTTAGGAACTGCACAGAGGGGGAGTGTTCATGTTGAAAGATTTCCTTAATCGCTGGTCCGGCCGTAACTTTATCGCGGCCATCATGATTTTGGTCTGCTCAATCGCGTTGGCGCCGTCGCTATTCAGCCAGTCGGCTAGTACTGGGGCGTTGACCGGCACTGCGAAAGATTCTTCGGGCGCGGTGTTGCCGAATGTCACGGTGACGGCCACTAATATTGGCACGGGCCAGGTTCGCACCGACGTGACCAATGGCGATGGAACTTACAGATTTGGACTCATCGCTCCGGGCAACTACAGGCTGAAGTTTGAAGCTACCGGATTTAGCACGATCGACGTGCCGTCGGTCACAGTCGCAGTTACGGAGACGGCTGTCCTCGATGAAACTCTCCAAGTAGGCGCCCAATCGCAGCAAATCGAGGTTACCTCTGAAGCGGAAGTGGTGCAGACCGCCAGCACGGCTGTGGGGACCGTACTCGATTCTAAGGAGATTACCGATACGCCGTTAACCTCCCGCAACTACACGAACCTGTTGGGCCTTTCGTCCGGAGCCAATGCCAGCGTGTTTAATGCGAGTAACATCGGCAAAGGCACCCAGGATATTTCAGTGAATGGCTCGACCACCTCGCAAAACAACTTTATGCAGGACGGCGCGCCGATCGTGGCGTGGACCGGGAACGGCTATGCCTCCGATTCTGGCGGCTCACCGGGAATCGCGATTGTAAATCCGGACGCGATCGAGGAGTTCAAGATCCAGACCTCCATGTTCGACGCCGGCTACGGGCGTAAACCTGGCGCCAGCGTGAATGTGGTTACCAAGTCTGGCACGAACCAGTTTCATGGCGACGTTTTTGAATTTTTCCGCAATACTGCTCTCAACGCCAACGACTTTTTTCGCCAGTTAAATTATGTGGCTTCGCCCACTTTGCCTTCCACCCGGCCTATATTGAACCAGAACCAGTATGGCGGGGTAATCGGTGGTCCGGTGAAGAAGGACAGGCTGTTCTTCTTTGCCTCCTATCAGGAGACGTATCAGAAAAATGGACTTGCGACTCAGGGTGCTTCCGACCCCATCTTGGTTGGAATTCCGGGAGGTGATCGCTCCACTCCCGCTTTCCAGGCGTCGTTGGGCGCTGCTTTCTGCCCAGGCGGTCCCGCCACAATCGGCGGAGGCGCTAGCGTGAAGCAGACCAACCAAGGAGGGACTCAGGTTGCCTGCAACGGTTCGAACATTAATCCAGTGGCCCTCGCTATTCTCAACTTAAAAAACCCGGACGGCAGTTACTATATTCCCAGTTCCGGCGCGACCGGTAATGTCAGCAGTTTCCTGAGTGACCCCGCCAAATTTGAGGAACATGCGGCGATCGGAAACGCCGATTATGTGATCAACTCGAAGAACACGTTCTCGAGTCGTTGGAGCTATTCCAATGCGCAAACAACCGCCACGATGGGATGCAAGATTACGTCTACGACGCTAACCCAGTGCCTCCCCGGTGGTGGCGCGCTGGTGACAATCCCAACCCAGTATTTCACTGAAAAGCTCACATCGACCCTCACGAACAATTTGGTCAACGAAGCGCGATTTTCGGTCCAGCGAATTGTCGGAAACCCTACGGAAGCGATTCCTTTCACCGACGCGCAAGTGGGCATTGCTCCGCTCGAGCCTTCGGTCCCGTACCTGCTGGGCATGACGATCACGGGATTGATGCAATGGGGGAGTGCGCTCAGCAATGACACGGATAAGTTTAATACCTCGTGGGAAGCTGCGGACCAGATTTCCTGGTCTCATGGCAAGCACACCCTTCGGGCCGGTTTTGAGTATGAACGCGACATTCAGAACTGGCACTTCGGCGGTGAGGCTATAGGGTCTGAGACCTTCACGACCTGGCAGGACTTCTTAATCGGATTGCCGGGGTGTTCACCCGCGATGACTGCCGCCAAGACCTGCGCAGCCAGTCAAGCGAGCAGCACCGGTCCCGTCCTGGCAGGCCAAACGAACGGTACTAGCCAGAGCAATGTTGCTAACACAGGCGGCACAGCCGGGATCACGCCGCCCGGAGGGGAAGACTTCGAATTCCGGGCCCCCACGCTGAATGCTTTTGTCCAGGATGACTACAAAGTTCTCCACAATTTAGTGCTGAATCTCGGAGTGCGGTGGGAGTACGACGGCCTCAATATTGCTAAGAACGGCGAAAATACCAACGTCTGGACAGACTTGATCAATACGGTACCAAACAGCCAACTGGGAACGACAGCCGCTACAGGGACGCTCGCCGGATTTGTCGTGCCCGCGAACTTTCCCTTCGCGAACTTCCCGACGCCACCGGTGGGCGGCCTCTTCCAGAGCAATAAGAATATCCCCACCGAGAACAGTCCGAGCCTTCATAACTTTGCCCCGCGGATTGGCCTTGCTTGGAGGCCCTTCAGCAGCGACAAGTTTGTGTTCCGCAGCGGATTCGGGTCGTTTTACGATCGCGCGGGGAACACGATTTACAACAAGGCTGCCACGCAGGGTATTCCGTACGAGGTTTCCGTGGCTCAGACCGGCTCGGCCAATTGGTTCGCCACTGAAGGGTCGCCCTACTGCACCGCCCCAACGCCGGGCGTTGCTTGTACCGCACCCCAGTTGGGATGGACACCGAGGTACTTTAACCCTGTAACTGGGACTGGCTCCAATCTATCCATCCTTGCTACTGCGCAGCAGTACTATTTGCCGGTCACATACGAATGGAATGCCAACATCCAGTACGAATTCGCGTCGAATTGGGTGCTGGAACTGGGCTATGTCGGGAGTCACGGAGTACATCAGGTTCCCGATGCTACCCTTGGCGGCGGAATACTCGAGCACAACGTCAACCAGCCCGTGCTGGTGAACCCGAATCCTGCTTCGTACTGTGCGAATGGCGCGGCAACGAACCGTGTCTGCGCAGCGTTCGCTGCGCCTACGGCGGCGAATGCCGCCTTACGTGTTCCGTACC
>JBEKCU010000086.1:0-14072 GCA_050014735.1 Candidatus Acidiferrales bacterium | reverse complement strand
AAGGAGCACCGGTGCGCAAAACCCAAAGAACACCGTTCAGCACGGCTTGCGTATCGCGCCAAGGCCGACCTCGACCGTCGGAACGTCGTTTCGGAGCCAGCAGTGGCTTGAGTTTCTCCCACCGCGCTGCGGTTAGGTCCATGCTCCTGATTTACTCTTGTTTGCATAACTCGCAAGCTCTGAAAGACTTAAATGTGTTTATGAGATAACTTCTAGTTTCATTTTTGGAACTTTTCGCTTAACTGCGGCAACGACAGAGGCGTGGTTCGGCTTTCCCGAACTCCTCGCCAAAGCATCCCGTGCGTGAGCGGCATCAGGGATCGGACATTTTCTGGCGCCTTTTTCCACGAAGTTCGATTTCGGAAAGTGTTTCCTCGAAGATGCAGTTAGATTGACCACTATAGATGATTCTCCTGTTGATGGTACTTAGCAGGAAATCCTGTTTTGACCTTCCGACCGAGCGGTAGCGTATACCTGACTCCGTCAGTGTGCATTACTCTCACAAGGTTGGCGGATACGGTACGAACTAGGAGCGTGTCCGAGTATTCCACAATTGCATGTAACGAATGCAACCCGTTGTAGTCATCGCCAGCTTGGCCACAACATATGACGGCGAACGCTATTATTCGGACATACTCCTAGCGTTCCCATCCTGTCCGTCGATGATATTCGCCGGCAGCTATCGCCGCCGAGGAGCAATCCTGATTCAAGACAACGCTTCTTGCCACAAGGGTGCAGACGTATGTAGATGGTTCAAATCCAATCGTCACTGGCTGGAAGTACATCAACTACCCCCTACTCCCCGGAGCTTAACCCCACCGAGCGCAGCTGTACAGCAACCGCACTACCCGTCGAGGAGGGCGCCCATAAGGGAAGGATTGATTTGGATTCCTTGCCTGTCATACTTAACTAGACCCATTTTTCTGAATTTGTTCATGAATAAGTTAACTCTGGAGCGGGTTGTCCCCACCATATTCGCCAGGGTCTCTTGAGATATTGCAGCGCTCACTTCATGCGAATTTGTTTTCTTCCCATATTGAGTGAGCAAGACAAGTGTGCGAGCTAATCGCTTTTCGCTTGAGTTAAACAGTTGGTCTATTAGGTCGTCCTCCATACGGATGTTGCGTGTAAGCATGTGAGACAGGAAGTAGTCGGACAGCTTACGCTCAGCGTGGAGTACGCGGCTCATCTCCTGTTTTTCGATAACGAGCAGGGTCGCACTGGTGATCGTGGTCGCCGTCGCCATACGAACAGTCTGTCCTGCCAAACATCCCTCGCCGAAAAAGTCGCCGACGCCAAGAACTGCTACGATTCCCTCCTTGCCAAGACTATTTACGACGGACAGCTTAATGCTGCCTTCCTGAATATGGAAGATAGTCTCTGCCAAGTCTCCCTGAAAATAAACCTCCTGGGCACGTCGATACTCCACAATTCGTCTTGTCATGCCTGCTGAGGCGAGAAACTGTGGGACGTCGAATGAGCACATTGGTTCGCCTTTTACTTCGGAATTTCGGTTGTGTCTTTTCGTCCAAACGCGTGGTCGTCTCGTCCACCTGAGAGGTGGCGCTACTGACGCATAATTATTCATTTTCCTGTTGTTTGCGACAGTTAGAACACCATCTCTTCCGGAAGCTATTGAACATTTCACATGCCACCTCAGCTTTCTCGCCCCTGGGGTGTGCAGAGGGGCCTTGAAGAAAATATCATTTGCAGCGCCTATGATTAGGTACATAAGGTCCGTCGCGCCATACACAGAAGTCTCTATTTTCTTACAAACTTGTGCTGACAGCAGGCAAACCCCTGAGCGCTTTGACTTCGTTGCGGTCTTCGACGCGGTCGAGGCTATATTGCGTGGCGACACCTACTTTTGTGGAGAGCCAAGTCCTCCCATGAGAAGGCCGATTAGTGTCAAGTCGGTTTTGTAGTTGCCTTTATTCGTCGAGTGGTCTTCCCGGGAACCTATCCGCCTCTGCCGCCATTGTTCCATCCGCACGCCTTGCTGAGCGATTGCTCGCTCGCTGCCAGTTGGGCGTTCTCGTTTCAGCGGGCGCTGCTACCTGAGAATCGACCTCGGCTCCCCAGCTTGCGCCGGAAAGTTGGGCCAGGACTTGACCGCAGTCACCTGAACTCGGCGGTTCCGCAAGAACGATTCCAATTTCGCTTTACGCCACCTTGCTTGTGCCAGCACCGTTCTTGTACAAGGGTTGGTAGACCTCGCCGCTCACCCAAAGCTTGTGCAGCAGCACGGACAGTTTGCGTGCGACAGCAACCACCGCGCGTTTGTTGGCGTTGCTTCCTCCTCGCTCGGCTAGTTTAAATCTCCATCGCCGCAAATCGCTGTCCTGTCCAAACGGCCCCAGAATGTAATGCGCTCCTTGCACCATCAGCGTTCGCAGGTAGCGGTCGCCTTCCTTGCTGATGTGCAGCTGCGATTGACTGCTGCCCGAGTTTCTGCGCCCGGGGCGCAGCCCCAGGTGACAACCCACATCGCGGCTGCGGCGAAACCGGCGAGGATTTCTCACTGTCAGCACGAAACTCAACGCGATCAGTCTGCCCGCACCTTTGACTTGTTTCAGCCACGCCACTTCCGGATGCACTTCGCTGGCGATCTGTTCAATCCGCCGGTCGTACTCGGCGATGCGCTGGTTCAGCGATTCTACTTCTCCCAGCAGTGGTTCCAAAGCAACTCGCAATTCCGCGCTGAGCCTCGCATCTGCACTCCCGCTCACCTGCTGCGTACCGCACTTGCGCAGCCGCTCTCCGTAGGATTTCGTCAGCCCGCGCAGAATTTACCAGCGCTGTCCGCGCGTCCGAATCACTGTCAGATGCGCTTGCTTCTGGGCACCGCGATGCTGCACCGGACTCAGCAACCGTGGATCCAGCCGCGCCAATCGCGCCAGCATCCGCGCGTCCAGCCGGTCATCTTTCCGGCTACTTTCCCCGATCAATCGAACGCTCCGCGCATACACTACGATCACGTCGTGGCCCAACTCGGTCAACTGCCGGCTGACCCACGGAGAATGCGCCCCGGTTTCCAGAGCCACGCGCCTGCTCGGCATTCTGCCAAACACCTGCTTCATCGCTTGCCTGGTCGTCGGCAGCTTCTTTTCAAGCATCACTTCGCCCGCTTCGTCCAGCACGCAGTAGTAGGTGAATCGATCTCCCAGGTCCATTCCAATCGTCAGCCGCTTCTGTTTGAAAATCTGCTTCCGTCTGGTTGCCACAGTACTATTGTTTTTCATAAGTGGGTCTCCTTTCCATTGCACCTTGAGCGCGTCGATCATTGGGAGCGTGTCGCATTCCGCTGGAGACCGGCCTTCTCATCCCATCTGGTAAGTTATCGGAATGTGGTCCAGACCACCGTTCCGCGCTTCGAGAACCTATACCGCCGGAGCTTGACTGCCAATGGAGAATGGCCAACGATCTAGCTTCCTCCTAGGACGTCCAGTTTACTGGGGCCGGGTGCAGCGGTTCCGCGATCTGGCCCTCTTTTTGACTAATAGCCAAACCGAGGTGAAGCGCCACGAGTGCGAACAAATGCCCTAAGCACGGAAAACCGTTCCCCTGCGGACAATGCCGACTCGATCAGAAGAATAAGCCCCCGCAAACACCGCCACCATCAAAGAGAAAAGGACATTGGGCGTCCGTAAGTAGCTGTCGGAGGATGCCCCGACAGCGAAGGTAGACAGTGCCCGAGACGCATTATCGAAATGTGGCCCGCTACCAGAGTTTTCGTTCGCCAATCCCACGGGACGCTTCTGGCTTAAGCAGTAAGGCTCCTGCGGCTCGGCGTTCTCGCGATCAGAGCGGGGCGGGCGAGTTCCTATATATATAGACCCAGCAGGGAAGGCAGGAGAACACTTTTTCGTCCTTACCCCCTTGTATCGATTCAGAGCTGTCGAAAAAGACCGCCCGTTCTACAGCCAGGATGCCTAAGTTGTTTTGCTCTTACGTTCTGGCTAACTGGGAATCCCCTTCCAGAAAAAAGGCGAGAGAACTGAAGGCTTCTGGTTCGTTGCCAGGCGGAGTTGGGACCGTGAGCGCTGGACGAGATTGTGAAATGCTGACTCAGTGAGTCATGTGTATCCCCAAATACCGAGATGTAGAGCTTCAAAGTTTAAGAAATGCGCCGTCGCGAAGAGAGAGGCCTAGTTATTGTCGGCTTCTGAAGTTTGTTACGTCTATTCTCCGATTACCCGTAACTCTTCCCTCAGGTTACAGTCTCGGGTCTTATCGAAAGAGATAGGCTTTCTGGAATGTCTCGCCTTCCACCGATGAGCCGTAACAGACTGAATGTCGCGTTTTGGGTATTAAGACAGGGCATTTTCAGCCGAACAGCGCACCATGGTCACTCCACTACGGTGACAAATCTGTCTGCAGCATGACTGTATTTAATGTTCCAGACATCGAATTCACGTTCGTCACTGTAAGGCCGCCAGAATCCTTCAGCTTGGACTTTCTGACCGTCTAACGCTTCTGCCCTGCGGGCTTGATCGTTGAATGCCAGGCAGCGTTCTCCGCTGAGGAAAAAAGTAATCATGTACGTATCGATTGTGGTGGGTATGATCCTAATGCCGTGAGTGAATCCAGTTATGATTTCCATTTGCTTGTTCTCCTTTTAGTGTGACGGGGCGATTCTCGGTTTGTTACGCGTATTCTTGAACTACCTCCAACGCTTTGCTGTGCTTTGAATCCTGAACTGTAACCAGGCTGCCCTCATTGCTGACTTCTGGTATCCGTTCTTTCATGATCTGTAACTAGGTCAACAGTTCTGTATCAACATATTTGAGAATCGCTTTCAGCGAGAAGAACTGAACGACCGTTAGCTGAATTTATAGTAGACCGTGAATCCGTAGTAGAGGCACTTTTCAATGTAATTGATGTGGCGGCGAAGTGGCTCAGATGATCTTTCTACAAAAACCCAGCACAGCGTTTTTGTTTCTCCATGCTATGCTCTGGCTGGAGGTATATCGATGCTACAAGAACTCGAACGAAAACGCACCGAGCTTATGCAAGAAGTGCATGCCATTACAGCTGCGATCAAAGCATATGCCGAGACCATTGGCCAGCACCACGCGGGTGCAGTTAAGAAGGGTCCAACAACGAAGTTGGGCAAGAAGCGTCCCATGTCCGCGGCTACCAAGCGCAAGCTCAGCCTGGCTGCTAAGCAGAGATGGGCGAAAATCAATGCCAAGAAGGGTTAGATCCACTTTCCATAAATCGAAGTCGGAATTACGTCAGCAGTTCTGTATCGAGGCATTCAGAATCAGTTTCTGCTACGGGAGCTGGAAGGCCGTTACCGATCGACTCTGAATCTGCAGCAGATGAATCCGTCTCGTCGCCTGGTGACGGCGGTTCAAGGCTCGCAGAAGGTTTTTCCTTCAACCTGGTACGGTATGCAGCTTGACGCTCAGCTGTCGTTGTATATCGGGCGTCACCTCCGGCCGTTCCCAAAGTCTTAGCCCGGACAATGGCCGAGCCGCCGCCCAGCGCGTGCGATAGATCAGCGCCCCACCCTCTGAATTATGGTTGAGATCGGCGCAGCGTCGGCACTTCCAAGGGGCGCAACGCAAAGTTCTGTACCACTTATTTGCCTCCCAAGCATACAGAGGCCGCCGCGGCTTCTGGCACCTGTCACAGACCAACAGCGTGGCCTTGCTGCCCGTCGGCAAAGGCTGCTCCATGATGCGAATGCCTGTCCGAACTCCGTTCCACCGCTTTACTTCCACCCATCCGGGGCTGGCCCTGTTTTCAGCCGGCAGGAGAACGGTGCGAGCCGAACCGCTTCCCTTAACTCTCCTGAATCCGGGTCCGTCCAAATAAGCAGATAGGACGTTCCGCGCGGGTCGGAGAGATACCGGGAGACGATCCTCGCGGGAAGGCAAGGTACACGCTCGCAATTCCTGCGGTACCCCCAAAATTGGCCATTGGGCCTGCGATCCCTCACCATCTACTCCCCGTGTTCGTTATTTCCAGCAAAATCCCAGCTACTCGGCACGTTAGCAAAGAAAGCGTCAAGGTCTGCACGCCGAAATCTCCACCGTCCACCGATGAGTCGGCCCTCGATCTCCCCGCTCTGGAGATACCCTCGCACCGTGCGTGGGCTAAGGCGCAACACCTCGGCTGCCTCCTTAAGCGTCAGCAAACGGTCGCCGATAGGTGGCGAGATTGGTCTCTTGGTCATTTTGTCACCCCTTTTGGTCTACTCCTCTGGGCTCTATGCTTTGACGAGCAACGTGGCACACCACTGCGTAGGCAAGCGTGAACTGTCCGAGTTCTGCCCGAGAACTACTCCCTAAGTGGTCCATCTTGGCACAGAATTCTGGCTGTGAAACGATAGGTTTTATAGGGACTTGTAGCTTTTGGTTGGGGTATATCGCGGCCTGAATTGCACTGTTAACCGAAGGGTTGCAAGTTCGAATCTTGCCCGGGGAGCCAAACTTTTCAATCACTTGCGGACATTTTCTGAATCCAGTTTACTGTCCGAACTGTTAGGTTGAGCTCCGTCCTTTCAACGTAGATGAAGAGTGTGGTGATTCCAACGACCTCAAACACTTTCCCTGGCTTCATGCGCTATCCTAATTCCCAGCCGCACCACATTATCTGCTTCTTCCCTTGCCCGTATTCCGGCCTGTTCACGATCTGCAACCACACTCGCCCATGACAGGATGGCGCACGCTCAGGTCCGTCCCGAATGCACCAGCACAGCAGATGCTTGCCGCGTAGCTTTTTGATTGCCTGCTCTCGAAACGCTGGATCGCGCATCTTGTTCTCTGCGTAGATGCGAAACTCAACTTCGGTATTGCCTGCCTTCGGGAAATTTCCTTCCAACGGCTGGAGTGCGTTGCCATTGATCGAACCTTCGTAGCGGCCAGACTTGCATCCTATGTAGACCGCCCAACGGGGAAAGTGTCGATTTTTGATGGAGAAAACTCTTGGTGGTCTCAGACTTTTTGTGTTGGTGCTGATTCGCGGGGCATGGGGGATATTCGGCACGTTGTACTTATTTCGATTAGCCGAGGTGTTTTTCAAGATAGCGTGCCAGTACCTATAGTTCATTGCATCTGGCATTACGATCAGTGAGCCATGTTCCATTGGCCGATGCCAGAAAACATCCGGGGCGTTAGGTTTTGACTTTTTTATATTGCCGATATAGAAGTCCCGTACGGCACCAGTTGAGCCGAGCAGAACCGGCGTATCGCAGCCGTTATCTTCATCATGCTTATGCCAGCCGATTCCGGCGTTCTCATCGGGGTAGTGCATGACCGACAGGTAATTGATTTGATGCTTTGCGTAACCCGGCATCGAGTATAGGTAGTTGTTCAACTTGCTTTGTAAGGCCCGAATGCAGTCAGGAGCCTGGGACGAGGGCAGAATCAATCCGGCACAGTGTTCCTCTTCCTCAGCCAGCGCCTTGTTCTATGGCTTGGCGGGGTCTCGATAGCTGCCGTAGCACTGAGAGTGCGTCGGATTAGCCGCGTAAGAAATCGACAAGGTGCTCGATAATGTATCGTTCATAAGCGTTCGGTAAATGACAAGCGCCAAAGCCCATGAAATGATTAAGCAAACTATCCGCTTTGGCAATGGAAAAACCCATTCCTCAGCCGTGAAATACGTGCGGGGAAACTCTGATGGTACTTCGTCTTCGAGTCCGGGAAGATCGAGCACGCTACTTCCCTCCCGTCTTCACGTACTTGAGTCTACAGCGGTTGACTCCGCGCACTCACGAATTGTGTTTGGCGAAACTCAACAATTCGTTAAGTTTGATTCACCACTATGGTGGGACGTGCGCCACCGTGAGTTTGTTAGCGAGCCTTAAAATTACCTTTCGGGAAAGCATCGGAAAGAGTGAAAGAGTAAGGGTCGTAAATCTGTTCGCGTATTATGGAAACACTTTTCACAAATCGAGCGCCGTTGAGAGCCTCCAGCGACCAACCTAAATCCCACGTCGCAGTCTATCAACTATCTCTTTTGTTTGGTCCAGGTTACCCATTTACTACCTCGCACCGTTACATGAGATAAGAACGATGGCGGAAGGTCGACTGCTTTCCTACGAAATATTGAAAGTGTTCTGTTTTGATGACGTGGCCGGATTGGGAACATTCTATACCGGCAGGAGGTTGCTAAGTCCAGGCTTGCTGACTATGTATCCCGGAAAAGATATCGATGAGCTGTAGACACGTCTTTTTGTTGTCGGTGCGGTCAGTCATTTCGCTATCGCGGCCAGAATATTCTTTGGCTAAGAACTAGAAATAGAAACCCTGTGACTGAGAACACGAGATTACAGGAATTCGGCGGGCAGCTCATTCAAGGTGCTATCAGATTTGAATGACATCTCGGTCAAGAGCACTTGATCTATGGCAAGGCCGCAGAGGTCGCGGATTTTACTTGGGTGAATTCTATGAACCCCTTTCGCAACAGCTTGGCGGTAATACGTTGACCATTAGCAGTGGTCCTACGGTCGGCTGGAGCGCATTACTTCGTTCTTGCCAGGAAAAGAATCAGTCCGTCAAGAGGTACAAAATATGGATAAGACAACCAAGAGCCGGCCTATCAAGGTGAAAGGCCAGCATCACACTATCGATTATCTGAAAATGATCGGTGTCCCCGAAATACTGCCCGCGACCAGTCCTTTCGACCCCGGATACGATCCAATAACGCTCGAGAGCCATCTGGATCAGAGCGCCCATTTGATGTCCATCCTTAAGATCTCTATGGCCTGCTGGATGATCGCAAACGAATACTCCACACGCCGAAAGGTTGCGGCGGCGAAAAGGCACGGGGTTCCGACGGTCACGGGAGGCGGCCCGTTCGAGGTTGCGGTGGCACAAGGACAGCTTCCAGCCTATCTCGATCTTTGCGCGGACATCGGCGTGACGCGCATCGAGTGCGGTGAGGGATTTACGGACATGAATTTAGAACCTGCGAACGTCGTCACGATGGCCGCAGCGCGAGGACTCGAAGTTCAGTTCGAACTGGGCAAAAAGCATGACGGTGCATTTACAAACGATGGCGTGACTGAATTGATCGACCAAGGACGGAGGTGGCTGGATGCGGGAGCGCTCCAGTTGGTCGTGGAAGCGAGAGAGAGCGCGAAAGAGGTGGGGTTGTTCGATGATTCGGGAAATCTTAACCGTGCCTTCGCGGATCGTTTCGCAAAGACATTCGGGTTTCACACTGTAATATTCGAAGCTCCCAACAAACCAAGCCAGTTCGCGTTGTTGAATCACTTCGGTCGTGAAGTGCACCTGTGCAACGTGAGACTGGAAGAATTACTTCGTGTGGAAATCTACAGGCGCGGCCTCCATTCGGACGCATTTTCCCACAACAATTTGCGGCCGATCGCTCCAAAACCGTCTCGGCGCTCGCCAGAATCGGAAGAGTGGAGGATACCCGAGTATGCGAAATAGCGTGGTCATCGATTGCTTTCAGGAAAATCCCGCAATCCACCGCGATGGCTACGCAATCGTAGCTATCGACGTGATCCGCGCGACCACTACGGCGATTACGGCAGTGGCCTTGGGACGGCGCTGCTTTCCAGTCCCTTCGGTGGAAGTCGCAAAACGGTTGCAGACGAGACTCACCAATCCTTTGCTGGCCGGCGAGGTTGGGGGATACGTGCTGGAGGGCTTCGAAGCGAACAACAGTCCGGCCGAGATTGCAATGCGGAGGGATATCGAACGTCCACTCGTCCTAATTTCGTCTTCGGGGACCAAACTCATCCACGCGGCTCGGAAAAGCGATTTCACTTATCTGGCTAGTTTTCGGAACCATTCGACATTGTCCCAGCACCTCATTGACCGTCATTCCAAGGTGGCCTTGATCGGCGCGGGAACGCGGGGAGAGTTTCGGGAAGAAGATCAGATTTGCTGCGCCTGGATCGCTCGCCAGTTGATAGCGGAAGGATACGAACCGGAAAATGCCCGAACAACTCAAATTGTGGACGTCTGGGGAGCCGCGCCCGAGGATGCCTGCCTGTGCAGCCAGAGCGCGGAGTATTTGCGCCGATCCGGACAAACGCGTGATCTTGATTTTACTCTAAGTCACATAGACGACCTGCCATTCGTCTACATGATGAAGGACGATGAAGTTGTATCCCTCACCGATCGCGGGAGAGGTGAGATCCAACCCAGTCTCAACGATTTGACACACGAGTATCAGTACTAGAGGACCTTGAAAATGAATGATGTTACAACGCCAGTTGTTGTTTTAAGAGGAGTAGATTCGGCAAGCCACGGCGCCCTCGGTATAGTTCGAAGCCTCGGCCGATTGGGTGTCCCCGTCCACTTAGTCGCGCCCGATTCGCGCACTCCCGGATTCTTCTCCCGCTATTGCAAGGGAAGATTAGTATGCAACGTTGAGAACGAGGATGCGGAACGATCCGTCAAAATCTTGCTGGAGCTTGGCAGGAAAATAGGCCGGCGTTCGATCCTGATCCCTACCGATGACATCGCCGTTCTCTTTGTCGCGGACCACGCCGATGCTCTCCGCGAGCAGTTCCTGTTTCCTCCCATGCCCCCCAAACTAATCCGCGAGGTCAGCAGCAAGAAAGGGATGTACTACCTCGCGAAAGAGCACGGCGTGCCCACGCCGGAAGCTGTATTTCCCAATTCGCGCCAGGAGGTGCTGGACTTCATTTCCCGCGCGAAGTTTCCCGTCATGCTCAAAGCGATCTACGGATCGCTGCTGATGAAAATTAGCGGACAAAAGATGTTCATCGTGCACAATGAGGCCGAGTTGCTGGAGAAATACGACGCCGTGGAAGACCCGGCAAACCCGAATCTGATGATTCAGGAATATATTCCAGGCGGTGACGATACAGTCTGGATGTTCGACGGCTATTTCGACGATCGCTCGGAGTGTTTACTTGCATTTACCGGAAAGAAGATCCGCCAATACCCTGTTTCCCAGGGCTCGACGTCCCTCGGGATTTGCCTCGAGAACGATACGGTGCGCAAGACTACCGCCGATTTCATGAAAAAACTCGGCTACAAGGGAATACTGGATATTGGCTATCGATACGACGCGCGCGACGGTCTTTACAAGGTTCTGGATATCAACCCTCGAATCGGTTCCACGTTTCGTCTCTTCGTCGCCGAGAACGGGATGGATGTCGCCCGGGCGTTGTACCTGGATTTGACTGGGCAACAGGTCGTTCCCGGAAGCGCGCGCGAAGGCCGCAAATGGATCGTCGAGGATCAAGACTTGGTTTCCTGTCTTCGATACCACCGGGATGGAAAACTAACTTTTACGCAATGGGTCAAATCCTTTCGCGGCGTCGAGGAAGGCGGATTCTTCGCCTCCGACGACTTGTACCCGTGTGTCACGAGGGTCTTGACCCTGTGCGGCCAAGCCCTCAAGTAAACATCCACGGACTTAAGAATCGGCCGGGTTACTTTCAAGCTTTGTGCATTTGAACTCGGAGAATCCAGTTGCGGAAGGATGATACAACCGGCAAAAAATATATGACTCCCCCCAAAAAAATCTGGATCGATCTGGACAATTCTCCGCATGTCCCGTTCTTCGTTCCCATCGTTGAAGCGCTCCGGAACGAGGGCCACGAGGTGATACTTACGGCTCGAGACGCGTACCAGGTCTGCGATCTGATTAAATATTACGGACTCCCGGCCCGGGTCATCGGCAGACATTATGGAAAATCAAAAATTCTGAAAATGCTGGGCACTTGCTGGCGCACCGTTCAATTGGCGGCAATTGTGGGAAGACAGAAGCCGGATATCGCTGTATCCCACGGTTCACGCGGCTGCATGATGGCTTCAATGTTCTTGAGAACTAAAGGCCTAACTATCTCCGATTACGAGTTTGCAGGAAAATTTAACTTTATGGGAACCCGGTGGCGCGCATACCCTGAAGTCGTTCCGAACGATCGGATCGAACGCCCCGGCGTTACCATCCTGAAATATCCGGGAATTAAAGAGGACGTCTATCTTTCGCGCTTCCGGCCTGATCCGGAACTGAGGACGCGCATTGGAGTTGCCTCCAATGATCTGCTCATAACCATTCGTCCCCCCGCCGGAGAGGCCCATTATCATAATCCTGAGAGCGAGGCATTACTCACTGAAGTTCTAAATGTATATTCTCGCCACCCGGAAGCGCGCGTGCTACTCCTGCCCAGAAACAAAAGACAGGAGAATGAATTGAGAGCAATTTGGACCGATCAAATTGCGTCCGGCAAAATTCTAATCCCGCCCCATGTCGAGGACGGATTGAATATCATTTGGAACTCTGATCTGGTGATTAGCGGCGGAGGGACCATGAATCGGGAAGCCGCTGCGATGGGAGTTCCTGTATACAGCATTTTCCGCGGTGCGATTGGCGCTGTCGACCGGTATCTGGTTGACCAGGGCCGCTTGACTCTGCTGGAGCATGTCGCAGACGTCAGGACGAAGATCAACGCGGTTCGGCGGAAAAAGTCCGGGCCTTGCAGCACGAAAACAAACAACTCGGCGCTCGACACAATTGTCCGCTTTATTACCGCGATTGCGGAATTCAAAGGCAGTGACCTCGCGGAGTTCAATTCAAATGAGGGCCGTCGGGATGCCGTCGGCATTGGCGCCGGCGCTCAGATTACCGCCAGAATCAGTCACGAAAGACCCAATCCTTAGCGCACGGGCATGCATCCGGCAGTATAACAAGGCGCCAAAGACCGAAAAATCGCGCTCCTTCCGTCCGCACCGCATTACTTCCAATTCAGCCATTACAGTTCACTAGGCGGGGACTGTAACTGCTCTTTCACCGTCCACTTTTGTGAACATCCATCTTTGTTCTGCGGTGAATCCTAGGCTCCCTCGGTGCTGGGCCATCCTAGCGTAACCTTACCTAAATAAGACAGTTATTAATGAAGTATCTGAAGCGCAGCATTGGATCGCTCACAACGGCTGAGAACGTGCTAACCGGAGGCTGGGGTCGTGTTCGCGCCGCGAGTCAGCTCGTAGGCTATTGGGCAGGGGGTTCCAATGCGAATGGGGACAGGCATTGTTCGTTTCGTCTGGCTGGCGCTGGTTCTTGTCCTGGCCGGAACCGCGTTTCAACCTCAGAGCGCCTTTGCTCAGGGGAAATCGATTCTTGTTATCGCTCCTCACCCGGACGACGAGGCCCTGTGCTGTGCCGGAGTGATTTATTCGAACCTGCAGGCTGGTAATACCGTTACCGTTGCCATCGTCACAAACGGGGACGATTATACCTCTCCAGCGACGACGAACGCGGGTTACACGCGAGAGGGTGAATCGATAGCGGCCATGGCCGGCCTCGGCCTGAGCGCAAACAACGTCATCTTTCTCGGTTATGGCGATCAATTACTACAGCAATTGCTCTACAGTTCGTCAGCCACTCAAGTTTATACATCGGCCGCGGGGCAAACAGAAACGTACGCCGATGCCGGCCTCGGAGGCGTCTCCTACCACCAGTACGTCACGGGGTCGCCGGGTTCGTACAACCAGGCGACAATCCTCAGCGACTTTGAAGCGCTTTTGAAGAACTACGCGCCGACTGACATCTACACCACCGGATTTTGGGACGATCACCCGGACCATCGAGCAACCTACGGCTTTACAGCCCAAGCCCTCATCGCGCTAAAGCAACAAGGCTTATTGCCAAACGCCAGAATCCACGAGACATGGATTCACGCGCCCTGCGAATATTGCGACTCGTCCTATACGTGGCCGGAACCTGTGTTTACTCCGACCACGCCGTTCCCGGAGCCTGAATTCATCTCACAGACGCCCTACGATTGGACTCAAATCGAATACATTCCGGTTCCTGCGGTCATGCAGGAAACGAACCAGAGTACGAACCTAAAATGGAATACGATTAATACATACCAATCGCAGACGGAAAACGATCCCTCGAGCTATTTATTTGGCTTCGTAAAGATAGGTGAGTTCTTTTGGGTACGGAATTTTGAAACCAATGTTGCGGTTCTCGCCACGGCCACAGCTTCCTCTCAAACGACGACGGGTCTTCAGGGTGCCGCGAATGCAATCGACGGAATCATCGCCGGTGTGCCCAACCCGCTCGATGACGGGTTAAATTATTCGTCCTTTAACCCTTCTGGC
>JBEKCU010000085.1:0-27367 GCA_050014735.1 Candidatus Acidiferrales bacterium | reverse complement strand
CCGCCGGATCGCTTGTCTGCGGACCGAGACCCGAGGGTTGGTGCTTTCGCGCGATGGAGTGAGTTTTTGCGGCGGGCTTTTTGGTTTTTTTGGATGCAGTTTGCGCAAAAGACGGCGGCGCCATGGCAGCCAGAAAGAATGTCAGGGCAACAAAACTAGCGAGGGTGCGGAAGGTTTGCGTATTCCCGTCCGTTTTTTTCAGGCTACCGGCGCATGACGGGCGATGGATATGGATACTCGCCAAGCGCTTGTGGATCGCCTCCGGCAAGGATTTCCACCATCCAGTCATAGAAATAATCCACCGGATGAGACTGAATGGAATGGAACCGGCGGTCGTATTCTTTGTGTGCCTTTTCAATATCATCGCGCAACCTATAACACAAATCCCTGTTCTCGCGCCCGACACGCACATCTTCGGGACGCAACATCTTGATATCCTGCATTGAAACCTTCGCAACGCGATACGCGCGCCGGTGCAATTCTTGCTCTTCCGGGGCCAGCGAGTCGAGCCTAAATACGTGTGCCGCTTCCGCGACGTCACTTTCCGGGTGTTCTTCGTGCTCCTCGACCGCTTGTGCCGGTTCGAGCATCGGAGACGGCTCGTGCACAAAGACGGGCACGGGCTCGCTCAGAAAGACGGGCTCCAGCGGAGGAGAAAACTCCGCGGCCGGAGGCATCTCAAACGGCAGCTGCACTTCAGAACTCGCCGATTCCTCAACAGTCGCCTCAAGCGCAGCAGGCAGCGCCGAAACTGCTGGAGATTCTGCCAGAGGCGCCTGCGAAATCCACGGACTTTCTTCTACGCGCTCCTCTACGCCCACGCTCTCTTCTACTACTTCCACGTGCTCTTCGATTGGATGCTCGGGAACAGGTTCATGCTGCTCGATAGGAACGGCGGGAACGGCGACCTCGGGAGTAACTGGGGTGGCAACTGGCACCGACGCTCCCACATAAGGCATGTGGATTGTTTCGGGTTCGAAAGGCACGCGCATAGGAGGCTGCAACGCGCCGGTCACAAAACGGGAAAGCACGTCGAACGTGGCGGAGAGTGACGCAGCCGACGTCTGGGCTCGGATCATCGAAGGAAGCGCGTTGCTCGGACGGCTGCTGGCGCACGCCGAGACCAGATCGAGGACCGCCTGGTTCAACTCTTCCGCAGTGCGCTGGATTTTTTCCAGGTTGTCCCGCAGCGTTCGCGATACCGCTTGGTCGATTGCATTTGGATCTGCCGCCATACCCTGGTGCCTCCAGTGGGTCGGCCCCAAAGCTGATTATCGGAAGCTGTATGAAGAATTGTCAACTCCGCATCGGGAAATGGTTTCGGCCCGCGCACGTGGTGCGGCTGAACCGCAAGTTGAACCATTCGCGAACGAAAGACGGAGTGCCGAAAAGCGCGCCTTCTTATCCCTCACTCACTCAGACACTGCGTGAAACAAATGCATTGTCGCACCATCGGGCTCGGCTGAGGCTGCTGTGTCCCCGAGCACGGCCGCTTTTTCAGCCGGATCGGTGACGTGGGTCAAAACACAATCGTATAACCGATCGCCGAACTTTAAGCGGACATGCGGATCGCGCATCACATTCGAATCCCAGCTTTTTCCTTGCGGAAACGGCACACCTTTGGCGAATCGCGAGGTCAGATAAAGCTGGCCTTTGTAAACCCTGAAGCCCGTCGTGACCGAGTGAGGAATCAAATACCAGGTTCGCGTCTGCACTCTGTCCGTCTCAAACTGGGTCGCGAACGACCAGTCGGTGACCGGTGTAGTCACTACCGTTCCCGTAAGCCATAAACCGGGCCTTCTCTCCTTGGGATCGAGGCCGGTGATGCGCAGCGCCAGCAACAACAGGATCGAGCAAATTAGGATCGCCCCGACTATCTTTCCTGCCAACTTCATTTTTGGCTCCCGGCAATGAGAATAAATTTCAAACTGAATATCGCTACAGCCACAGTTCTTATTTTACCGAAATATTCAGATTGGCGACTGCGGAGTTTCAACCCTTCACTCGTAAATTTCGACTTCCAGGCTATGCGAGTGTTAAACTATGCAACAGGGGGCGACACGGTTTCGACGGAAGCTGTCGCGACTCGAAGGCATGCCGGGAGCCACCTGCCCGCAACCGGGTGGAAAACTAGAACTGCCAATCAACAATTGGCATTGGCTGCCTAGCTTAAACTAGGTCAGCTACGTTTCCCCGGGCTTCGCCTATGGGCCCGGTAAGAAACGTCACACAGTAGGCTGGCCGCTAAGTCTCGGTCCGCGGCAAGGCGGCGAGAACCAATCGGACTAGCGGGCTGCGTTTCTTGCTCATTCTGAGCGCGGCCTGCGAAACAAACCGGAATTGAGCTAAGCATGTAGGCTTCGAGCCGTAGCGCTTTTCGGACGGGGGTTCAACTCCCCCCGCCTCCACTCGCCTTCGCCAAAATTCGGCTACGGCGAGCTTTTCCGCCTAGCCGAATTTTGGCGCAGGTGAGTGCCCGCCGTAGCCCCAATTGAACGCGCAAGATTCACCCGTCATCTAACAAGCCATGTTACGATTCCCAAACCCCAGTAAGGCAAGCGAAGGCGGGCCGTTCTAAGTCAACCGAAGCGTAATGGGAGAGCCAGATGTTCTACGTATATCTCCTGCGAAGTGAAACCCATCTGCCTTCGCGCAAATTCGGCGCTACGGCAGACTTGTCTGCCCGCCATCCCATTTACTGGCGGCTTGCTCGACAAATTATAGATTTGCGCGAGAGCAGATGCCCGCCGTGGCCCCAACTTGATGAGCAAGATTTATGCCTTACCTACAAAGTTGTGTTACGATGCCCGAATTCCAGTCCAGCAAGCGAAGGCGGGCTTTATCCACTACGTCTATATCCTCCAGAGCAAGAGCAGTCCCGACCAGTCCTACATTGGCTCAACCAGCGATCTGCGAAAACGCCTCGCCGAACACAACGCCGGAAAATCCATCCACACAAACAAATTCAAGCCTTGGGCCCTGAAGACCTACGTCGCGCTCCCCGAAAAACATCTCGCGGAAGAATTCGAGAGATATCTGAAGAGCGGCTCAGGCCGCGCTTTTGCGAAGAGCCACTTGCTGGCAGAAAGCGGAAGAAATCCTTGATGGTGCGACCAAGTTCCGTCCGACGAGAGCAATCAGGAAGCCACGCCCTTGAAAACCGTCAAAACTTCAACACCTTTAATAGTCCGGGCCACCCGTCTCAGTCACATCCATTTCCTCTCCGGCCTAATATAAGGGTCTCTTTTACTTAATAACCTCCCTCGCCTGTGATATAGCCGATTGATCATAACCGAGCACACGCATTACATCTGCAATCATACGCTTTTTCTTCTGTGTGTCATTGTTTGAAACAACGAAGTAAGGAGCCCCTGGTATCCTCCTTGGCATCACACTGTTCCCATTCTTTTCCAATTCGCTTTCATTCGACGCGAAGTATCGCCTCGTGCTCCCAGTAATATCCAAGACTGCCTTAAATTTCTCGGGGTCCTGTCGAAAAAGCCAAGACAGTATTTCCAAGAATTTTCCGATGGCATTGGATTGAACAAGAAATTGCGGCGATTCCAGGAACTTCGCAAGAGCAGTTGTCGGTCGCGGCGCAGATGCCTTAAAACCAATTTTGCTCGGACCCGGAACAACCGGCACCTTCGCATCGATCAACAACTTCCTCAAAACCTGACTATCCGTTTCTCCGCTCCTCGATCTCTTTCGAATCTCTATATAGACATCATCGTCGACTTCTATCGTCTCCATTTTACCTCCCCTTGCAGACGAGTATAACCAGTGTTACCTAGTATACTCAGTCTACTGATTCTGTCAAGGGCTTGCTTCAAGCGAGTACGAAGGCCGATAAATCCACCCCCAACCACGGTATTCAGTTGATTTTGTTATTGGACGACTGGCCCTGCCATTGAATTAGAATTTTGGGCGCTCCCGGCCTTCGGTGTTCGAAGGGCGGGGCTTTTGCCATGCGTCCTGTGTCGGGATCGACTCATGAGGTCGATACGAACCGAACCAGTTGCACCGTACTTTGCAAGGATGCGGCACATCTTCCTACTACTTCGGCGCCCGATAAGGCAGGGCCAATGCCCGGAACTTTCCCGGGTTCTGATCCTTCAGGCTGGGATCGTTGAAGTATTTCAGCTTGGCCTCCAACACAAAAGCCACGTCGCCGACCAGGGCCACGGCGGTCGGGCCGCCCGCGAGGTTATCCTTCAGAACGCGGATTTGAGCTTTATCGCCCTCGATCGTAACTTCGTCGAGGCGACCGGCGCCTTCGGCGAGCAACATCGTGCGAGTCCCGACCGTTCGCATGCCATCGGGATGATCGAGCGGACGCGATGTCTCCAGTTTCACCGCAGCACCCGCGGACCCATCGGCGCGCACCGGAACACGCGCAAGAACGCCTGTAGCGACGCCGTTCACGTAGACTGAGCCGTCGGCCAGCAAGGCTATTCCGTCAGCGCTCGCTAGCAACGGATCGGCGCACCAAACTTCCAGTGCGGCCGCGCCGCGCGGCAGCCTCAGAATCCGTCCCTGCGAGGTTTCCGTGACATAGATTGTCCCATCCGGGGCCACCGCAACATCGTTGCAGATGCCCTTGCCGTCCGGGAATGTGTAGCTGTGTTGGAATTCCCCTGTCCGGAGTTCGAAAGACTTGAGGGAAGTCTCTCCGGTGGAAACGCCGGGGATCGCGGTGGAACAGACCCATAAGGTATGGGATTTTTCGTTGGCAAAAACCCCGAGGACGTTCTTAAGTCCTGCTGTCCCAGCTTTGATCCAAGGCTCCGCGCTTCCCGAACCGGGCGGCGCTCGATAGACCATGCCTTTGCTGAGGCTTCCGAAATACACCGTTCCATCGGCGGTCACCGTCATGCTCTCGGGAAATGCGCGAGTATCGTTGACGACGATCTCCGAGCGATCCGCGGCCGAGGCGAAAGCCGCCGCCATCGCGGCCACGGCGAACAGCGTGAAAATTCGAGTGCGCGGAGCAGCCGCTATGCATGCCACTTCCAATAATCGATTCAACATCGGTCCTTCACTCCCGTGAAAAAAATTATGAACACCAAGAAAAATATCATAACTGGCGTAACCGGTGTCACCGTAACGATTGCAACGCAACAGAGGTGAAACGCGCATGAGTAAACGCCAGCGATCTGGATAAACGAAATACAGGAAAGCCTCCGGGACCTCCATTTCAGCAATAGCCGCTGGAATAGGAAATGAACGTCCCGGCGTTGCGCTCGGCTCACAATAGTCTTGCCCTGGCAGCGTTACTCGTTGGATACGCGATAACGCATGATCGTGCTCGCGGTGAAGCCGTTCGCCGTATCGTTCTTACGACCACCGTGACTGTATCGAACATCCTCGGCCGGCTAACAGCCATCGTCGAGCGAGTATCGCGTCCTCACCGGCCGGACACGGACTCGCGGCCGGTGCAATCGTATGTCTAACAGCCCACAAGTGCCGGAGCAGCCGAGCAAACCCGCTGACCGCCGTTCGTCGCCCCGCAGAATACCGGACACGCTTACCTATATCGACCTTGGAATCGGTAACGGCGGAATCGTACTGAACGTGAGCGAGGGAGGACTGCGCCTCGCATCCGCAAAATTTATATATGGCGACGCCAATCCGCCCATACGTCTTCGACTCCCGGGAACCGGGGAATGGATCGAAACGCCCGGACAGATTGTGTGGACGAGTAAATCCAGAAAAGAGGCCGGCGTAAGGTTTGTAGGCTTGGCGAAAAGCGACCGCGATCGAATCAGGAATTGGATGGCGTTGGAAGCTTCGCGAATCCAGCTGGACAACGATGCGCACAAAATCGTTGAACGGCAACCCGAGCCAGACAACGCGCCAAAAACCATCGAGCCTAAGGGCCACGATCCCTCGCCTGCCGCAGTTGAAAATGCGGATCCCGATCGAAATACAGTTTCAACTCAGAATAAAGATTCAGAACAAAATTCGTTTCCACATCGGGCGCAGCCTCCGGTTTCCCCGGTGAGCACGCCCGACACCCCGAGATCCATTGCACGAGAGCCAATCTTTAGCGGCGAGGTTCCGATCGAGGAGCCATTGCCGATCGACGATGCGTCGCCAGCCGATGATCTCTCGCGAATTCACGCGACAATTCGTGCGCAAGTCCAGGATCTTGCGCCAATTGAGGAACCATCGGGCGAAGCGGACCTACAAGCCTGGCGAAATCCCGCCGAACGCAGAACCGTCATTAACAGGCAGGTTGGGGTATGGCTCACGGCTATTTCCTTAGGGAGTCTGATCGCAATCATTTCCTTTATTCTGGGGATGGCAGTCGGACGAGGCGCCTGGAGTGACATCCTCGGGATATTCGGAGTAGGCCAGGGATCAGGCAACAGAGCAGTTGAGCCAGGAAATCGTGGCGGGCCAGCTTCAGCTCCGGAAGCCGCAACAAATGCCCCTGAATTCTTTGTAGAAAATATGCCTTTCCCACTCCCGGCAATTGCCCGCGGGCCGTCATTGGAGATCCCTGCACCACGCTTGCGGCAAACCACGACGCCGCGACGCCCTGCAATCGCGCCAGTGCCACGCGCGCCAGCGACTATAGCGCCCGCGATCGCGATTCCAGAACCCGTGAATACGATTCCAGCTCCGGCAACCGAGGTGGAAAAAGTTCCGCCGCCTCAAAGCGCGCCTCCGGAGAATCCCCGACCGCAATGAATGGATGAAGCCTGAATCGAAAGCCCGTGACGCCTGAAACCAAAACGCGGCGTATTTTTCTTCTCACACCGACGCAGAGGTCGATCAGGCGGCGAATCGATGCTGACTATCAACCGGCCAATCAGTCCTTCTCACAAACATCGGGAGCATATTTCGGGTTCACAACCATGGATGATCGCGCAAAGTTTGCGAGAAATCCTGGCTGAATCAGTCCCAATGCTCCGCGATCTTGCCGTTGCGAAGGCGAAAAACGTCAAAATGAGTGGGAATCATTTTTTGTCCCGGATTGTTCGGGTTATCCTGCGGCGGCCTGGGTGAAATGAAGATGACGACGTCATCATGGGAGAAAACGGTTCGCTGAGGCTGCGCGGCGCCAGCAGCTGCGAGACGAGCGAAGCCTCCCCGGTCTTGGAATGCTTTCAATTTCGGCAAAAATTCCGCGCGGGAATTGGCCGTCAAATTGACGTTGTGCTCTATAAAATCATCGGCGAGATACTTCGACGCTGCGTCAACCTTGCCGCCCCGTATCACAGTGGTTAAAAAATCGTCGCAGAATTTCGCGTTGGCATCGAGAGCCTGTTGAGCGATTGCTGAACCCGCGCTTATCATGAGAACCGCGGCCAAACTGCACGCCAGAACCGCCCGCCTAAAAATTAAAGTATTCATCTAAATTTCCCTCAAATCCCGAAAGTAGAAACCCCACTTATTAGAGAACATTACTTCTTCAAACCGAAGGCGTATACCCTCGCATCCCAGGTTGAAATATACACCGTTCCGTTCGCTACTATCGGCTCGCTGAAATGAGTCCAGCTTTTGATTAAATCCTTGCTGGAATACAATTCCTTGCCGGTTGCCGCATCGTAAGCATAGAGGATTGCGTTCGTCACGGGCGTGCTCCGTTGTTCCGCCGTGGAGCCTTTCTGGGTTGTATTCTCTCCCGTCTGGAGCGCGTAGACAACTCCGTTTGCTACGATGGGCGGATCGGGAACATGCATGTCGCGCGATCGCCAGACGGGAACCAGTGACGGCTTGTCGTTGTCGACCACCACCTGAAACGCCATCACGCTGCCCTCGTTCGCGTCGCCATAGGTGAGTTTGAACGCGGGCGCATCCTTGGCCAGAGGTCCCCACATTGGCATTAAAATCCAGCGGCTGCCCGTGGCATCCTCCCAGGTCGATATCGCTCCCCAAATTCCTCTTCCATACGAGAACTCTTCGTCGTTTCCCCAGCGAGGCGATTGATACAGCGGCGTATGGTGATCCGCGCCTCCAAGATTATTGGCATCGAGCAAGTACATTACAGACTCTTTTCCGACCGACGCCACAAGCGACCATTTCTGGAACGGGAAGACGATCGGATTGGCGGACCCATAATCAAGGTCCTTGGCGTTCAAGTACTGCCAGTTGTTTGGAGTGAAGGAATCCACTAGCCGAAGGTCTTTCGGGTTAAACACCATCACCGTGTTACCAAATTTGGCGGTTGCGGGATCGTAAGGGCCATCCGCGGTTTGCGCGTAAAGGCCCCTGGGACCACGAACCACGCCGCCTCGTCCCCATGCTCCGCCGATGCGAGCCGCGCCGGTGAAAAACGTGGAAACATGGCGCCCAGGATCGCTCAGGTCCATGGCATCCACCTGAGCAGTCACGTCATTGCATCCCCGCCCCATCGATGTATAGACGACATTGTCAATCAGGTTGAAGCTCCAGTTCCGCGCAAACTCCGGGATGTAAGAAGTCGCTGGCATGCGATCCTCTCCGTCCAGGATACTCAGGCCGCGTATCTTTCCGTCCGTGGTGTTCAGATAGATGATCCCGGCGGCTTTGTCGATGACCGGTGTTGCATTTTGCGTGTTGGGACAAAGCCAGGTCGCCGGATGCTTCGGCGTGAGAGTACTGGAAAAATTGCGTTGCCAGGCGATTTTGCCAGTATCGGCGTTGATGGCAAATATGGTGTCGTCGCTACCGACGACAATGACAAATATCTTAGGTCCCTGCCGCGTGGCGGCGGTGACCACCAAAGGAGCGGTCAGGGTCGAGAGAACCATATGACTGGGCGGCGTGCTCAGCTGAGCAGTCCATTTCAGATCGAGGCGCGAGACATTGTCCTTGGTGAGCGTCGTTTCCGCCTTGTTCCAACCGGAGCGTTCCTGATCGTAGCCCCACGTGGTCCAGTCGCTCTGAGCGGTTAAATCGCGAGCGGCGATGGAAAACGCAAACAGAAAAACAAACGCTCCGATCAGATACGCAGATCGATTTCTCATATCAGCCTTTCGACATAGATTTCTGGCCCCGGCCACTTTGAAGCTGGGATCTAATTGTTCACTTCGAGGATGGGGACACTTATACACCGGAGGCTTAATCGACGTAAAGTGAATCTGTTTTTGCTGCGCGATCTTCAAAATACAGCATGGAATGAAGCAAAGGACAGAGGCGCTGGCTTCCCTTCGTTTTTTGAATTTTGACACCGTGAAGGAATTCAAAACCGTACAGGCTGAAGCCTGTCCTACTTCAAACCAAACGCATACACCCGCGCATCCCAAGTCGAAACGTAGACCATGCCGTTGGCCACGACCGGCTCGCTAAAATGGACCCAACTGTTGATCGATTCCTTGCTGGAAAACAATTCCTTTCCTGTTTCCGCGTCGTACGCATAGAGGACGGCGTTTGTTATGGGCGTAACGCGGGTTTTTGGCGTATCCACTCTTTGAGTTGTGTTCTCGCCTGTCTGAAGCGCGTAAACCACGCCGTTTGCCACCACGGGCGGATCGGGAACGTGCATGTCGCGCGATCGCCACATGGGAACTATAGCGGGCTTGTCATTCTCCACCACAACTTGAAAGGCCATCACGCTGCCGTTGTCCGCATCGCCGTACGTATACTTAAAGGCCGGAGCGTCCTTGGCTGGAGGTCCCCACATCGGCATCAGAATCCAGCGGTTTCCCGAGGGATCCTCCCAGCTCGCCATCGCGCCCCAGACTCCCATTCCGAAGGGACGCAGGATGTCATTCCCCCAGCGTAGCGATTGATACAGGGGCGTATGGTGGTCCGCGCCTCCCAGATTGTTTGCATCCAGTAGGTATAGGACGGTCTGTTTCCCTGCGGACGCCACGAGCGTCCAATTCTTAAATGGAAAAATCAGCGGATTCGCGGAACCGAAATCCAGGTCCTTTGCGTTCAGATCCTTCCAGTCCGCGGGAGTGAAGGAGTCCACCAATCGCAGGTCCTTAAAATTAAGGGCCATGACTGTATTTCCGAATTTTGCTGTCGCCGGGTCGTATGCGCCATCCGAGGTTTGTACATAGATGCCCTTTGGCCCGCGAACCGGACCGCCCCGTCCCCAGGCCCCGCCAATCCGCGCCGCGCCGGTAAAAAAAGTGGCAAGGTGGCGGCTGGGATCGCTCATATCCATGGCATCCACCTGCGCGGTGGCTCCATTGCATCCCCGTCCAAGAGATGTGTAGACGACATTGTCGACCAAGTTGAAGCTCCAGTTTCGTGCGAACTCCGGGATGTAAGAAGTCGGTGGCATGCGATCTTCGCCATCCAGAAGATTCAAGCCGCGTATTTTTCCATCCGTGGTGTTTAGATAGACGATCTGCGCGGATTTGTCGACGACCGGGGTTGCATTCTGGGTGTTAGAACACATCGCATCTGGCTTATTCTTAGGCGTCAGGTCGTTCGGAAACTTGCGTTGCCAGGCAACTTTTCCAGTGTCGGCGTGTATCGCGTACACGCTGTTATCGCTACCCACAACGATGACAAATGGCGCGGGCCCCTGCGGCGTGGTGGCGGTGACCACCAACGGCGCGGTTATCGTTGAGAGCACCAGGTAATCGGTAGGCGTGCTCAACTGCGCCGTCCATTTCAGCTCCAGGCGCGAGACATTATCCTTGTTGAGAGTTGTCTCCGCTTTGTTCCAGCCTGTGCGCTCCTGATCGTAGCCCCACGTAGTCCAATCGCTCTGTCCAAATGCACCGCGAGCGCTGCCAAAAAAACTCAGAACAAAAAGGAGTAGTCCGACCGGACGACGAGCTGGGTTTCTCATATTCACCTTTCAAAGCATTTTGATGCCTAACGATGGAATTGCAACGATCTTATATGCTCGATGGGGACACTTATACACCGGAGGTTAATTCGAGTAAAGAAAATCGGATTGTGAGTCACTGTCCGTGAAGATTGAATGTGAGGATCGGTTCTAGTGGCGCCGGCGCTACCAGTTACGGACTCCATCTCTTGAAATCCAGACGCTACAGCGGAGCCTTGGCGGTAGCTACCGGCAACTTCGCGGCTTCCCACGCCGCGATGCCGCCGGCAATTTCGCTGACGTGCGCAAACCCAGCGCGTTGCAGCAGACTCGCAGCGATAGACGATCTGTAGCCGCCCGCGCAGTACACTAAAAACGAACGGTCTCTGGGCAGCGTTCCAAGATTTTCGGCCAGATGATTGAGCGGCATGCTCAAACTTCCAGGAATGTATTTTTGTTCACGCTCGCGTGGAGCTCGGACATCGATCGCCACAGGGGGCTGAGACGAGGCTAATAAATCTGCCGCAAACGGCGCGCTGACGCGTTCGGTTGTCGCGGTCAAATCCGGACGCGATTTCAAGCAGTGCAAGCCATCCTGCAGATAACCCACGATGTGGTCGAAGCCGATGCGACCCAGCCGAGTCGCCGACTCTCCCTCGCGTCCAGGGTCGGCAACAATCACGATCGGGTGATCCCGGTCGAGAGTTGTTCCCACCCACGTGGCGTACTGGCCGCCGAGGCCGATGTTAATGCTGCCCCTCAAATGCGCGGCCGCAAATTCGCCGGGATCACGGGAGTCGAGAATCTGCGCGCCGACTTCCTGGAGCGCGAGCACTCCGTCCAGAGGCATGGGATTCACGCGCGCGAGCGTTTCATCGAGCGTCGGCCGTTCCTGGCTATTCAGGACGGCGTCGTAATTGAAGTACGAAGGAGCTTCGGGCTGATCGGCGGTCACGACTTGAACGAATGCTTCCCTGCTCATGGGCTGCAGGGCGTAGTTCGTTCAGCGCTGTTCTCCGAGCGTGGAGACCGTTTCCTTACTCAGCGATTTTCCACACAGAGAGCCCGCGCCGTGAGCCGGATACACGAGGCTATTGTCCGGCAGCGTCATCAACTTGGTGTGCAGAGAATCGAAAAGCAGATTACCAAGGTCGGCGGCCGACCAGCCCAAGGCAGCGCGCAGGTCCGGACGTCCGACGTCTCCGATGAACAACGTGTCGCCCGTGAGCACGGCATACGGTTGTGGAGTCTCGCCCTTACCGGCGGCGGCAAGATCGTAAACGACGATCGAGATAGACTCGGGAGTATGTCCCGGCGTTTCCATTATTCGCAATCGAACGCGCCCGAACTCAATTACGTCGCCATCGCGAACCGGAGCGAACGCGTAAGTCGCCTTTGCCGCGGCGCCAAGATAAATCGTGGCGCCCACGCGATCGCGCAGTTCCAGATGTCCGGCAACAAAATCAGCGTGCAAATGAGTAAGGAATACGTATCTGATTTTGAGGGCGTGTTCGGCGGCAAACGAAATGTATTGGTCCGTATCACGCTGCGGATCGACGACAGCGGCCGTGCCTGTTGCCTCGTCTCCAATAATGTAGGAGGCGTGCGCCAGACACGGCAGGTAGAATTGCTTGAAGATCACTTTATGAAACTCTTGCCTGCGGAACGCTCACTTCGGTTGAGGAACAATTCGCAGGTATGGCTTGGGCGACTTCCATCCGTCAGGATACTTTAGTTTGGCTTCGTCATCGGTCACCGCCGGAAGAATAATGACGTCGTCGCCCTGTTTCCAGTTCACCGGCGTGGCCACTTTGTGCTTGGCCGTGAGTTGCATGGAATCCAGAACTCGCAGCACTTCGTCGAAGTTCCGTCCGGTGCTCATCGGATAGCTGAGCATCAACTTAATCTTCTTGTCGGGCCCGATCACGAACACGGTGCGCACGGTGGCGTTGGTGGCCGCCGTACGGCCTTCGGAAGTAGTGCCGGAGTCCGCCGGCAACATGTCATACAGCTTGGCGACTTTCAATTCTGGGTCGCCGATCATGGGATAATTCACCTTGTGTCCCTGCGTCTCTTCGATATCCGCAGCCCATTTGCTGTGGCTGGTCACTGGGTCCACGCTCAGGCCGATGATCTTCGTATTACGCTTCTCGAATTCCGGCTGTAAGCCGGCCATGTAACCCAGTTCGGTGGTGCACACCGGTGTAAAGTCCTTGGGATGCGAGAACAAAACGGCCCAGCCGTTGCCGATCCATTCGTGGAAGTTGATTGTGCCCTGCGAAGTTTCGGCCGTGAAATTCGGGGCTTCATCGTTTATGCGCAACATCGTCTGTCTCCTATTCAAAATGGCCGCACATGTATGGAATAAGCGTTTCGTCCATCCGCGCCATGATTCATGTGCAAACCGGCATTTCCGAACTGGAATGCTCGCCCGGGCATTCTACAGCGGTCTTGCGACGGACACAACGTTTCACCGAGAGATTAGATTTCGCGGAACAAAGAAGGATTCCTGAAAACTTGGGCCAACGCGAGCTGAAAAAGAGATTTCCGGGACTGTCCGCCCTGAGCGCACTTTCTACGAAATGAGCGACAGCATTTTCAACTGCTGGTGAAGTTTACCGCTGTCGACCGGTTTGAACAGGTATGCATCGCACAGAGATTTGAAGGACGCGACCACATCCTTGACTTCATCCAGAGCGGTGACCATGATGACCTTCACTCCCGAGGTCGACAGCGTCCCTTCCGATTCCTCGACGTTGCGAATTTCGCGGAGCGCGGTCTGACCGTCCATTTCCGGCATCATAATATCCATGCAGATCAGGTCGTATGAGTTTCGATTCTGCTTCGACAAACGAAAAGCATCCACGGCTTCCTTGCCGTTGATCGCAATGTGGCATTCACCGTACTTTGCGAGAATCGTTTGCAGTAACAGCCGGCTCGTGAAATCGTCTTCAACGATTAATGTGCGCATGCAGTTTCTTCCTTTCGGGGCTGGTTAAATCCACCCGATCTTGCTCAAAGCAGCCTTGAATACCTCGAATTTTTCTTCCAGCGGGGCGAGCAGGCCCGCGCAGCGGGATAAATCGCCGTCGGCTGCGGCACGTTGAATCTGGCGACTTTGTTCTCGCAACGCCGGGGCCGACACGGTTGCGCACGCGCCCGTCAGTGAGTGCCCCTGAGCGCTTGCGCGGGTCATGTCGCCGTTCTTGATTTGCTCCCTCAACTTCCGCAACTGACTGGGCGCGTCCATTAGGAATCCTGCAACAATTTTTCTGGCCAGTTCCTCGGCGCCCGAGAGCCGAGCGACAAGTTCCTTTTCGTCAAACACGGTGTCCCGAGGCGATTGAGAAGCCGGGTGAGAAGCTGCGTTCATCTCGGCTGCAATGCATTTTTCGCGGTCGCCCTGCATCGCGTGGGCGGTTAGAGCGATGATCGGAATGCTGGGATTGCCCGTGCCGATCACCTGTCGCCGGATGAGCCGGGACGTCTCGAAACCATCCATGATCGGCATTTCACAGTCCATCAACACCAGGTCGTATTCAAATCGTTGAAGCAGCTTGATGGCCTCCACACCGTTATCTGCGACCTCCGCGTGATGGCCAAGCTTCTGGAGGATTGCGACGGCTACCGTCTGATTTGTCGTGTTGTCCTCGACCACCAGGATCCGCGAATTTGCAGCGGCCGCCGGTGCAGTCGCGACGGGGATCGCATAACTTTCCGTCCTTGCCGCGTGGCCGTCGTTTCTATCTCCCAAGGCAAGAGACAATGCGTTTTTGAGGGACGATTCCCAGATGGGCTTCGATATGCGGCCCGCGAATCCTCGATGCCTCAGCGAATTCGTTTCAGCTTCCCGGCCCAATGGGACCATGAGCAGAATTGGGATTCCCTGCAATTCCGGGTCGGAGCCGATCCGTTCCGCCAGGTTCTTTCCATTTGTTTCGCTAATCTTCCAATCCATCAGGACAACTCGAAACGGCTCGTCGGTAGCCGCGGCGGCATGAAGCGCCGCCAGCGCCGAATCCGCATCCACGGCCTCGTCGCTGGTGCAGCCGGAGCGCTGCAGAAAGCTGCGCATCAGGGCACGGTACGCGGCGCTATCGTCGATAACAAGGACCTTGGGCGCCTGAAGCCTTATATCTATTCCTTTCGGTGAGGCAGCCGGTTGGGTCTGCTTCTCAAATGTGATGGCGAACCAGAACGTCGCACCCTTGCCCGGAGCGCTGAAGGCACCGATGCTTCCGCCCATCATCTCGACGAGTTGCTTTGAAATCGCCAGACCCAGGCCGGTCCCCCCATATTTTCGCGTGGACGAGCCATCTGCTTGAACAAAGGGTTCGAAGAACGATTGCGATTGATCTTCAGAAAATCCGATTCCCGTGTCCTTGAGTCTAAAACGCAGGGTTGCCGTGCGTTCATATTCGGCTTCGAGATTGATGCGAATAGCAACCTCGCCTTGCTGCGTGAACTTAATGCCGTTCGCCAGGAGATTGACCAGAACCTGGCGCAAGCGGTTCGGATCTCCTCGCAAGAACACAGGAACTCCTGGATCGATATCGCATGTCAGTTCAAGTCCCTTCCGGTGGGCCTCGATCGCCAGCATCTCCGCGGCTTCCCTCAGCGGGGCATTTAAATCGAAATCCGTTTTCTCAAGCGATAGCTTGTGGGCCTCGATCTTGGAGAAATCGAGAATATCGTTGATAATCGCCAGGAGCGACTTGGCGCTGTTCCGGACAATCTCGGCATACGATCGCTGCTCCGCGTTCAGTTCGGTATCCAGCAGCAGCGCCGCCATGCCGATAACTCCATTCATCGGCGTGCGGATTTCATGGCTCATGTTGGCCAGGAATTGGCTCTTCGCGCGGTTTGCCGATTCGGCCGCTTCCTTGGCCTTCTTGATCTCGTTCTCGGCCACTTTACGTTCGGTGATATCGACGCAACTGCCCTCCACGTATGGAGCGCGGCCGATATTCTCCACCCAGCTCAAGTTTACGATCGCCCACACGGCGCCGCCGTCTTTTCGCCGGAGGCAAGCCTCACGATTCATCAGAGTCTTTTCCTGGCTCAAGCGCGCCCATGTACGCTTGTCTTCGCCGGGATCGAATAACACATCCCTGCGATGAAGGCCTATGAGTTCCTTGTTCGAGGAATACCCCAGGAGGCGGGCGCAGGCGTCGTTTGCATCGAGAATCGTCCCGCCCTCTCCGTAGCGAAATACCCCGGCCATGTTGCGTTCGAACAGGAGACGATAATTCTCCTCCGAAATCTTGAGCGCTTCCTCCATGCGCTTGCGCGACGTGATATCGCGCACCGATGCGGTGATGCCGACGACCGCTCCCACTTCGGACTTGATGGGGAAATAGCTGCAAAGCCAGCACTGCTCCCCAGACCCATCCGGAACGTGTTCATGAATTTCGACGTCGAGAATCGGTTCTCCCCGGTCGAATACCTGACAAAAAATCTCGATCAGTCTGTCCGCAATCCGCGGCGCGAGTTCCCGTATCGTTTTGCCGACGCTTGCCTCGGCGGATAATCCACTGACGGCAGCCAGCTGCTCGTTAATGCGGATCACCCGGTACTCTCGGTCCAAATACACCAGGCCCACGGGAGCATATTTGTAAATCTGCTCGATTTCGGCAAGATGCTTGCGCACCTTCATCTCCTGTTCTTGAAGTTTCTCTTCGGACGCCCTGCGTTCGGTTACATCCTGCTTGATGGCGATGTAGTTGGTGGTAACGCCGTTCGGGCCCCGGATCGGGGTGATCGTGAGTTCCTCGGTATAAAGCGAGCCATCCTTTCGCCGATTGATCAGCTCACCGCGCCATACCTTGCCCGAACTGATCGTGCGCCAAAGATTTCGGTAATACTCCGGATCCTGGCGGTTGGACTTCAGGATGCGGGTGTGCCGGCCGACCACGTCATTTGCCGTGTAACCGGTCAAATTGGTGAATGCGGGGTTAACGTACTGAATTCGGCCTGAGGTATCCGTGATGACGATGGCGCCGCCGGTTTGTTCAATCGCACTGACCAGCAGTTCCACGTTGACGTCCCGCAGGCCGGTGTAATTAGGATCCTGTGCCGGTAGCTCGGTGGTGTTCTCGACGGGATTCATAAGGCTGCACTCGTCTTGCCTCCGGTCTTGAAATAGATTCGCGCTTGGCTCTTGATCGATTTCCCGTTACTTAACCAGCTTTCGGATAACTGCAATCAGCTGGTCCGCATTAAAAGGTTTCACAATCCATCCGGTCGCCCCGGCCTTGCGCCCCGCGTCCTTTTTCTCGGCTTGGGATTCAGTGGTCAGCATAAGGATTGGAACGAACGAGCAGCCGGGCAGTTTCCGAATTTCAACGATCATCCCGATGCCATCCAGGTTTGGCATATTCAGATCGGTAATGATCATGTCGAATTTGTCTTGTCCGGCTTTGGTCAGCCCGTCCTTGCCATCCACCGCATTGACAACCTCATAGCCAGCTCCCTGCAAGGTGAATGTGACCATCTGGCGGACGCTGGCGGAATCATCGACGGCCAAGATTTTCGTCATCTCATCTCCTTCGGGTACTGGCGCACTCCACGGCGAACTCAATTCGACTTTCTAATTGGGCCAAATCGATCCAATACCAATAGCGCGGGCGTCTCGCCGGTGCTACCAAAATCGATTCTCACATTCAAGTTTCATCCCAGCCAGGTCACAAACCTCCGTCGTCAAACACGGCAATCGGGACTTCATCGTTCAAATATTTTGTTCCGCATGTTGCGCCCACTTGGTGCGTTGAACATCCTAGAAAAGCTCGACGTCGTTTCCCGCAAACGACTGCTCCATGACGGGCAAAGGCGCCCCATAAAGCGCGGCGTTCATCACATTGCGCTCAACCTCGGTCGTATAGGACGCGGAGAACAGGCGCTCAGCTTCCGCCGCATCGTATTGCCCCGCAATTTGCGGATTTTCCGACTCTAGCCCGCGGGCCAGACCTTCAATCCGGCTCAGTGCAGTGTCTAGGTGGCCAAAGCAAACATCGAACGCATCTCCCTTATCGCCGAAATTAGCGAGATTCCCTTGCATGGTCTCCGTGAGAACTTGCATTCGCGAGGCCTCTTTGGCCACCAATCCCGCAGCGCCTCGAACATTATTCAATATCGCTATGGTTTGCGACCGATTTTCGCGCAGCGTTTGGCTGCTGGCCTCGGAAAACACTCCCATCACTTCGTCCGCCTTTTTGACTAAACGCAGTATCTCGGTTAGTGCGACGCCGGATTGCTCCGTGATCACGTTCCATTCAACGGACACTTCGTTAATCAAGTTCGCAATGGCCGACACGACGACGCCCTGCCGGCTCATGTGATGCGCCTTAATGAGCGAGTTGAACCTGAGAAGTTGTAATCGATGTCGCACATACTGTGAGCGTCCCTGATGTTCCTTCACCAGTTCGAACAAGCTCGATAGTCCACCCAGCGTGTTCTGGATTCTCTTGCTGTACTCCTGGCTTTTTTCTTGCAGCACTTCGATGTTGGTCAGTTGAGACGACAGTTCGCGCTCTTGTTCGAGAACAACAGGGCCGATACGAAGGACATCCGAAGCGCTTAGCTGTCGAATGCCGCCCATGCACCTTTTGACCTGGGACGTCCAATTGGCCACGGTTTCCTTCGTGGTCTTCAATTGATAGATCTGAATCGTCAAGCCGGCATAGACCAGGGGTGTTTCATCACGCTGCCCACGATCCACGGCTGCAATCCTGGCCGCAATCAACTGAAGAGCTTCCTGGACGTGTTCGATTTGCTGTCGAGTAATGTCGTGGGCCTGGATGGCCGCCACAACACCTGCAATCTGCCGGCTGGTATCCTCGGCGCACGCTCTGAACTTCCCTGGAATCATGGCGAGTTGGCCCAGATCGGCATCGATGCGCTTCAAGGTCACCGTAAAGCCGTCTCCCAGTTGATTCATGTCGGCGCGTAATCCAGGCAGGTGAACCGCCAACTCGCGTCTGGTTTCCTCAATCGCCAGTTCCCTGCTTTCCGTTTGTCGGGAAAGTTCGAGAGTTTGATCGGATACGGACTTGGCAAATGTGGACAATTCTTGCGCGAGAATCTGAAAATCGTCGCCGATGTTTCCCAGATAGGCGACCTCCACGTTGGTGAAAACACTCAACGCTTTCAGTTGCCGGGCAATTTCTGTTTGACGCTGGGTGCCCCGAATCAGGAGCTTCAGCAACTTCCGATCGCCCTGAAGAACGTCGAGGATCGAGCCCGCCGCTTCCAGTCTCTGCTCTAGGAAGCCCTTTACCGAGAGACACAGCGATTGCACCTTTGCAAGCACGGTGCTTACACCCTCATTTTCAACAATGTTTACAATGGCGGCCGCCTGCTTCAATACGGAGTCCGCCTGTGTAGCCAGAGTCCTGAAGGCGGACGACACGGACCCGACTCCAGCCTCGGTCGCAATGGCAAGTTGATTCAGATCGGTCTGCGCGCCGGTCAGAACGGTGATGAACGCCTTTTTTTTCTCTGCCGTCATCGTTCCTCGCGCACTTTCCGCATCGCAGCCTCACCTTGCGCACGAAACAATTGCTTTGGCGATTGCTTGCAAGGGAACGATCCGGTCAACCGCATTTCGTTTGATCGCTTCGTTCGGCATTCCAAAAACCACGCACGTCGCCTCGTCTTGCGCGATTGTGACCGCTCCCGCCTGCTTCATTTCCAGCATGCCGTTTGCGCCGTCATCTCCCATCCCGGTCATGATGACGCCCACCGCGTTTTGCCCGGCGTAGCGGGCGGCCGAGCGGAACAGCACGTCAACCGAAGGCCGGTGCCGGCAAACCAGAGGTCCCTCTTTGATGTCCACGTAGTAGCGGGCGCCGCTCCGCTTCAGAAGCATGTGGTGATTTCCCGGCGCAATCAGCGCCCGCCCACGCAGGACGGTGTCGTTGGGTTCCGCTTCCTTAACTGTAATCTCGCACAAGCTGTTCAGCCGGTTTGCGAAAGCCTTCGTAAACATCTCAGGCATGTGTTGCACAATCACGACTCCGGGAGCGTCAAGGGGAAGGGCCTCTAGAACTGTTGTTAGAGCTTCTGTTCCGCCAGTCGATGCTCCGATCGCGACTATTTTGTCGGTGGTTTCAATCATAGCGCCCGAGGGGCGGGATAGTACGGAATCGGCATTCAACTTGGGCTCTACCACGTGTTTGCGCCGCGGTCCTTGCACTCGTGCTGCCGCAGCCGCCTTCACGACCTGGCAGAGCATCAATTGCGATTCCTCCAGGAATTGCTTACTGCCCAATCGGGGTTTCGTGATGATGTCCACCGCGCCGTATTCGAGAGCCTTGAGAGTGCTTTGCGCTCCCTCTTCGGCCAGGCTGGAACAGATCACGACTGGAATCGGATGCTGGGCCATGATTTTCTGCAGAAACGTCAAGCCATCCATGCGCGGCATCTCGATATCCAGCGTGATGACATCCGGGATCTGTTCACCGATCATTTCCGAGGCGACAAAAGGGTCGGAAGCCGTACCGATGACCTCGATATCCGGGTCCGACGACAGTATTTCGCTCAGCGTTTGGCGAACCAGCGCGGAATCGTCCACGATCAATACTCGGATTTTCCGTGGGCTCATGGTTTCGTTTCCGCCGGTAATAGAGGTGTTAGGCCGTCGACGTCCAGTTTTGAAATTTGGAGTCGGCGCAGCAGGACTTCTCCAGTTAAGGTATTGAATTGGATGACGCGGCCGATTGTGTCTCCTAGGTCCTGCGCGGCTACTCCGAACCCCTCTTCCACCAGGACCGCCAGTGCGGCTTCCAAGTTCTGCCGCCCGACGGTCCCGTTCCGCGCAGTTCCAGAGAGAGCCGGAATCACATCGCCTCCGCCGAACACTTTCACTTGCACCTCGCTGCGATTCGCGCCGGCGGCATCGAATCGCCTGGCCAGGTCCGATATCGCAAAATCGACATACCGGTAGCCTTCCCCAGCCATAATGCCCTGAGGGGATCGCGGCAAGATCCCGTGACACAGCGCGCCAATGCCTAATCGCGGTATCCAAAACGTGATCCCAACGCAGGAACCCAGGACGGTCTTCAGGATTGCCGGGCTGCGGGCGAGATGGACCTCCCCGGGCATGAGATAGAACTCCGGCGGTTCAGATTTGATCTCGATCACTGATCTTCCTGTAGAGCGCGGGAGCAATCGGCACCAACGGCACGTCCATCCGGTGCAGGGTCTCTGAGTGGCCCACAAACATATATCCGCCGTCAACGAGCTGGCGGCTTAACTTCTGCAAGATGCGTTCCTGCGTCGGCGGATCGAAGTAAATAATCACGTTGCGGCAGAAGATGACGTCAGCCATTTCCGTCATGCCAAAGTCTTCCATGAAATTCAGCCGGCGAAACTCGATCGTTTCGCGCAACTCCGGAACAACTCGCAAGATGTTGGATTTTCTGTCCCGACTGCGCATGAAGTATTTCTTGCGCAGATCGGCCGGTACCGGACGCACGACTTCATGATTGAAAATTCCCAGCCTGGCCCTGGCCAATACGTCCGTGGAAATGTCAGTCGCAAGCACCCGGAAATGGAAACCGGGGTGCGACTGCGCGTACTCATTTAGAACCAGCGCCATAGTGTACGGTTCTTCTCCGGTGGAGCACCCGGCGCTCCAAATTAGAATTTCTCTCCCGCTCCGATTCCGCGACATTAAGTCAGGAAGCGCCTTCGCAACCAAAAAATCAAAATGCGGTTTCTCGCGAAAGAAGTCGGTCTTATTGGTCGTAACGGCGTCGATCAGCTGAATGATCTCTTCAGGATGATGGCCGGCCCCGGTGAAGAGATAGCCGCAGTACTCCCAATAAGAAGCCATTTTGAGCGCAGCCATGCGCCGCTTGAGCCGGCCTTCCAGCATGACCTGTTTTTCCGCGTTAATCACAATGCCGGTTTGCTCATAGATCAGGCTGCAAAGTCGTTTGAGATCCCGCGTGGAAAGGCTTTCGTCATGTTCCTTCAAGGTGTCGCCGAGGAGCTCCGGATTGCCCCCTGCCTCCGAGGACTAGACGCTCGCTTCAACAAGAGCCCCTACTCCTTCCACTGTTTGCACGGCTCCCAGCTCTTCGGCCGTGAAAACGCGGTCAATTTCGAGGATCATGATGAACTGAGAATCGCGCTTGCCCATGCCCTTGATGAAATCGGTGTGAATCTGGGTGCCAATTTTGGGGGCGGGCTGAATCTGGTCCGGCTCCAGATCGATCACCTCTTCCACGGAATCGGCCAGTGCGCCAATCACGGTGGATTCACCATCCAGCAATACTTCGACCACAATGATGCACGTGTTCCTGGTTCGCTCGGTCTTCGTCATCTGAAAGCAAAGCCGCAAATCCACCACCGGCACCACGCTGCCCCGCAGGTTGATCACTCCGCTCATGAATTCCGGCGTCCTGGGGATTTCCGTGATGTTGGTGAAATCGAGCACCTCGCGAACCTTCGCGACATCGATGCCGAAGACCTCGTTACCCAGTTTAAACGTCAGATACTGGCGCATTTCCGTGATATCGCTAACGCTCATGAACCTCTCCTTTGATACGTTGAACGCTGGTGCGAATCTGTTTCGCGAGTGGGCCCCAGCTCTTTACTCCGAAGTTCAAACAGGGGCCCGCCCGAGTGTGGTCCGCCTGGCAGCCCTTTAGAAACGCTCGAATTCCTTGTCGAGGTGATCGCCTTTTTCCTTCAGTTTGAGGTTGAAGCCGGCCTTATCGTTCTTTTTCGCGCCCGATGTCGATTCGTCGTGTCCGTTAGGCTTTTGCACTTTGGATGAAGCGGCCTCGGTGAGCCGGGTTGGTCTTGACGCACCTGGCCGCGCAGTTTGCGTGTGGCCGTCGTCTCCAGTACGGAAGAATCCGAGGGCGCTCATGAGCTGGTCGGATTGGCCAGTCAACTCCTCGGTCGTGGAAGCCATTTCCTCGGAAGCCGTGGCGTTCTGCTGAATGACCTTTTCGAGCTGCATCAGCGCTTTGTTGATCTGTTCCGCCCCGGTGTCCTGTTCTTTGCTGGCGGCGGTAATTTCCTGCACCAGTTCGGCCGTCTTTTGTATGTCGGGCACCAACTTGTCGAGCATTTCGCCGGCCTTCTCCGAGACTCGAACCGTGGTCCCTGAGAGTTGGTTGATTTCGCCCGCGGCCTTCTGACTGCGTTCGGCAAGCTTGCGGACTTCGGCAGCTACTACGGCGAATCCCTTGCCGTGCTCGCCGGCTCGCGCGGCTTCAATTGCCGCGTTGAGCGCGAGCAGGTTGGTCTGCCGGGCGATCTCCTCGATGATGGAAATTTTGCTCGCGATTTCCTTCATCGCTGTGACGGCCTCGACCACGGCGCGCCCGCTTTCCTGAGCGTCCTTGGCCGACTTATTTGCGATCTTGTCGGTTTGTTGTGCGTTGTCGGCGTTCTGCTTGATGGTGGAAACCATCTCTTCCATCGAAGCGGAGGCCTGTTCCGCCGAGGCGGCCTGCGATGTCGCACCGTTCGACATTTGAACCGAAGCGGTGCTGATCGATTGGCTCGCCGAGCTGACTTCCCCGGCGATCGTGCGAATTTCGCTTACGGTGCGGGTCAGGTCCTTCACCATGGAACTCAAAGCTTGCATGAGTTTGTCCTGAGGGGACCGCTCGCGGATGGTGACGGTCAGGTTGCCGCGGGATATTTCGTCGGCGGCGGACGTGATGTCGTTCATGGCGGAGATCAGCGTATTCAGGTTGTTCTTGATGGCGTTGAAATCACCGCGATAGGTGTCCGTAATTTGGGACGGAACATCGCCCTTGCTGATGCGATCGACGTAATTGGCGGATACGTTCAGTGGCCCAATGACGGCATCGAGGACGCTGTTCACTCCGCGCACGATGTCCGCATAGGCGCCGCGGAACTGCTCATGATGCCCGCGTTCAGATAGTTCCCCGTTGCTGGCCGAATCGGTGAGCCTTCCCATTTCTTTCTGAAGGCCTTGCAGCACGAGAGCGACATTGTTGATCGCCTGTTTCATCTTCTCGTGATCGCCTTTGTATGTTTGCGCGATCAGTTCGTCGATCTTGCCATTCGAAACTTGGGCCAGAATGCGATTGCCTTCTCCGATCGGCAACAGAATCGCGTCCAGCATCGCGTTTACGCCGCGAACGATCTCCGCATACGCCCCCTGGAATTGCTCCGGTTTGCCTCGGTCCGACAGCTGGCCTTCCCTGGAGGCATCCGTCAGGCGGACAAGTTCTTTCTGTAAACTCTGAATGACGACGGCGACTTTGTTGACCGCCTGCTTCATCTTCTCGTGATCGCCCTTATACGTCTGGGCAATGAGTTCGTCGATCTTCCCGCTCGAAATCTGCGCCAGAATGCGATTGCCTTCACCGATCGGCAACAGAATCGCGTCCAGCATCGCGTTTACCCCTCGAACGATCTCGGCGTAGGCGCCCTGGAATTGTTCCGGCTTTCCACGATCTGACAACTGCCCCTCTTTGGACGCTTCGGTCAATCGCGCCATTTCCTTCTGCAGGCCCTGCGTCACAATGGCAACATTGTTGACCGCTTGCTTCATCTTCTCGTGGTCGCCCTTATAAGTCTGGGAAATCAGTTCGTCGATCTTGCCGCTCGAAATCTGCGCCAGGATGCGATTGCCTTCGCCGATGGGCAGTAAGATCGCATCGAGCATCGTATTCACGCCTTCCATCACGTCGCGGTAAACGCCCTCAAACTGGTCCGCTCTTCCGCGTTCGGTCAGCCGTCCTTCCCTCGACGCCTCGACCAATCGCATGATCTCCTGCGAGACCACCAGCATCCGTGTCTCGTCGGTGTACTCCGCGGGTCCCGTCCGGGCAGGCTTGCCGTGCCCATTTCCTGGAGCCCGATGCGTTGCCTGATTGCCGACTACAACCTTGCTCGCCATGTGAACGTCTCCTTTGAACTTCGTCTTATCGAACGCTTGATGCTTTCCTGTTTCATGCGACAAGCTGCTCGCTAGGCACGTGAACGTGCGCGCGGGGAACAACATCGGTTGTGCGAATCGCCGCTTGAACGATACGGTGCAAATCGAGAATCAGCGCCACGGTGCCGTCACCGAGGATCGTGGCCCCGGATACGACGTGGACGTTCCGATACAGCCTGCCTAGATTCTTAATCGCGGTCTGGTGGTCTCCAAGGACTTGGTCGACGACGAAGCCGAAACGACCGTGCTCGGTTTCGGCAACCATGACCTGTTCCCGTTCCGGCCGCTCCGAACGGATTTGCAGATGCTCGCTCAGACGGATGTAAGGAACGACTTCGCCTCGGATGTAGGCGACGTGCTTGCCACCCGCGCTTTCGATGTCTTGCCGCGTGAGTTCAACGCATTCCACCGTATCCGACAGAGGCATCACGAATCGTGTCTGGCCGACTCTCACGAGCAGGCCGTCGATGATGGCAAGAGTGAGCGGCAGACGCAGTGTGACGGACGATCCAACACCTGTCTGGCTGTCGATCTCGATGCTGCCTCGCAACGCTTCCACATTGCGCTTGACGACGTCCATCCCCACGCCTCGTCCCGAGACATCGGTGATCTCTCGCGCGGTCGAAAAACCGGGGGCTAGGATCAGTGAGAAGATCTCTGCCTGGTTGAGCCGGGCGTCGGCAGCGACCATGCCTCGCTCAACCGCGCGAGCACGCACCGCTTCCCTATCGATGCCTTTGCCATCGTCGGCTACGCGAATCAGAACTTGCGCGCCCTCGTGCCGCGCGGTGAAATGAATGTTGGCGGAGGGGTTCTTACCCGCGGCGCGGCGCTCATCCGGGAGTTCAACACCGTGATCCATGCTGTTGCGGATCAAATGCATGAGTGGATCGTTGAGTTGATCTATGACCGTCTTATCTAGTTCGGTGTCGCCGCCTTCGTAACTGAGTTCAACTTCTTTGTGCAAGCTGCGGCCCAGGTCAAAAACCAGCCGTTTGAAACGCTCGAACGTCGATCGCAGCGGCTGTGTGCGCATGCTCATCGAATTCTCGCGGAGTTGTGCGGTTAAATCGCCAACTTCCTCAGCCACGGACTGAATATCGCGATCCCCGCTGCGAGTGGCGATTTCTCCCAGCCTCACCTGTACCGTGACCAACTGGCCCATTAAATCGACAAGCTGGTCCAACTTCGCCGCGGCTACTCGAATCGTGGGACCCTGCGCTTCCTTATCCGAGGCGCGGCGTCCTCTGGAGGAGCTTCTCTCAACACGCGGTGCGGGTGTCGGCACGTCAGCAGCCTGTGGCTGCGCAATCCGCGCAACCACCGCATCGACGGCAAGATCGCAGCTATCTTCCACGAAAATAAATACGTCACGGATGGCCTCAGCCGTGACTGCGGCGGTTAGAACGATGTCCCAGACGACATAGCAACGCTGCGGGTCCATCTCTCCGAGTGCGGGGATTGCTGACGTTTCCGCCGTGACTCGAAGTTTTCCCATTTGCCGCAATTCGCGAAATAAGATCTGGGGATTGGCTCCATTCCGAAGCATGTCGGACTTCGGAGATAGCCGCAGATGCCAGTCACGAGCCGAACCGGCGGCCGATTCCACGGGCGCGTCCGGCAATACTGTCGCCTCCTTCACGTGTGCGGTTTTGGAACCTCCCGTTAGCGTGTGCAATTTCGCCAGAATCTGCGCGGAGGCAGCAGGGTCGGCATTGCCCTGTCCGGCGGCTTGATCCAGCATCGCCTTGATCTGATCGACGGCAGCTAAGGAAAGACTAATGAGGTCTGTGCTAGCGCCAAGTCGGCCATTGCGCACCTGATCGAAAGCGTTTTCAATGTGGTGAGTAAAGGAGGCGATCTCATCGAATCCGAACATCGAACCAGAACCCTTGATCGTATGCAGCGCTCGAAAGGACCTGCCTACCAGCTCGGTATCTCCTTGACGCTCATTCAATTCAAGAAGGGCGGATTCCAGCTCCAGTAGAATCTCGCGGGCCTCCTCCTGAAACGCCTGTTTGAACTTATCGATCATTTACACTCTCTACTGGCGAGGCAGTGGAATTCTCCTGTTCAACCTGCGGACTCATTGGCACTGGAAACTTTTCAAAACCTGCCTCGCGAACGGTGTTGATTATGTTTTCCGGAACCTGCCCTGCAACTCCGAATGAAGCGCCTAAGCTTTTGGCTTCGCGCGTTGCCGCCCACAGCAATTGAATGGCGGTAACGTCGAGGTCTGTCGCGCGTGCCAGGTCCACTTGCAGCTCTTTTCGGGTTGAAATCGCCTCGATCAGGGTCCGCTTTAGCTCATCCGAACAGGTAATGTCGATGTCGCCCTCGAGGCGGATGACGCATCGTGTCCTGCCCTCATAAAACGCTATCGGCAAACGTTGACTCCGTCTTGAGAACCTGCATGCGGCTCGTACAACGACCACCGAAACTATGTGGCGTCCCAATCAATGAGCGCATTCTCAACATCGGCGCCCACGTCTAGGACTTGAGCACCTGCGTCGTCGATGCAAAAGTTGGAATTTCGTAAGGAGGGCTTGCGTCACGGAACTTGCCACGTTGCGCGCGATCACCGGAATCCAACACCGCGTTCGGATGGTCGAAGTTGGGTGTGCAAAAAGCAAGAAGAGCTGAGCGATCGAGAGCCGATCGCAGATCTAGTATGGATCAACTGCGGCCGCCCGAACGCGCGTGAAACGACGTGCGCC